>JACFNV010000110.1 GCA_019454675.1 Gammaproteobacteria bacterium | reverse complement strand
GCCCCAGAGCACGCTGTAGGTGCCGAGCAGCACGAGGTCGCTGCGGGCAATGAAGCCGCAGGCATAGGACAGCGCGATACGCGGATTGCGCGCCTCGGCAAGCCCGCTGCGGACCAGCTCGGGCAGCGACAGGCGGTGCGCCTTGTCGACCGGCGTGCCGCCCTTGAGGCCGACGGCCAGCAGCAGGCCCACCACCACGCAGATGCCCGTCACCACCAGGAAGGCGTCATGCCCGGCCGCCTCGGGGCTGGCCCCGCCCTTGACGAACATCTGCGGCAGCTTGCCGAGCACGATGGCGCCGACGATGACGCCGATGGCATTGAGCACGCCCACCGCGGCCACCAGCAGGCCGCGCGAGCGATCGAGGCTGTAATCGGCGGTGATGGTGCCCAGCATGCCGGTGCAGCCGGCCACGCCGATCGCATAGACGAAGCGGTAGGCGTAGAGCTCGGGCACCGAGCTGGCATAGCTGTACATGCCGTAGCCGATGGCCATGATGAGGAAGGAGCCGACATAGACCGAGCGCCGGCCGATGCGGTCGGCCATGATGCCCAGAGGGGCGAACACCGCCAGCGCCACCACCTCCTGGAAGGTGTGCAGGTAGCCGCTGAGCGCGCCCTGCTGGCTCTGCGGGATGTCGAGGTAGACGGTCAGCACGTAGGGCGTGCCGAGCGCGATGAAGGTCAGCAGGCCGATGGTGGTGAGGCCGCCGAGGATCAGCGCCATCATGTTGCCGGAGGTGACGCCCTCCTGCAGCCACACCGGGCCGAAACGATTGGGATGCTTGGTCATGCGGATGGCCTGCCTTTCGCAGCCTTCATGCTGTGCCGGTTGCCTGCGCATGGTTGCCGTACGCAACGACAGCGCCGTTCCCGGGCCGATCGGGATGCAGTCTTGCCGCTGCTGCCTGCATCGGCAGCTGCACCGGCATGCACGCCGGCTCCACCGCGGAGGATGATGGCAAAGCGCCTCGGGCACACCCCCCCGGGTGGATCGAGCCGCGCCATCATACTGGAAACCTGCCGGCTGCCGGAAACGCCATCAGGGCAGGCGCGCCGCCACCTGCTCAGCCGAAGTGCCGGCGCAGGGCCGCCGCGAAGTCCCGCATCTGCGCCACCGTTCCCATGCTCACCCGGCACCAGTCCGGGTAGGCGGCAAACGGCCGCCCCAGCGAGAAGCCCGCCTCGCGCATGGCGGCGATGAACTCGCGCGCCGGGCCGCCGGTGTCGAAGAACACGAAGTTGCCCCAGGTGGGTGCATGCGGTCGCCCGAGCTCGTCGAGCACCGCGGTGGTGATGGCCACGCCCTCGGCGATGCGGCTGCGGCTCTCGGCCTGGAACTGCATGTCGGTGTAGCTGGCCGCTGCCGCAGTCACCCCGAGGAAGCCCGTCGAGCTCAGCTTCAGCCGTGCCATGCGCTCGATGAGGTCGGCGCGTGCCAGCGCATAGCCGATGCGCAGCCCCGCCAGGCCATGCAGCTTGGAGAAGGTGCGCGCCACGACCACGTTGGCACCCTTGTGGACCAGCGCCGCCATCGACTCGCTGGCCATGTCGGCGGCAAGCTCCAGGTAGGCCTCGTCCACCAGCACCGTGACCGCCGGCGGCAGCGACTCGATGAAGGCGCGCAGCTCGGTGCCGGGCAGCATCGTCCCGGTGGGATTGTTGGGATTGCAGATATAGATGAGCCGCGTCTGCGGGCCCACCGCTGCCCTGAGCGCCGGCAGGTCGAAGCGCATCTGCGCATCGAGCGGCAGCTCGCGGACCACCGCGCCAGCGGCACGCGCCTGCACCGCCACCAGGTCGAAGGTGGGCGTCGCGGTGAGCACCTCGCCGCCATCGATGCCCGCCAGCAGCGCGGCGATGTGCAGGATTTCGGAGGAGCCCTCGCCGACCAGCACCTCGCGCGGGCTCAGCCCCTCGCGCTCGGCAAGCTGCGCCCTGAAGGCCATCTCCTCCATGATCGGATACTTCCAGCTATCGCCGGTGGCGGCGGCAATCGCCGCACGGGCCGCCGGGCCCGGGCCGTAGGGATTCTCGTTGCCTGCCAGTCGCGCCATGGCGCGGACGGGCCCGGCACCGGCGGCGCCCTGGCCAAAGGCCTGCGCGCTCGCCCTGTCGGGCAGGCCTGCAAGCGATAGTCCGCCGGCCAGCAGCGGTGCGGCGCCGAGCAGGCTGCGCCGGGTCAGCAAATGGGTCATGGTGATGGCTCCTCCGGGACGCGGGCCCGCCCCCATGCGGACCACTGCCGGCAGTCTAGCAAGCCACGGACGCGCCGGAGGCCACAGTGCGGTGCATCCGGCAGGCTGGCAGCCCGCGCTCAGTCGGCGATGGAGGCCAAGCCCTCGCCGCTGCGCAACGACAGCTTCTGCTGCGCGAACAGCGCATCCACCTCGGCCTGGCCGGGCAGCTCGCTGACGCGCTTGACCAGCTGGGGCGTGAGCTGCGGAGCGAACAGCGACATGAAGTCCACCATGTAGTGGCGCAGCACAGTGTCGCGCCGGTAGCCGAGCCAGGCGGTGAGCCGCGGGAACAACCCCGCGGCATCGAGCACCAGCAGGTCGCGGGTATCGGCCCGCTCCACCGCCATGGAGGCGACGATGCCGACCCCCATGTCCATGCGCACATAGGTCTTGATGATGTCGGCATCGCGCGCGGTGAACACCACGCGCGGCTCCAGCCCCTGCTCGGCGAAGGCGCGCTTGAACGAGGACTCGCCGGTGGAGCTGAACACGTAGGTGATGAGCGGGTGCTCGGCGAGCGCGCGCAGCCCGACCGGCTGCGGCGCACGAGCCAGCGGATGGCCGCGCGGCACCAGGATCACGCGGTCCCACTGGTAGCAGGGCAGGATGACCAGCCCGGGGAACAGCTCGCGCGCGCTGGTGGCAATGACGAAGTCGACGCGGTTGGCGGCCACCAGCTCGGCGATCTGCTCGGAGGTGCCCTGGTGCAGCTCGAGGTTGATGCGCGGATAGCGATCGCGGAACTCGCGCAGCACCTCGGGCAGCACGTAGCGGGCCTGGGTGTGGGTGGTGGCGATCGCCAGCGTGCCCTCCTCCTCGCCCGCCATCTCGCGCGCCAGGCTGCGGATGTTCTGTGCCTCGCGCATGATCTTGCGCGCCCGCGCCACCACGTCGCGTCCGGCCGGGGTGATGCCCGCCAGGCTCTTGCCCCTGCGGGTGAACAGCTGCATGCCGAGCTCCTGCTCGAGCAGCTTGAGCTGTTTGCTGATGCCAGGCTGGCTGGTATAGAGCCGCTCCGCGGCGGCGGTGATGTTGAGGCCGCTGTCGACGATAGCCAGGAGATATTTGAGCTGCTGCAGGGTCATCGTGGGTAAAAATGCATGTCATACCTGAAAAACATGACGATATTTGCAGGATGTCTTAAGTACGACCAGTCCAATCGATCATTCACATATATCTTTTAGATATATATTGAGAAATATTCATCATTTTTCAAGCTGCCTTCCGATACCTATCGTGGCCCGCTGCCCCACCACGAACCCGGCCACCCGCAGCGGAGCACCCCATGATCTACGACAACATCCTCGCCACCATCGGCCGCACTCCCATCGTGCGACTCAAGCGCCTGGCGCCGACCCACGCGGAGATCTACGTCAAGGTGGAAGCCTTCAACCCGGGCGGCTCGGTCAAGGACCGCCTGGCCTTTGCCATCATCGACGACGCCGAGCGCCGCGGGCTGCTCAAGCCCGGGCAGACGGTGGTCGAGGCCACCTCGGGCAACACCGGCATCGCCATGGCCATGATCTGCGCCGCGCGCGGCTACCCCTTCGTGGCGGTGATGACCGAAACCTTCTCGGTGGAGCGGCGCAAGATCATGCGCGCCTACGGTGCAAGGGTGATCCTCACGCCGGCCGCGGCACGCGGCGCGGGCATGGTGGAGAAGGCCGAGGAACTTGCGCGCCGGCATGGCTGGTTCCTCGCGCGGCAGTTCGAGAACCCCGCCAACCCCGCCTACCACCGCCAGACCACCGGCGCGGAGATCCTCAGCGACTTCGCCGGCCGCAGGCTGGACTTCTGGGTCAGCGGCTGGGGCACCGGCGGCACGCTCACCGGCGTCGGCGAGATGATTCGACTCGCCCGCCCCGAGGTGAAGATCATCGCCGCGGAGCCCGCCGGGGCCTCGCTGCTCGGTGGTGCCGAGTGGCAGTCGCACAAGATCCAGGGCTGGACGCCGGACTTCCTGCCCGCGGTGCTCAACCGCGAGCTGCACGACGAGCTGGTACCGGTCAGCGACGAGGAAGCCAAGTCCACCGCGCGCCGGCTGGCAGCCAGGGAAGGCATCTTCGTCGGACTCTCCGCCGGCGCCACGCTCGCCGCCACGCTGAAGGTGGCCGAGCGCGCCGCACCCGGCTCGGTGCTGCTGGCGATGCTGCCCGACACCGGCGAGCGCTATCTCTCCACCTTCCTGCTCGATGACGTCGCCGAAGGCTCGGACGATGCCTGGCTCGAGGGGCTCGAGGTAGCGCCTCCGGGGGGGCTGGCAGCCGTCGGCTAGGCCGCGAGCAGGCCCTGCATTTCCTCGATGTCCTGGTGGCTGGAGGCGACGATGTCGAGGAAGGAATTCTCGCCCAGCGTCACGGTGCGCATCAGCTCGTCGGCCTGCGGCAGCTCGCGCCGCAGCGCCGGCTCGCTGCCGAGGCGATGGCGCAGCTTGGCGGCGGAGAGCAGCCTGGCGAGCGGCTCCATCTCCTGCGGGCTGCCGCTCAGCAGCTCGTCCTGGTTGGCCACCGCCTCGCCGATGCGCCCGGGCAGGCCCCAGGTGTCGAGGATGGCCTTGCCGAGCCGCGGCTGCCAGTCGCCGAGCACCGCGCGGAAGCCCGGGTCCTCGCGCAACGCGGGCTCCGCGCTCTGGATCTGGGTGAGGATGTAGATGCCGCCGATGCCGTGCAGCAGGCCGGCCAGCATCGCCTCGTCGGGCTGGCGCCCGAAGGCACGGCGCGCCACCACGTAGCAGATCGCCGCCACCTCGTTGCTGGCGCGCCAGATCGCGCCGAGGTCGGCACGGATCGGTGCCAGCGCCTTTTGCTGCTCCATCTGGCGCATGGCGTGGTTCATGGCGGTGACGCGCACGAGGTTGAAGCCGAGCCGGCTCACCGCCAGCTTGATGGTGGTCACCGGGTTGCCGGCCGCATTCATGGCGGCGGAGTTGGCCATCTGCAGCAGCCTGGCGCTCAGCACCGGCTCGGACTCGATGATCAGCACCAGGTCCCTGGCGCTGGTCTGGGGATCCGCCAGCGCCACCTGCAGGCGGCGGACGACATCGGGAAAGGCCGGCAGGTCGATATCCCTGCCCGGCAGGTTCGCCACCATCTGCCGCACGAAATCAAAGGCCTTGCCGACACTCGCATCCATGCCACATCCCCGTCACGATCGCACGGCGCCCGCAGGCGCACCCGAGACGTGGATTCTGCGGCGCGCTCCACGGGCTGTCTGCCAACCGCTTCTCATTCGGTGGCGGGCGGCGACGGGCTTCTACCAGGGCGCCTCTTTGCCGGTGTGGCGGATGAAGCTGCCGGTCATGGCAAGCTCGTAGCCATCGATCACCCTCGCCACCGCCTCCGCGCTCTGCGCCGGCGTGATCATGATCGGCAGATCGAGGCCCCGCGTGAAGTCATCGCGCACCAGCCCGGGCGACACCAGGCCGACGGTGATGCCGCGCGGCTTGAGGTCCACCGCCAGCGAGCGCATCACCATGTTGAGCGCCGCCTTGCTGGAACGGTAGAAATAGGAACCGCCGCGCCCCTTCACCAGGCCGATCGAGCCCTCGGTGCTGCTGATGCTGATGATCTTCTTCTGCCGGCTGGCCGCCACGTTGGGCAGGAAGGCCTCGGCCATCTTCAGCGGCCCGACGACGTTGGTGGCATGCACGCGGGCGTAGGTCGCGTAGTCGAGGTGGCCGAACTCGCCCGCCTCGTCGGAGCCCGAGATGCCGGCATTGTTGAGCAGCACGTCGATCGGGCGGTCCCGGTACTTCGCAGC
>JACFNV010000109.1 GCA_019454675.1 Gammaproteobacteria bacterium | reverse complement strand
CGCTGCCACTGGCGGGCAGCATCAAGAAGGACGGCATGCCCAAGGTGCCAGAGGCCTGGGGCGAGAACCGCGACCTGACCCGCTTCAACCTCGGCATCGACTGGGAGACCGACTACGGCACGCTGACCGCGTTGACCGGCTACTCCTACATGAAGGAGGACATGATCAACGACTTCAACCGCGTCGCCGGCTACGGCATGCCGCTGGTGTACTGCCAGTCGGTCTCCAACCTCGACCCGCCGTCCTGCGACTCGTCGCCCGGTGCCTGGGGGCGCATCCCGATGGGGGTGCTCGACTTCGAGCCCGGCCCGGACATCGAGGAGTGGAGCCAGGAGATCCGCTTCACCAGCCGCCGCGACCAGCGCCTGCGCTGGCAGGCGGGTGGCTATTACTTCCACCTGGTCGACAATGACCGCAAGGGCAATCCCGGCCTGGCGGGCGACCTGCCCGGCTGGTTCGACATCGGCCCGACCGGCAACGTGGCGATCCCGCCGGTGGCGCTGCCCACCTCGCTTGCCATCGGCAGCTACATCTTTGCCCCGGCGTTGCCCGCCTATCCGGGCTACGACCCCTACTTCAGCTCCTATGCCGGCCTCGATCCGCTCGACCGTCCGTTCCTCCGCTCGCGCGGCGAATCCTGGTCGCTGTTCGGCAGCCTCGACTTCGACATCACCGACCGGCTGAAGGCGCGTGGCGAACTGCGCCACACCAACGACCACCTGTGGTCCAGTGCCATCAACCACACGCCCTGCCTGTCGCCGACCCCGGGAGCGGCCTATCCGGCAGCAACCGACATTCCCTTCGCGGACTGCGGCGACGCCTTCTACGACCTGCGGGTGCTCGACGCGGTGGGCTACGACGTGTGGGTGAAGGACGAGGAGGGCTGCGCCATCAACCCGGGCGAGTGCACCGGCGACTACAGGTCGCAGTTCATCCCCGGCTACGAAGGCGGCAGCGCGCGCTTCAGCTACACCACCTGGCGCCTGGGCCTGGATTACATGTTCGACACCGGCTGGATGCTCTACGGCTCGGTGGCCTACAGCAAGAAGCCGGGCGGCATCAACATCCTGCCCTCCAAGGAGCTGGTGGACCACACCGGCAGCATGCGGCTTGGCACCATCGTCAACCGCTTCGATCCCGAGGAGATCACCGCCTACGAGCTGGGCATCAAGGGCTACACGCCCGACCGTCGCATCAGCCTCGACATGGCGGTGTTTTTCAACGACTGGCAGGACATGGTGCTGCGCCAGCTGACCGAGGTCGACCCGGTCAGCGGACTGCACTTCCGCCAGCCGCAGGGGCTGAACGTCAATTCGGGTGATGCGCATGTGTTCGGCTGGGAGCTGACCACCAACGTGGCGATGACCGACAACCTGAGCAGCCGCCTGACCGTGGCCTACACCGACTCGAAGATGAAGAAGGGCATGCTCGACAGCTATGCGCTGTTCCCGAGCTTCTACACCGACGACCCGAGCTGCACGCCGGGCGCGCTGTCGACGGCCGATGCCGAGCGCTGCCAGCGCCTCTCGGGCGACATCTCGGGCAAGACGCAGATGCGCCAGCCGCCGTGGACGGCGAGCTTGTCCTTCGATTACCGCAAGCAGGTGTTCGGCGACTGGGACGTGCTCGGCAGCGTGTCGGGCAACTTCACCGACAAGCAGTTCATCGGCAACGACAACATGGGCTGGGTGCCGGCACGTGCGGTGGTCAACATGAACGTGGGCCTGGAGTCGCCGCGTTACACGCTGAAGTTCTGGGTGCGCAACCTGTTCGACGATGACAAGCCGTTGAGCGGCTACCGCGACATCTTCTGGACCAACGACTCGGACATCTACGCCTCGGTGCCGACCGGCGAGGGCAGCGTGAGGGGCATCTCGAACTTCGACGACTTCCCGCCGATGCGCCTGACGGTGACCTATCCGAGCCTGCGCACCTGGGGCCTCACCGCCCAGGTACGCTTCGGCGGCGCGGAGAAGTAGCGCGGAACCACGGGGTGCCGGCCCCGGTGGCCGACGGCCGGCATCCGCCTCGTCGCGAGGCAACAAAAAACCCCGCCATCCGGCGGGGTTTTTCGTTTCCGGAACCGGCAGTCTCAGGGCTTGCTGCGGCGTACCGGGATGGCCAGCGCCTGCTCCACGCCATCACGGCTGATGCGCGCGTTGGCGCTGTCGCCCCAGCGGTAGCCGGCGAACACCCGGTTCAGCGTGTTGGCGGAGTCGATCGCGGTGCCATCGAGGCTGAGCAGCACATCGCCCACCTTGAGCCCGGCGCGTGACGCCACCGAATCCTTGCTGACCTGGATGATCTGGCCCGGCACCTTGCCCAGTGCGCCCATCAGCGAGACGCCGAGGCTGGGATAGACGGTCTCGCGCTCCTCGGGCACGCCCCAGATGAAGTCGGCATAGGAGGCGCGCACCTGCTTCACCGGCTTGCCGCTGTCATCGACCAGGGTCACCGGCACCAGCGAGCTGATCCTGCCATCGTAATAGGGCGCGATCTGGCGCTCTGCGCCCATGCCGTAGGTGACATGGCCGGCGCCGATCAGCACCACCATGATGGCCCGCGGATCGGCTTCCGCCTTGACGGCCTGCATGGCATTCCAGCCCATGGTGGCATCCCACATGATCTGCCCGCGGTAGAGGCCCTCGAGCATGGGGCCTTGCATGTGCAGGGCATCGTCGCGGTCGAAGACGCTGCGGAACAACTGCTTGTAGTCCTCGGTGGCCGGCGCGATCTGCGGTGGCAGGTGTGCACGTGCTTCCGCATCCAGCGCCTCGAAGCCCTTGCTGCGCGCCAGGCTCACCGCGTTGCGCGGGCTGTTCAGTGCCACCATGCGCAGGCCGTGGTCGCGGGCGTAGAGGAAGATGTCGCGGTAGTACTGCCAGTTGTAGCTCCAGTTGCCGTACCAGGCACCGAGCTCGACGAAGCCCTCCTCGGTGTAGCGGCCGGCCACCCAGTTGTCCAGCACCGCCTGCTCGGTGTAGGGGAACATCTCGAGGCCGATCATCACCTTGCGGCCGGCCTCGTGCAGCGCCTTGATGGCGCGGAACTGCACCTGGTGGAAGTCCAGGTTGGTGTGGTTCTCGCCGATGAACAGGATGCCGGTACCGGCCATCCGCGCCGCCATCTCCGCGGGGGTGACGAGGTCGCCGCGCGCGGTGTCGCGGATGCCATCGAGCACCAGCGGCAACTCCTGCCCGCTGCGCGCCGGGTCGCCGATGGCGAGGTGCAGCGAAGCCTGGTTGGCGAGGGCTGGCCAGGGGGCGGCAAGGCACAGCATGGCGGCGCAGGCGCCCGCCAGCCGGTGCTTGTGGATAGCGCTCTTCATCGGGTGACTCCTCGGGTTGGGGATGACTCAGTGGGTGGGGATGGTGCGCCCGCCGACCACGGCCTGGCGCAGCGGATGATGGCCCAGCCAGTAGCAGATTTCGGCCGGTTCGCTGATGTCCCAGATGGCGAAGTCGGCGCGCTTGCCGGGCTCGAGTGTACCGCGATCGTGGGCGAGGCCCAGCGCCTGTGCCGCCGCGCGCGTGGTGCCGGCAAGCGCCTCCGCCGGGTTGAGCCCGAAGCGCAGGCAGGCCAGGTTCATCATCAGCGGCAGCGAGAGTGCCGGCGAGCTGCCCGGGTTGCAGTCGGTGGCGATGGCCATCGGCACGCCATGGCGGCGCAGCGCGGCCACCGGTGGCTGGCGGTTGGCCTGCAGCGTGTGGAAGGCGCCGGGCAGCAGCACCGCGACGCTGCCGGCCGCGGCCAGCGCCGCCGCCCCGGCCTCGCCGGTGTATTCGAGGTGGTCGGCGGAAAGCGCCGCGAAGCCGGCGGCAAGCCCGGCGCCGCCGCCGTCGCCGAGCTGGTCGGCATGCAGCTTGACCGGCAGCCCCAGCTCGCCGGCGCGCCGGAACAGCCGCCCGACCTGCGCGGTGTCGAAGCCGATGCGTTCATGGAAGGCATCCACCGCATCCACCAGCCCTTCCGCGGCCAGCGCGGGCAGCACCTCGTCGCAGATGAAGTCCAGGTAGGCGTCGGGGCGGCCGCGGTACTCGGGCGGCAGCGCGTGGGCGCCGAGGTAGGTGCTGCGCACGCCGATGCCGGTGTCGCGGCCGAGCTGCCGTGCCACCTGCAGCATGCGCCGCTCGGTGTCGAGGTCGAGGCCGTAGCCCGACTTGATCTCCACCGTGGTGACGCCGCCCGCCAGCAGTGCCATGAGCCGCCGGTGGGCGCCGTCGTAGAGCGCTTCGCTGCCGGCGGCGCGGGTGGCGGCGACGGTGGCGAGGATGCCGCCGCCACGGCGTGCCGCCTGTTCATAGCCTTCCCCGCCCAGGCGGGCGGCAAATTCGGCAACCCGGTTGCCGGCAAAGACGAGGTGGGTATGGCAGTCGACGAGGCCCGGCGTCAGCCAGCCGCCCGCCAGCGAGTGGACCGCATCGGCCAGTGCCTCGGGGGCGCCGGCCAGCGCGCTGCGCGGGCCGAGCCAGGCGATGCGGCCATCGCGCACGGCCAGCGCGGCATCGCGGATCGCGCCACAGGGGTCCGCACCCGGAACCATGGTGGCCAGGTGGCCGTCGATCCAGAGCGAATCCCATTGCACCGCCACGGCTTGATGATATTCTGTCTATGGCTGTCTATACAAGCTGGGCAAACAGACAGGATGAGCAACGGGCGGGAACAGGTGGGGCGACATGGGCGGGCAGCGGAGCGGTTGCAGGGCACCCGTGCGTTGCTGCCCGGTGGCTGGTCTGCGGGCACCGTCATCGAGGCGGATGCCGAGGGCTGCATCGCTGCGGTGGCAGCCGGCACGGTGGCGGGCGATGGCATCCTGCTGCCCGGCATGCCCAATGCCCACAGCCATGCCTTCCAGCGCGCACTGGCCGGGCGCAGCGAATGGGCGGGCCCCGGCGCGGATTCCTTCTGGAGCTGGCGCGAGGGGATGTATGCGCTGGCGCGACGGCTCGATCCCGCCGCCATCGAGGTCATCGCTACCTGGCTGTACACCGAGATGCTGGAGGCGGGCTACACCACGGTCTGCGAGTTCCACTACCTGCACCATGCCGCCGATGGCCGGCGCCATGGGGACATCGCGGCCACCAGCCGCGCCCTGCTGCGAGCGGCAGCGGCCAGCGGCATCCGCCTGACCCTGCTGCCGGTGCTCTACCAGCAGGGCGGTTTTGGCGGGCAGCCGCCATCCGCCGGCCAGCGTGGCTTCGTGCTGGAGCTGCCTGAATACCTCGAGCTGCTCGAGGCGCTGCGTGCGGAGCAGGGCCCGGCGGTGCGCATCGGCATCGGCCTGCACAGCCTGCGTGCGGTGTCTCCCGCCGCCATCGAGGCGGTGCTCGAGTGGCGGGCGGCGCATGACCCGGGGTGCCCGGTGCACATCCACGTCGCCGAGCAGCCGCGCGAGGTGGCCGAGTGCCTGGCCTGGTCGGGCAGCCGGCCGGTGCAGTGGCTGCTCGAGCGTGGCCTGCCCGATCGCCACTGGTGCCTGGTCCATGCCACCCACATGGATGCGCAGGAGACCCGGGCGCTGGCGGCAAGCGGGGCGGTGGTGGCGCTGTGCCCGAGTACCGAGGCCAATCTCGGTGATGGCATCTTCCCGCTGGCCGACTTTCTGGACGCTGGCGGGCGCATCGCCATCGGCTCGGACAGCCAGGTCTCGGTCAGCCCGCTGGAGGAACTGCGCTGGCTGGAATACGGCCAGCGGCTGGTGCAGGGCCGGCGCAACGTGGCGGCCAGCGCCGCCGAGCCGCATTGTGGCGCGCGGCTGTTCCGTGCCGCGCTGGCGGGTGGCGCTGCTGCCTGCGGCCAGCCGGTGGGGGCGCTGGCGACGGGCCATGCGGCGGATGCCATCGAGCTGGATGGCGCACACCCCGCGCTGGCCGGTGCGCAGGATGACGAGCTGCTGGACAGGCTGGTGTTCGCGGGCAGCCGCCCGCTGCTGCGCCGGGCGTTCGTTGCCGGCCGCGAGCTGGTGCACGACGGTCACCACCGCCTGGCGGCAAGCGCCGGGGTGGAGTTCGCGGCATTGATGCAGGAGGCCAGCCGGGCCTCGAGCCATGGACAAAGCTGAGTCCCACCTGCCGCACTACCGGCAGCT
>JACFNV010000108.1 GCA_019454675.1 Gammaproteobacteria bacterium | reverse complement strand
ACCCCGGCAGCCTGCTGCTGGCGCTCGACGAGCATGGCCGCCAGTGGTCGTCGCTCGAACTGGCGGGGCAGCTGCGCACCTGGCTCGAGCGCCATCCGCGGGTGGCCATCCTCATCGGCGGGCCCGACGGGCTCTCCGCCGCCTGCCGCGAGCGCGCCGACCGCCTCTGGTCGCTGTCGAAGCTGACCCTGCCCCACGGCATGGTGCGGGTGCTCCTTGCCGAACAGCTCTACCGCGCCTGGACCATCCTCCAGGGCCATCCCTACCACCGGGCCTGAGCGTGTCCGGCACGGGTGCTGCAGCCGTCTGCCTCGCCTCGGCCTCGCCGCGGCGGCGCGAGCTGCTGCGCCAGCTCGGCATCGAGTGCGTGGTGGTGCCGGCGGATATCGACGAGAGCCCGCGGCCCGGCGAGGCGGCGGCGGCCCATGCACTGCGCCTGGCGCTGGCCAAGGCAAGGCGGGTGTGGGCGCAGGCGGACGGCTGCGGGGGCAGGCCCGTGGTGGCCGCCGATACCGTCGTGAGCGCGGGCGGGCAGCTGTTCGGCAAGCCGCTCGACCTGGCCGACTGCCAGCGCATGTTCGCGCTGTATTCCGGCCGGCGGCACGAGGTGCTGACCGCGGTGGCGGTGGTCTCGGCGGCGGGCGAGGACAGCGCGCTCAGCCGCAGCGAAGTGTGCTTCCGCGTGGTCGGGTCCGGCGAGGTCGAGGCCTATTGGCGCAGCGGCGAGCCGGCGGACAAGGCGGGTGGCTATGCCATCCAGGGCCTTGCCGCAGCCTTCATCCGCGAACTGCGGGGCAGTTACTCGGGAGTCATGGGGCTGCCGCTGTTCGAGACCGCGCAGCTGCTGCGTGCCCATGGGCTGGCGGTGCCCGCCGGCGGGGAGCTGCACCGGTGACCGTCGAGATCCTCATCAACGTGACGGCCGGCGAGGCGCGGGCCGCGGTGGTCGCCGACGGCGTGCTGCAGGAGGTGCTGGTCGAGCGCGCCTCGCGCCGCGGCCTGCTCGGCAACATCTACCGCGGGCGGGTCTCGCGGGTGCTGCCCGGCATGCAGGCGGCCTTCGTGGATGTCGGCCTGGAGCGCACCGCCTTCCTGCATGTCTCCGACATCGGGCCGCGCATGACCGGCCCGCGTGATGCCGTGCCGGATATCCGCGAGCTCCTGCACGAGGGCGATGACATTCTCGTTCAGGTGCTCAAGGACCCGCTCGGCACCAAGGGCGCCAGGCTCACCACCTTCATCGCCGTGCCCTCGCGCTACCTGGTGCTGCTGCCTTCGGGCACCGGCATCGGCATCTCCGCGCGGATCACCGACGAGGCCGAGCGCGAGCGGCTGAAGGGCATCATGGGCGAGCTCGCGGACCCGGTCCAGCCGCGTGGCTGCATCATCCGCACCGCTGCCGAGGGCGCCACGCCCGAGGCGCTGCAGGCGGACATGCGCTTCCTGCTCAGGCTCTGGGAGATGATCCGCGCCCGGGCCGCGGGCCAGAAGCCCGGCTCGCTGGTGCACGAAGACCTGCCGCTGGCGGTGCGCGTGGTGCGCGACATCGTCACCAGCGGGGTGGAGCGCGTGCTGGTCGACTGCGCGCAGTCGCATGCGCGGCTGTGCGCCTTTGCCGAGTCCTTCATGCCCGAGCTGGTGCCGCTGATCGCGCACCATGCGGAGCCGCGGCCCATCATGGATCTCTACGGCGTCGAGGACGAGATCCAGCGGGCGCTCAGGCGCCACGTACCGCTCAGGTCGGGCGGCTACGTAGTCATCGACCAGACCGAGGCGATGACCACGGTCGACGTCAATACCGGTGCCTACGTCGGCCACCGCAACCTCGAGGAGACCATCTTCCGCACCAACCTCGAAGCCGCGTCGGCCATTGCCCGCCAGCTGCGCCTGCGCAACCTCGGCGGCATCATCATCATCGACTTCATCGACATGGACGAGGCGCGCCACCGCGAGCAGGTGCTCGCCGCGCTGCAGGCGGCGCTCGACGAGGACCATGCGCATACGCAGATCATCCAGGCATCCGCGCTCGGCCTGGTCGAGATGACCCGCAAGCGCACCCGCGAGAGCCTCGAGCACATCATGTGCCGGCCATGCCCCAGCTGCGACGGGCGCGGCTTCCTGAAGAGCCCGGAGACGATCTGCTACGAGATCTTCCGGGAACTCCTGCGCCAGCACCAGCAGCCGGGCATCAGCGAGATGGTGGTGCTCGCCCATTCCGACGTGATCGAATTGCTGCTCGACGAGGAGGCCGCCGGCCTTGCCGAGCTGGCCGCCCTCACCGGCAAGCCGGTGCGCCTGCAGGCCGAGGCCGATTACACGCCCGACCAGTTCGACATCGTGCTCATCTAGCCTCCATGCAGTTCAATCCCCGCACCCTGCTGCGCATCCTGCTGTACACGGCGGCCACGCTGGTCATCGTGATGGCCCTGCTGGTGGGCGCGGTACGCCTGATGTTGCCGCTGGTGCCCGACTACCAGGACGATATCCGTGCCTGGGCCAGCGCCGCCACGGGCTACGAGATCGCCTTCGGCGGCATGAGCGCCGGCTGGCCGCTGTCGGGGCCGGAGCTCTCCTTCATCGACGTGCGCCTGACGCTGCCCGGCGAGTCGCAGCCGGTGGTGGAGGCGCGCGGCTTTTCCGTCGGCCTGAGCATCTTCCGCTCGCTGCGCGATGGCAGGCTGCAGCCGGGAAGGGTGGCCGTGCACGGCTCGCGGCTGCGCATGGAGCGGCTGGCCGATGGCAGCCTGCTGGTGCAGGGCCACCGCCTGGCGGAGCTGCTGCCCGGATCTTCCGCGGAGCGCCCGGAGCTGGACCTCGAGCTCGATGACATCGCCTTCAGCTTCGTCGATCCGCGGCGCCAGCCGGAGGAGCTCAGGCTGCAGCTGCGCTGGCTGCGTGCCGGCGTGCGCCACGACAAGCTGTCCACCAGGCTCAGCCTGGGGTTGCCGGCGGAACTCGGCCAGCAGCTCGACGCACAGTTCGTGCTGCCGCTGCCGCTGCCGGAAGCGCCGCTGCTGCCGGACGACTGGGAGGTCCATGTCAACGGCACGGGACTGGAGCTGCCGCGCCTGCTGGCCTATGCGGCGGGTACCGCGGGAGCCCTGGAGGGTGGGCACGGGGATGTGGACGCGCGGCTGGGCTTTCGCCGGGGGCGTGCGCAGAAGGCGGCGCTGACGCTGGACCTGCGCGGTGTCACGGTGACGACCGGGGAGGCGACGGACACCTACGAGCGCATCGCCGGGCGCGGCCAGTGGCAGCGCAGTGCGACAGGCTGGGATGCCATGCTGGGCGAGCTGAGGGTGCGCCGCAACGGCGTGGACTCGCCGCTCACCAGCGGGGAGGTCCACAAGCGCAAGGCGGCCGATGCCGGGGCCGACCACTGGAGTGCCAGCGCCGGCTTCCTGCGGCTCGATGATCTGTTCCCCCTGGCGCGCGCCGCGCTGGCCGGCACCACCATCGCGCCACGCCTGCCGCAACAGCTGGCCGGCGACCTGCGGGCGGTCAGCGCCGATCTCGCCGTCGGTGGCGGGCAGACGCAGTACTCGCTGCAGCTGGGTTTTGCCGGCATGGCGCTGGCCAACGAAAGCGGGGCGGTGGCCGCCAGCGGGCTGACCGGACGGCTGGCGGCCGACAACGATGGCGGGCGGCTCGAGCTCGACAGCCATGGCGTGGCGATCGGCCTGGACGAGTGGTTCCGCGGCCCGCTGCCGGCGGATTCGCTGCAGGGCATGGTGGTCTGGCGCAGGGCGCCGGAGGGCATCCGTTTCCTCAGCGACGACATCCACATCAAGACCGCGGCAATCACCATCAACTCGCGGCTGGAGCTGATGTTCCCCGTCGATGGCGGCTCGCCGGTGCTCGACCTCAAGGCGCGGGCAAGCGCCAGCGAGGCGCCGCAGGTGCTGCACTACCTGCCGCTGCGCCACTTCCCGCCCGAGGTGGGGGACTGGCTCGAGCGGGCGGTGGTCGCCGGTCGCGTGCCGGTTGCGGAGGGCGTCTTCCGCGGGCCCCTGCAGGCCTTTCCCTTCGACGAGGGCGAGGGGCAGTTCCGCATCAGCATGCACCTCGAGCAGGGCACGCTGGACTATGCCGATGGCTGGCCGCCGGTCGAGGACCTCGACGCGGAGGTGGTGTTCGATGGCGCCAGCCTGTCCTCCGTCCGCAACCGGGCGCGGCTCGGCCGTCTGGCGGTCGAGGATTTCGTGGTGCGCATCCCCGACATGCGCGTCGGCGTGCTGACCGTGTCGGGCGAGGAGAGGGTGGGGTTGCCCGAGGTGCTGCAGTTCCTGCGCACCACGCCGGTGGCGGAGCATGTCGGACCGATCCTGCAGCGTGCCAGTGCGACGGGAGCGGCGGATGCCGCCCTGCGCCTGGTGCTGCCGCTGACCGACACCGCAGCCTGGGATCTCGACCTGCTGCTCGATCCGCGCGGCGCCCGCCTGGCGCTGGCCGGGCTGCCGCTTGATCTCGGGGACGTGCGTGGCCGCATCCGCCTGCGCAACACCGACTTCCATGCCGAGGGGGTGCGTGCGTTGATGCTGGGAGAGCCGGTGCGCATCGGGCTTGCCCCGGAGGCCGGCGCCCGCGGCAGGACCGTGGCGCAGCTGGTGAAGCTGACCGGTACCACGCCGGTGCCGCGCCTGACCGCGACCTTCGGCCTGCCGCTGCGCGAATATTTCGCCGGCAAGCTCGACTGGCAGGCGACCGTGCGCATCCCCGAGCCGGGCCAGGGGGCTGCCGTGGAGCCGCTGACGGTGACCATCGATTCCGGGCTGCGTGGCGTGACGAGCAGCCTGCCGGCGCCGCTTGCCAAGCAGGCCGATGACACCTGGTCCACGCGGCTCGGGCTGGCCTTCCCGGAGCACGACGTCATCGATGTCACGGCAAGGCTGCAGCCTGCGTTTGCCGCGGCGCTGAGATTGACGGCAACCGGCGAGTCCTGGCACATCGAGCGCGGTGCGCTGCGCGCCGGTCCCGGCATGGTGGCGCTGCCGTCACGCCGGGGCGTGGAGGTGAGCGGCCAGCTGGCGGATCTCGACGTGAATGACTGGCTGGCGGTGGGCGAAGCCGACCCGGCGGCCGGGGAGGGGCATGGATTCAGGGACGTGTTCCGCAACTTCGTCCTCGATGCCGATCGGGTGGTGGTTGCCGGCCAGGTGTTCCGCCAGGTCCGCGCCAACGTGCGCCGCGGTGCCAATGCCTGGCAGATCGCGGTGAATGCCCCCGCGGTGGCGGGCGACATCACCGTGCCTTTCGATGCCGGCCAGGCCATGCAGCTCGACATGCAGAGGCTGTGGCTCGGGGAGGAGGACAAGCAGGCGGGTGGCCGGCCGGTGGATCCGCGCGCGCTCATGGCGCTGGAGGCGAAGGTGGCCGATGCGGCCATCGGCGAGTGGCGCCTCGGCCAGCTCGATCTCGCGGTGGCGCGGACGGGCGATGGCCTGGGCATCGAGCGCCTGGCGGCGCGGACGCCCAGTTTCACCATCAGCGGCAGCGGTGGCTGGCGCGTGCTGGATGGCGACCCGGCGCACCAGCAGTCGCGTCTGCAGGCGACGCTGGAATCGACGGACGTGGGGGCCACCCTGGACCGGCTCGGCTTTGGCAGCAACATCAGCGGCAAGAGCGCCCGCGTGCAGGCAGACCTGGCCTGGCCGGGCGCGCCGTCGGGTGATTTCCTGCAGCGCGCCAGCGGCCGCATCGCGGTGACGATGAAGTCCGGGCAGGTCGGCGAGGTGGAGCCCGGCAGCGGGCGGCTGGTCGGCCTGCTCAGCGTCACGGCGCTGCCGCGACGCCTGTCGCTGGATTTCCACGACGTGTTCGACAAGGGGTTGAGCTATGACCTCATCGAGGGTGATTTCAGCCTCGGTGGCGGTGGTGCCTATACCTGCAACCTCGGCTTGAGCAGCCCCGCGGTGGAGATCGGCATCATCGGTCGCACGGCGCTCGACGAGCGCAGCTACGACCAGATGGCGGTGGTGCGCCCGCAGCTGGCAACCACGGTGCTTACCGCGGGTGGCGCCGTCTTGGGCGGGCCGGTGGGCGGTGTTACGATGCTGCTGATTTCGCAGATGTTCCGCAAAACCCTCGGCAGTCTCGGCGAATCCTACTATCGCGTCACCGGCAGCTGGGACGAGCCATCGGTTGTCCGCGTCCAGGGCGGCGAGGTGGATGCCGCGACCTTCAGGGATTGCGAGAAGGAGATCGAGGCTGCGCTGCGCACGCCCTCGA
>JACFNV010000107.1 GCA_019454675.1 Gammaproteobacteria bacterium | reverse complement strand
GAGCACTGCCGGCACAAGATCTTCAACGCCAGCTGGGTCATCGATGGCGAGGAGCAGCCCGACAGCCTGTTCGCCATGATCCGCAGCACCCATGCCGCCAATCCGCGCGGCGTGCTCAGCGCCTACAGCGACAATGCGGCGGTGATGGAGGGTGGCGAGGCGGGCCGGCTGCTGAGCGATCCGGCCAGCGGTGTCTACCGGCTGCAGCGCGAGCCCGTGCATACCCTGATGAAGGTGGAGACCCACAACCACCCGACTGCCATCTCGCCCTTCCCGGGTGCCTCCACCGGCGCCGGCGGCGAGATCCGCGACGAGGGTGCCACCGGCCGCGGCGCGCGGGCCAAGGCGGGCCTCGCCGGCTTCAGCACCTCGCACCTGCGCCTGCCCGGCTTCGAGCAGCCCTGGGAGGCCGATGATCCGGGCCGGCCGCGGCGCATCGTCGCGCCGCTGCAGATCATGATCGAGGGGCCGCTGGGTGCGGCCGCCTTCAACAATGAATTCGGCAGGCCCAACCTCGCGGGCTACTTCCGCAGTTTCGAGCAGCCGCTGGCGGACGAGCCGGGGCGCAGCTGGGGTTACCACAAGCCGATCATGATCGCCGGCGGTCTCGGCAACATCCGCGAGCCCGACGTGCACAAGGCGGAGGTGCCGCCCGGTGCGCTGCTGGTGGTGCTGGGAGGCCCCGCCATGCTCATCGGGCTCGGCGGTGGTGCTGCCTCCTCGGTGAGCAGCGGCGCCAGCAGCGAGGACCTCGACTTCAGCTCGGTGCAGCGTGGCAACCCCGAGATGCAGCGGCGCGCGCAGCAGGTCATCGAGGCCTGCTGTGCGGCGGGGGCCGCCCCCGGCGGCCACAACCCCATCCTGCTCATCCACGACGTGGGGGCGGGCGGGCTGTCGAACGCGATGCCCGAGCTGATCGACCACAGCAAGCGTGGCGGCAGCCTCGAGCTGCGCGAGATCCCCAATGCCGAGCCCGGCATGTCGCCGGCGGAGATCTGGTGCAACGAGGCGCAGGAGCGCTACGTGCTGGCCATCGCGGCGGCGGATCTCGACTGGTTCCGTGCGCTCTGCGAGCGCGAGCGCTGCCCCTTCGCGGTACTCGGCAGCGCCGATGACAGCCGCCGCCTGCGGGTGACCGACCGGCTGCTTGGCAGCCCGGCAGTGGACATGCCGCTGGAGGTGCTGCTCGGCAAGACGCCGCGCCTGGTGAAGCGGCTGCATCGCTCGGCCAGGCGGCGCCCCGCGGCCAGCTTCGCGGGGCTGGAGCTCGCCGAGGCTTGCCGGCGCGTGCTGCGCTTCCCGGCGGTGGCGGACAAGTCCTTCCTGATCCACATCGGCGATCGCACGGTGGGTGGCCTGGTGGCCCGCGACCAGCTGGTCGGCCCCTGGCAGGTGCCGGTCAGCGATGTGGCGGTGACCGCGCTCGGTTTCGACGTGCTGCGCGGCGAGGCCATGGCCATGGGCGAGCGCAGCCCGCTCGCGGTGACCGATCCGGCCGCCTCCGGGCGCATGGCGGTGGGCGAGGCGCTCACCAACATCCTCGCGGCGGCGATCACCCGCCTCGACGAGGTGCGGCTGTCGGCCAACTGGATGGCGGCCAGCGGCGTCGATGGCGAGGACGAGGCGCTGTTCGACACCGTGAGCGCGGTGGCGGCACTGTGCCGCGGACTGCGCATCGCCATCCCCGTCGGCAAGGACTCGCTGTCGATGCGCACCGCCTGGCAGGAGCACGGTGCGCCGAGGTCGGTGATGGCGCCGGTCTCGCTGGTCGTCTCCGCCTTCGCCCCGGTGACCGATGTGCGCGCCACGCTGACCCCGCAGCTGCGCCAGGAGCCGGGTTCGCTGCTTTACCTGCTCGACCTCGGCGCCGGTCGCGACCGCCTCGGCGGCTCCTGCCTCGCGCAGGTGTTCGGCGTGGCGGGCGGCGAAGTGCCCGATCTCGATGAACCGCAGCGCCTGGTGCAGCTGGCCGGCTGCCTGGCGGCGCTGCGTGCGGAGGGCCTGGTACAGGCCTACCACGACCGCGCCGATGGCGGCCTGTTCGCGACGCTGTGCGAGATGGCCTTTGCCGGGCGCAGCGGGCTCGACATCGAGCTGCCCGCGGCGGCGGATGCGCACGGCGCGCTGTTTTCCGAGGAGCTGGGCGTGGTGCTCCAGGTGCGCGCCGACGACGCCGCGCGGGTGGAGGAGATCCTCGGCGCGCACGGCGTGGGCGGCTGGTCGCGCCGGATCGGCACGGTGATGGCCGGTTCGCGCATCCTCGTCCGCCAGGCCGGCGAGGCGCTGCTCGACTTCGAGCGCGGCGAGCTGCATGCGCAGTGGTCCGAGCTCAGCTGGCGCATGCAGCGCCTGCGCGACAACCCCGACACCGCCGACGAGGCGCGCGCCGCCACGCTCGATGCGGATGATCCGGGGCTGTCGCCGCGAGTCGCCTTCGACATGGCCGCCAACCCCGCTGCGCCGCATATCGCCACCGGCCGGCGCCCGCAGGTGGCGATCCTGCGCGAGCAGGGCGTCAACAGCCAGCTGGAGATGGCGGCCGCCTGCCTGCGCGCGGGCTTCACCCCGATCGATGTGCACATGTCGGACCTGCTCTCCGGCCGCCATCGCCTCGATGATTTCCACGGCCTGCTGGTCTGCGGCGGCTTCTCCTTTGGCGACGTGCTGGGCGCCGGTGGCGGCTGGGCGCGCTCGATCCTGTTCAATGCCCGGCTGCGCGCCGGCTTCGAGGCCTGGTTCCAACGCGAGGACGTGTTCACGCTGGGCGTGTGCAACGGCTGCCAGATGCTTTCCTCGCTGCGCGAGATCATCCCCGGCAGCGCCCACTGGCCACGCTTCGTACGCAACCGTTCCGAGCAGTTCGAGGCGCGTTTCGGGCTGGTGGAGGTGCTGGAGAGCCGCTCGGTGCTGCTCGAGGGCATGGCCGGCAGCCGCTTGCTGATCCCCAGCTCGCATGGCGAGGGACGCGCCGAGTTCGCGGCTGCGGCCGACCTTGCCGCCTGCCGGGACGCGGGCCAGCTGGCCATCCGCTATGTCGACAACCATGGCCGCCCGGCCACGGGCTATCCGGCCAATCCGAATGGCTCGCCCGAAGGCGTGGCCGGCATCGTCTCGGCCGATGGCCGGGTGACGCTGTTCATGCCGCATCCCGAGCGCGTGCACCTGACGATGCAGCACTCCTGGCATCCTGCCGACTGGGGCGAGGAAGGCCCCTGGATGCGGATGTTCTACAACGCGCGGGCCTGGGTGGGCTAGCTGCCTAGGCGGCGCGGGCCCGCGCCTCGCGCGCCGCGCGGCGCTCCTTGCGGCGCGCACGCAGGCGGCTGGTCCACTCGGTCATCAGCCAGTAGGCCGCCGGCACCGCCAGCAGCGACAGCAGGGTGGAGGTCAGCAGGCCGCCGATCACCGAGATGCCGAGCGGGGCGCGGAAGCTGCCGTCGGCGGCCAGCGACATCGCCACCGGCATCATGCCCGCGCCCATGGCGAAGGTGGTCATGATCACCGGGCGCACGCGCTTGTGGCAGGCATCGATGATCGCCTCGCGTCGCGAGAGCCCTGCCCGCTCGCCGATGATGGCGTAGTCCACGATCAGGATCGAGTTCTTGGTGGACACGCCGGTCAGCATCAGCAGCCCCACCAGCGAGGGCAGCGACAGCGCATGCCCGGTGACCAGCAGCGCGCCGAAGGCGCCCACGCCGCACAGCGGGATGGCGCCGAGGATGACGAAGGGCAGCGAGGGGCTGTTGAACAGCATCAGCAGCACCACGTAGACGCTGAGCACGCCGGTCAGCATCGCCAGGATGAAGCCGACGAAGAGGTCGACGAAGGCCTCGGCATCGCCACCCGGCAGGATGCGCACGCCCGGCGGCATGTTCACCACCTCGGGGAGCTGGCGCACCTCGCTCATCACCGGGCCCAGCGGGTTGCCGTTGAGCTCGCCCGAGATCTTCACGTTGCGCTCGCGGTTGTAGCGCTCGATGACCGCCGGGCCGCTGCTGTCGCGGATGTCGGCCACCGCGGAGAGCGGCACCGCGCCGCCGCGCGCGGGCACCCGCATCAGGCTGAGCAGCGCGGCATCGTCGCGCGCTGCCTCGACCACCTGCACGCGGATCGGGATCTGCCGCTCGGCGAGGTTGAGCTTGGGCAGGTTGCGCAGGAAGTCGCCGGTGGTGGCGATGCGCGCGGCCTCGGCGATGTCCACGGTGGAGACGCCGAGGTCGGCGGCACGTGCGGGATCCGGCGTGATCACCGTCTCGGGCTGCAGCAGCGAGGCGCTGGATTGCACGCTGCTCAGGCTCCTGACGTTGCGCATCGCCGCCTCGATGCGCTGCGCGGTGGCGGCAAGCTGCACCGGGTCGCGGCCGACCAGCACCAGCTCGAGGCGGTCGCCGGGGCCGAGCGCGAGGAAGCTCGCCCGCACGCCGGGCAGCCTTTCCATGCGCTCGCGGATGGCGCTCTCCAGCTCGTGCATGGTGCGCTTGCGCTTTTCCTTGAACTGCAGCTTGATCTGTGCGCGGCGCACCTCGTTGCTGCTGGCGGTGAAGCCGGTGCCGGTGGCCGAGCCGATGCGGGCGAAGATGCTGGTGATCTCGGGAATGTCGGCCAGCAGGGCACGGGTCATCTCGGCGGCCTCGGTGCTGTCGGCCAGCGTCGAGCCGGGAGGCAGCTCCAGCACCAGCGTGGCGCGTGACTCGTTGTTGGGCGGCACGAAGGTGGTCGGGATGAGCGGCACCAGCGCAACCGCCGCGACGAAGGTGCCGAAGGCCAGCAGCATGGTGCGCCAGGGGCGGTCCACCGACAGGTTCACCAGGTGCAGGTAGCGCTGCAGCCAGCGCGGGTCATCGTGGCGGGTGCCCTCGGGCTCGGCATGCATGAAGTAGGCGGCCAGCATGGGCGTGAGCAGGCGCGCCACCAGCAGCGAGAACAGCACCGCGGCGGCGGCGGTCCAGCCGAACTCGCGGAAGAACAGGCCGATCTGCCCGGGCATGAAGGCCACCGGCACGAATACCGCGGCCAGCGTGGCCGAGGTGGCGATCACCGCGATGCCGATCTCGTCGGCGGCCTCGCCCGCCGCCTGCATCGGCGTCTTGCCCATGGCGCGGTGGCGGCTGATGTTCTCCACCTCGACGATGGCGTCGTCGACGAGGATGCCGATGACCACCGCCATGGCCAGCAGCGACAGCAGGTTGAGGCTGAAGCCGAGCAGGTGCATGACGCCGAAGGTGGGGATGATCGACAGCGGCAGTGCCAGCGCCGAGATCCAGGTGGCGCGCAGGTCGCGCAGGAACAGCCACACCACGATGACCGCGAGCAGCGCGCCCTCGGCCAGCATCGAGATCGAGGCGTTGTAGGAGTTGCGCGAGTCCTCGACCATCGAGTCCACCTCGATGAAGTGGACGTCCGGATATTCGGCGGCCAGCTCGGCGATGCGCTTGCGCGCTGCATCGCCCACCGCCACCTCGCTGGTCTTCACCGCGCGCTGGATGCCGAAGCCCACCACCGGCCGGCCGTTGAGCAGCGCGAGATCGCGCGCTTCGCCGTGGCTGTCCTCGACGCTGGCGATGGCCGAGAGGCGCACCGAGCGCCCGTCGGGCAGCGAGATCGGGTAATCGGCCAGCTCGGCCGCGCTTTGCACCGTGCCGATGGTGCGCACGGTCTGCTCGCTGCCGCCGATGGTGGTGCGTCCGCCGGCGCGCTCCACCTGGATGCGCGCCAGCTGCCTGGAGACGGTGCCGGCGGTGATGTCGAAGGCCTGCAGCATCTCCGGGCGCAGGTCCACGCGCACCTCGCGGTCGAGCCCGCCGATGCGGCTGACGGCGCCTACCCCGGGGATGCTGAACAGCGCCTTCTTGACGGTGTCGTCGACGAACCAGCTCAGCTCGTCGAGCCCGAGGCGGTCGGACTCCACCGCGTAGGTGAGCATCACCGGGCCGAGGATGGTCACCCGGCTGATCTGCGGCTCGTCGATCTCCGGCGGCAGCTCGCTGCGGATGCGGTCGATGGCATCGCGCACCTCGTCCAGGGCGACATCCATGTTCCGCCCCAGCTCGAAGAGGATGCGGGTGCGCGAGGTGCCCTCGTTGACGGTGGACAGCAGCTTGTCGATGTCGGCGAGGCTGGCCACCGCATCTTCCACCTTGCGGGTGACGTCGGTTTCCAGCTGGCTCGGGCTGGCGCCGGGCAGCGTGATGACGACCGTGATTTCCGGGGGCGTGAAATCCGGCAGCGTGGAAATCGGCAGCTTGTGCCAGCCGGAGAAACCGATGGCG
>JACFNV010000007.1:16658-51380 GCA_019454675.1 Gammaproteobacteria bacterium | reverse complement strand
GCTTGTTCTCTTGATCCTGCCATGCCGGCGAGCCTGGACAGCTCCCCACCCCCCCCGGATGGCACTGGATCGAAAACTTATCGCATAAGCCCACGCGGCACAAGCCGCAGGCGCGGTCGGCGCGGGCGCTTTTCGCCACCGGCGCGGGGAGCTTGCACCTGAATCCATAAGGCGTGGGCAAGGCGTGCACCTGATGGACAGCAACGCCCATCGACACGGCCCTCCGGTTGCGGCTCGCGCGCCGGCCGGCACCACCCTCCTCCCGGCAACATCCGCAGGCACCACCACCCCACCGTCGCGGATCGGGACGACCACCCCGGTGGCCCATGCGGCAGCACGCCGGCCGCCGCGACCCGCCCGCAAGCCCGCCGCGGGCGCGCTGATAAAAAATTCAAGAATATGTTAATAACGAGTTTGACACCGTCCGGGGCGGGTGTAGAGTCGGTCCATCGTGTGATGGGGCTACGCTCTTCCCGGCACACGACGGGGGGCAGATGGGCTGCAACCGGGGCCAGAAGACACCCAGCAGGGTGCAACACGGCCACCACCCGCGGCCCATCTATCCAGACGGCGTAACAAGACGTTTGACAATCGCTGACTCTCGTTTGGAGGATTTCATGAACAAGTATCTTATTGCTGCGGGCAGCGCTGCCCTGCTGGCGGTCACCAGCCAGGCTGGTGCCGCGCCGGTCGAGGCCACGCTCATCTCGAATATCCAGAACGGCACCAGCACCCTGCGCTGGGACGGCTGCACCAACTTCGCGCAGTTCTCGAACTGCATCCACCCGGCCAATGCGGCCTTCGCCGCGGCGGGCATCGTGCCCTCCACCGCGCAGTGGACCTGGGATGCCGCGACCGGCGTGCTGTCGATGACCGGCAGCTTCAACTCGGCCTCGAGCATCGGCAGCAACGCAATGTCGCCGATGATCATCGGCGACAAGGTCACCGACCTCACCATCGACACCGTCAACCAGACGGTGACCGCTGCTGCCTACGCCTGCGGCGAGGGCAGCTTCCTCGGCGGCGTGGGTGCCAATGGCTGCATGGACGTCAGCCACGGCGGCAACTTCATGCTGGACAGCTCGGTGGCCTACAACATCGGTGGCGATGCCAGCTGCGTGGCCGTGACCCTCGGTGGCGATGATGCGAACCTGACCGGCGACGGCGCCGGTGGCCCGATGCCGCGCGGCCTGACCGCACGTGCGGCCGGCGGCGGCTGCAATGCCACCAGCGGTGCCTTCGACCTGTTCGCGGTCACCACCAGCGGCAACATGGTCTCCCTCGCCAGCCTGGACGGCTCCAACGTGCTGAACTTCCAAGTCGTCCCGGTGCCGGGTGCGGTGTGGCTGTTCGGCTCGGCCCTGGGCCTGGCCGGCATCATCCGTCGTCGCAAGGCTGTTGCCTGAAGCCACGGCTGATTCCACGAGGAATCGAAAAACCCCGCCGCAAGGCGGGGTTTTTTTATGCGCTCCCGCCGCGCGGCAGGCGCGCAGCACAGGGCTCCCGCCCGACAACCCTCCCCGCTGCCCTATCCGGCCCATGAGCCCGGAAAGCCCGCTCGCCACGCTCCGGCGGCAGCGGGGATGATCCATCGCACCGGGCGACCAGGCACCCGGCATGGGCTGACGCAAACCATCGTCTTGTATAAAATCTTATACGGGCAGTATCATGGGCAAGGAAATCCGCTGGGTCGGATCGGCCTACGACGATCTGCTGGCCTTTCCTGACGCAGCGCGTCGGCAAGCCGGCTTCCAGTTGGGCAAGGTGCAGGCGGGCCTGGAACCGGAAGACTGGAAACCATTTGACGAGGTGGGCGCAGGCACCCGTGAAATCCGTATCCGGGAATCCGGCGGCGCATTCCGGGTGATGTACGTCGCCAGCTTCGAGGAAGCCGTGTACGTCCTGCACTGCTTCCGGAAGCAAACGCGAGCGACGAGCCTGCGGGACAAACGCATCACCGACACCCGCTATCGCGCCATCGTCAACGCAAGGAAGCGCAAGCCATGAAGATCGACACCGGGATTCGCCATGTCACCAGACCGGGCGTGAACCTGTTTCTGGAACTGGGCTTTGCGCCGGACGAAGCCGAGCGGCTGCACCTGGCGTCGCAGCAGCAGATCAACGCCACCAGGCAGCTCAAGGAGCAACTCATGGGCGAGCTGGCGGCGTGGATCGAGCAGCATCACCTGAAGCAGGCCGAAGCCGCACACATCCTGATGGTGTCCCGCCCGCGCGTGTCGGATGTGGTGAACAAAAAGACGACCAAGTTCACCATCGATGCGCTGGTCGAGATGCTGGACCGCATCGGCAAGCCGGTACGGCTGGCGGTTGGCCGGTAGGCACATCCTGCGCCAGCAGGACGCTCCCAATGAAAACCCCGCACATGGCGGGGTTTTCATTGCGCCGGGAGGGCGTGCTCAGAAGCTCATGCTCAGCCCCACCCGCAGCGTGCGCGGCTCCACCGGGTGGAAGTGGATGTCCTCCACCGGCGCTGCCTCGCCGGGCAGCTGCGACTCGTAGTAGTAGGTGATGTCGTTGTCGCTGGAATCGAAGAGGTTGAGCAGCGTGGCGCTCAGCTTGAGCTTCGGGCCGAGCTGGTAACCCGCCTCGAGGTTGACCACCGTGGTCGAAGCCGAGCGCACCGAGTTGTCCTCGATCAGGGGTGCCGAGCCGAAGTGGCGCAGGCGCAGCCCGCCGCTCCAGCCCGCGGGATGGTTCACCGCAACGCCGAGCGCCGCCACCTTTTCCACCGCGCCGGGGATGCGGTTGCCGGCGTCGGGATCCTCCGGATCGGTCGACCTGAAGCGGGCGTGGGTCCAGGCGAGGTCGAGATCGAGCACCAGCCAGTCGAGCGGCGACCAGATGGCGGAAAGCTCGAGCCCGCGGCGCCTGCTCTTGCGGTTGGGCTCGGTGATGCCGGCATCGCCCGAGAACAGCAGCTCGGAGTCGAGCCCCAGCTCCCACAGCCCCAGGCTCAGCTGGGTGCGTGGCAGGATGGCGCTGCGCAGGCCCACCTCGTGGCCGCGCGCATCGACCAGCGCATCGACGCGATCGGCCGGCTGCGAGGGGTCGGTGGGATCCACCCGCAGGGTGGTGCCGCGGGCATCGTTGCTGTGGAAGCCGCGGCCGATGTTGGCGAAGAACTCGGTCTGCTGCCAGGGGCCGAACACCAGCGAGAACTTGGGGCTCAGCTTGCTGGCGGACTCGCTGCCCGAGTTGGCCTCGATGTTGCTGTCGACATCGAAGTCGAAGTAGTCGGCGCGCAGGCCGAGGTTGCTGCGCAGCCAGCCGTTCCAGCGCGTGTCGAGGCTGGCGAAGCCGGCGATGCTGCCCTGCTTGACGCGGTCCTCGCGCAGCGTGCCGCTGCGCTGGCGTGCCACGCTGGTGTAAAGCCCCACCTTGTCGATGTCGTCATAGCGCATGTCGGTGCCCAGCGTCAGCGAGGACTCGCCCAGCGCCTCCAGCGCTGCCAGCGGCACGCTCCAGCTGGCGCTGGCGCCGTAGACCCGGCGGTCGTCGTACTGCTCGATCTGGTCGCCGTCCAGCGGGTCCTCCATGGCATAGGTGAAGTTCGAGTAGAGCCGCATCTTGTAGTCCACCGCCCAGAGCTGGGCCTGCCAGCGCCCGCTGCCCAGCGCGCCATCGGCGCGCGCGGACAGGCTGTAGCGGTGGCTGTCGCCGCCATCGCTGGGATCGAAGTAGCCGAAGCGGTCGATCAGCCCGGCATCCACCGCCCGCTGCGGGATCTGGTCGGTGGCGTCCCAGTCGGCGTCGTAGGCCTGGAAGCTGAGGCTGAAGCGCCCGCTGTCGGTGGCGCGGCTGAAGCGCGCCAGCGCGTTGATGCGCGAGAGGTCCTCGTCGAGCTTCCAGGGGCCGTCGTTGGCGGTGTAGTCGGCGGCCAGCAGCAGGTCGCCGCCGGCCAGCTCCAGGCTGCCGGCCGCCAGCCCGCGGCGCCAGCCGTATTCGCCGGTCTCCAGCGCGAGGAAGGGGCTCTCCAGCCGGTCGCGCAGGCTGAGGTTGACGGTGCCGGCGGCGGCGAAGTTGCCGGCATCCGCATAGTAGGTGCCCTTGCGGTAGTGCACCTCCTGCACCAGCTCGGGGATCACGAAGTTGATGTCGGTATAGCCCTGGCCATGGCCGTGGGTGGGCATGTTGACCGGCACGCCGTCCACGCTGGTGGCGAGGTCGGTGCCGTGGTCGAGGTTGAAGCCGCGCAGGAAGTACTGGTTGGCCTTGCCGTCGCCGCTGTGCTGGGTGACGATCAGCCCGGGCACCACCTCGAGGATCTCGCCGGTGCGCCCGAGCGGGCGCATCTCGAGCTGCTCGCGGGTGACCACGCCCTCGGTGGCGGCCAGCGGCGCACCGGCCAGCTGCTCGAGGTGGCCGATGACGACGATCTCGTTGCCGGGGCTGGTGGGTACGCCGCCCGCGCGGGCGGTGGTGGTGAAGGCAAGGCTGGCGCCCAGCAGGAGGGCGGCGGGAATGAAGCGCATGAAGATACCTGGGCCTGGGGATGGATGGAGCGAGCCGCGGCACGGCCTGCCGGCTGCCGGTTCATCCCGGTGGCCGGATTTGCTGTATCGCGAAAGTATGAGCTATTTATATTTTGTTCATACCGTTCTTGTCAATCAGCGGGGGCTTCCATGCAGCGCGTGACCATCTCGCTCGACGGGGAACTGCTTGCCGAACTCGACCGCTTTGCCGCGCAGCGCGGCTACAGCGGGCGCTCGGAGGCGGTGCGCGACCTGGTGCGCAGCGGGCTGCAGCAGCACGAGGCCGATGGCGACGCGGGCGCGGAAGGCCGCGAGTGCGTGGCGGCGCTGGTCTACGCCTACGACCACTCCGCGCGCGAGCTGGCCGGCAGGCTGACCGGGCGCTTCCATGCGCACCACGACCTCACGCTGGCCACCCTGCACGCGCACCTCGGCCACGACAGCTGTCTCGAGGTGGCGCTGCTGCGCGGGCCGGCAACCGCGGTGCGCAGCTTCGGCGAGCAGCTGGTGGCCGAACGCGGCGTGCTCTACGGGCGCCTGGTCACGCTGCCCGCCGAGGTGAGCAGCGAGCGCCACACCCACGGCAGCGGGCCCTCGCACAGCCACGAGCACGCGAAGATCCGCTGAACAGTTGCCCGGTGCCTCGCAGGAGTACCAAGGCCCCGGCATACTCTCGGGCGATATTCACGCGGGAAAGCCGGGCACAGCTTTTTCGGGAAACACCTTTTGCGGTTGGTGGCACTCGTCCGGACATTGGGAGCAGATAAAAAAACCCCGCCTTGCGGCGGGGTTTTCGTGGCCTGCGACGATCGACAGATGTCAGGCAGCCAGCCGCCGGCGGCGCAGCATGCCGGCCATGCCGAGCGCCGAGCCCAGCAGCCAGAGGCCACCCGGCAGCGGCACGGTGGTGAGCCCGTCCATGGCGAAATAGGCCGGCGTGTTGATGCTCCACTGGCCCATGTCCGAGGAGGCGAAGCTGAAGCCGAGCCCGCTGACCACGCCGAGGCCGGAGAGGTCCACGTACAGCCAGGTGTCGAGGATGTCGGCACCGTTCGCCAGCACCACGTCCAGCGAGGACAGCTGCGCGCCATCGGCGTCGAGCCCGTGCACGCCGAGGGTGAAGAAATCGCCCTCGCCGAAGGGCCCCTTGACGAAGGCGGGGCTGTTGCCGTCGTTGCCATCGCGCATCGCCAGATAGGCATAGGTGGTGTTGGTGAACCAGGCACCCACCAGCGCCTGCGGGCTGGCGAAGCCGAGCCGCGCGCCATCGGCATTGGCCACCGCGTAGATGTCCCCCGTCCCGCCGAGGCCGCCACCGGTGATGGCGCTGCCGTCGTTGAGGAAGCCCGGCGTGGTGGTGTCGCCCAGGTTCGAGTAGCTGAAGCCCGACCAGCAACAATCACCCCAGGGCGCGTCGTAGTAGAAGGTGGCGCCGCCGCTGCTGAAAGTGGTGCTGGCACCGCTGCGGAAATAGCTGTCGGGTGCGAGGCTCAGGTCCTCGAAGTCGATGGTGGCCGCGCTCGCCAGCGAGGCAAAGCCCGCCAGCAGCAGCGCCATGCCCAGCATGTGCATTTTTTTCATTGGATTGTCCCCTGTGTGAATCGAGAGCTCAGCAGCGGCTGCCGCCGGCCGGCTGCGCCTTGCGGCGCCGGAGCGGGAGCAGCGTGGCCAGCCCGCCGGCGAACAGCCAGGCGGCCGCCGGCAGCGGCACCACCGCGTAATGGAGCACGCCGACCGCATCGAGGTCGAAGCCGCCGCTGCCCACGGTGCGATGCGGGTCGTAGATGGCGGCGGGTGCCGCCTCGGCAAGCGCCACCAGCGCGGGCGGCAGCTCGCTCAGCGGCACGCCCAGCCAGCGCGCCAGCGAGCCCGGGTCGAGGTCGTTGGCCGCCGAGCCATCACCGACGATGTCGACGATGCGCACGTGGGTGACGCGGCCGATGTCGAGCCCCGGGGTGCCGGCGAGATCGGCCAGGTCGAAGGGCGTGCCAAAGCCCGCGCGGTACTTGCCCGCCAGCCCCTCGATGTTGGTCGGGTCGATGTTGCCGAAGGCGGATACCGGCGCGGGCGTCAGCGAGAAGGCGGGGAAGCGGAAGAAGTTGCTGCCATCCGAGGAGACTTCCACCCAGGCCAGCTCGAGGAAGGTGTCGCTGAAGGAGTTCTCGAAGACCGCGAAGTCGGCGCCCGGGCCATCGCCGATGGCCTGGCTGAAGGCGAGCGTGATGCTGCCGCCGTTGCCGAGGCTGACGATGTCCGCGGTGAAGCCGGCATGCAGGCCGTTGGAATTGCCTGCCTCGCCCAGCGCCTTCGCCGGGGTGCGGAAGCCGGCATCGACATCGCTGCCCGGCGTGTAGTCGACGAGGGTGTCCGCCCAGCCCTGGATCAGCGGGCTGCCGGCGGCGATCGCCGTCGAGCCGGGCTGGCCGGCCGCGGGGGCGAAGATGCCCGCGGCGAAGGCGCCCGGCGCACCGGCCAGCAGCAGCGCCGCCAGCACGGTGGTGGATCGGAAAGTGTTCATCTCGGATTCTCCTTGCTGTTGTTGTTCAACGGAAAAGCTGGCGTCAGTACTGCGCACTGACGGCCACGAAGAAGCTGCGCCCGGCCAGCGGGTAGATGGCGCCGCTGTAGGCGGAGGCGGCGGCCACGGCATCGAAGGCGTTCTGGACGCCGGCCGACCAGCGCAGGTGGCGCCCCTGCCAGCCGAGGCGCAGGTCGACCACCTCGTAGCCATCGAGCGCGGGGTAGTTGCTGCCGCTGAAGTCGTTGCCATCGGCGCGCCGCCCGATGCGGCGGACGCCGAGGCTGGCCGTCAGCCGCTCGCGCGGCGTCCAGTGCAGCGCCGCGGCGCTGGTCCAGTCCGCCACCAGCGGGATGCGGCTGCCGGTGGCGGCGAAGCGGGCGTGGGTGTAGCCGGCGTTGGCGCCGAGCTCCAGCGTCGGCAGCAGCTGCCAGCGCAGCTCCAGCTCCGCGCCACGGCGCTCGCTGCGCGAGTCGGCATTGAGGTTCACCGCCTCGCCGCTCGCCAGGTCCATGCCGAAGAGGATTTCATCGCGGGTGCCGGACCAGAAGCCGGTCAGCGTCAGGCCGATGGCGGGATGCAGCTGCGCGCGCAGGCCGCTGTCGAAGTGCCAGGCGCGTTGCGGCTGCAGGCCCGAGGGCGCCAGCGCCAGCTCGTCCACGTTGGGCACGCGAAACGATCGGCTGAGGTTGGCGAACAGCTGCAGCCCCTCACGCGCCCTGAACAGCAGGCCGAGGTCCGCGGCCCAGTTGTGCCAGCGCTTGTCATCCAGCTCGCTCGTGACCCACTCGTTGCGGCAGTTGACGGGTATCGGGATCGGGATGCCGGGGATCACCAGCTGCTCGCAGCTCTCCACCAGGGCGTGCCGGCGCGAGTCCAGCCGGCTGAGGTCGGCGCGGTAACCCGCGCTGAACTGCCAGCGCGCGGCGGGCGAGAAGCTGGTGCCGAGCCAGGCGGCGACGCCGTCGAGGTCGCTGCGCAGTTCGCGGCTGCTGCCCACCTGCCCGTGGCCGTCCTCGCTGCGGCTGTAATCGATCGACCACCACTCGAGGCCGGTGCGCAGCTCGCCCGCCACCCGGCCCAGCTGCCAGGGCAGCACGTGGCCGGCCTCCAGGCCGCTGCTGCGCTCGGTGATCCGGTTGGCTTGCTGGTCGCGCTCGAGCAGCGGCGTGTAGCCGACCACATAGTCCACCTGCCGATCGCGGAAATGGCCGGCCAGGCGCAGCGACTGGCCGGCGGGCAGCGCCAGCCTCGCACCCGCCCGGTAGCGGTTGTCGCGGCTCTCGCCACCGTCGTCGGGCGCCAGGCTGGCGCGCCGCCCGGCGGACGAACCGGCAAAGGCCTCGCGGCTGATCGGCCCCGGCAGGCCGTACTCGTCGGCATGCAGGTCGATGCCGGCATCGAGATCGAGGCGCGGCCCGGCGTGGACATCGCCATGCAGGCGCACGTCGAGCTGCTCGAGGCCGCCGTTGCGGCGATAGCCCGCGGAGTCCCGCCAGGCCACGCGCGCGGAGCCGCCCGCCCGCTCGCCGCTGCCCTCCGCGACGGCAAACAGCTCGCGCGTATCGAAGCTGCCGAGCGAAGCGCCGGCGCCGAGGCGGCTGCCCGGCGCGCTGCGGCGGGTGATGATGTTGATGACCCCGCCCACCGCGCCGCTGCCGTAGCGCACCGCGTTGGCGCCGCGCACGATCTCGATGCGCTCGATGTTCTCGAGCGCCACGCTGGCGAGGTCGGGGCCGGCGAGATCGGGCGGGTTCAGCCGCACGCCATCCACCAGCACCAGCACGTTGCTGACGAAGGTGTCGCCCGAGCCGCGGATGTCGATGCCGGCGAACTTGTCGTTGCCGGTCACCGAGCGCAGGTTGAGGTTGGCCTCGCTGGCCAGCAGCTCGGCCAGCGCGGTGGCGGGCGAGCGGGCGATGTCCTGTGCGGTGATGACGGTGACGCTGCGCGGCACCTCCGCCAGCGGCAGCGGCCGCGTGCCGGTGACGATGATCTCGGTGGTGGCGTCCTGCCCTTCCGCCATGCCGGCCGCCGATGCGGGCAGCGCGGGCAGCAGGCACAGCCAGGCGATCCACGCGCAAGGCGTGGAGCCGCTCAGCCAGCGTGCCAGGTGATGCCCGTGCCTAGCGCCCACGCGCCCGCTCCGGAAGCAGTCTCACTTCCGGGAGCAGGATCGAAGCGTGGGGCAGGGTCGCAAGCGACCACGACGGAAAAAAGATGTTTTTCTCGTTCTTGCCAGCCATGCCGCCCTCCGCGACCGGTAAAGGTTATTGGCAGGCTGGTTCCGGACTCGTGGGCCGGCCATCTCCAGCGGGAGCGGCGGTCCACCTACCGTTGCGGGGGCAGTGCCGGGATGGCCCGAAGGCGCACCGGCTTCCCATTTGGCCCTGCAGCGACATGCTGGCAGGGCACCTGTCAACGCGGCGCATCCTAGTCGCATCGCGGGCGGCGGTCAAACCGCCGGCCTGCCGGCGCAGCCGCCGCGGGGCGGATCAGCGCAGCGGGCGGCTCATTGCACGCGCAGGCTGCGGGTCAGCGTGCTGGCCGGGCGGTTGTCGCCGGGGTTGGCATCGAGATAGCGGAAGCTGATGGTGGACGGCCAGCTGGTCTCGACCACCTGATTGCCGGGCACCGGCGCCACGGACAGCACGATGGGCGCGGTGGTGATGCGGAAGACGCCGGGCGCCACCGCCGGCAGCTGCAGCGTCTCGCGATCGCCGTTGGAGGTGCTGACCGCGATGTTCACGCCGGGGGCGCCCGCCATGTCGGGATCGACCACCTCGATCCGCAGCGGGACATTGCCGTTGAGGCTGTTCATGCCGAGCACCGCCGGCAGGAGCGTGAAGCGTGCCAGCACCCCGGAGGCGCTGGAGAAGGGGTTGTCCTGCGCCACCGCGGAGAGCCGCCAGCCCCTGCCTTCGCGGTGCAACAGCAGCGTGCTGCGCCCGGTGTAGATACCGGGGCTGAAGTCCGCCGCCGAGAGGAAGCGCTTCTCCCACGCCGTCTGGATCACCGCCAGGTCCGGCCCGGCGGTGACCTGCGTGTCGACGAGGTTGATGCGCAGGTTGCGGTAGGCGGCAACATCGCGGCGCACGCCCTCGAGGAACACCTGGTAGCCGACCATGGAGGGATCGAGCCCCTGGCGGAACTGCGCCACGTTGCCCGCTTCATAGGCACGCAGCAGTTCGTCGAGCGCGGCACGCGCCTCGTGCATGTCGCCCAGCCCGCCGACGCCAGCGGCATCGGCGGCATCACCCCCCGGCACGGCCTGCGCCGCCGGGGCGGCTGCCTCCTGCAACCCGATGGGGGCCGCGGGGGGCAGCGGATACTCGTCACGCGGCACGCCCTGGCCCGCTGCTGCCGCCATGGCCAGCAGCAGCGCGAGGGTGCCGGCGATGCGGTGGATGTACGTCATGGAACTCATGGTGCCCTGCCTCCGGTGCTCGAGCTGGCGGCGCATCAGAAAGCCGACATGAAGCGCAGGCCGAGCGTGCGCTCCAGGTAGGCGATGTCGCTGCGATCCTCGAAGCTGTTGTTGCGGCTGAAGTACAACTTGACCGAGCCGTAGCGGCCCAGTGCATGGCCCGCCTCGAGCTGGATGCCGCGCTGGTCGAGGTGCTGGCCGGTGGCCGGGTCACGCACCCTGCCCTCGTACCACAGCGCGCACATGCTGCCCGTTGAGGGCGAACTGCCAGCTGTCGCTGCTGTTGCGCGCGCCGCCGTCGAGCTTCTGGCGCTGGTTGGCAAGCGTCAGCGTGGTGCCGAGGCTCCAGCTGGCACTGCGCGCCTCGACCCACTCGCGGCCGACGAAGGCATGCCAGCCATCGATCGTCGAGTCCATCGCCGCGGCGGCATCGTTGTCGACTTCGCTGCGCTGCCAGCCCAGCCCGCTGGACCAGCCATCGCGGCTGAACTGCAGGCTGGCGAGGCTGTCCTGCTGGTCGTTGCGGCTGCCGCCGTCGTTCTCGCCATCCGCGCCGGAATGGCTGAGCTGCAGGCTCATGCCCTCGATGGCGCGGATGGCGATGTCGGCGCCCAGCGTCCAGCTGTCGGCCTTGGCGGCATTGGGCGTATAGGGCAGCGGCAGGGGCAGCACGGCGCCCGGCGGCGGCCCGGCGCGCTCGTTCTCGGTGTGGCGCACATCCGCGTTCAGCGACAGCCAGTCCGCGGCCAGCCAGCTGGCATTGGCATAGGTCTCGCTCACCCCGGAGAGCGCTGCCCCGGAGAGCGAGGTGTAGTAGAGGCCGAGGTCGTGGTAACCCGCCTGCAGCCCGAGGCGCTCGCCCTGCCAGCTGGCATCGAGGATCCAGGCGTGATCGCGCTCGCGGTCGAGCCCCTTTTCCTTCCACCGGCTGCTGCCCGCCTCGCCCTTCAGCACGAAGCTGCCCTGGCGGAAGTTGAAGCCGGCGGTGCTGACATCGCCATCCGCGGGAGCCAGCCCGGTGAGCGCCCGCATGTCCTCGTCGCGATCATCCGCATAGGCCTGGGTGCTCAGGTAGGCGGAGAAAGACTCGCCAAAGGGCTGCTCGAGCTTGAAGCCGTAGCTGTTGCGCTGGTAGCGGCTGCGCCGCTCGTCCCTGGCGATGGACTCCCAGGAATCCGCCTGCACGCCGGCCACTGCCTGCAGCAACGCGCTGCCCAGGTAGGCCTCCGCCAGCAGCCCGCGCAACCCGATATCGGTCCCCAGCGTCGAAAAGCCGGTGGGCACGTCGCCCAGCGCCACGCGATAGCGCTCGCCGGCATGGCCCATCTGCAGGTTGCTGACCAGGGTGGGATGGTCGAGCACCGCGCGGTCGTCGCTGAAGCTGGCGCCCAGCGTGAACCAGCTCACGCCGCCCCGGCCGCTGGCGCGTGCCTCGGTCTGCAGCTGGGCGGTGTTGTTGGCGCTTTCATCGCGGATGGGCGTCAGCAGGAAACCGCCACGCGAGCGGTTCTGGTAGTAGTCGTAGGAAACCCCGGTCTTCCATTCGAGCCGCGTTCCGCCGCTGCTGCCACCACCTTCGACCAGCTCCGGCGCCGCCATGCCGCTGGCCTGCGCCCACAGCTGCAGCACCTGCTCGTTGGCGGCACGTTGGTAGGTGGCAGCCTGGGCCGCGAGCGGCAGCCCGCATGCCAGCAACACAGCCGGCACCAACGACCAGCGACCCGCTTCCGTTTTCCCCTCGGCCATCGCCGCGCCCCTCCCGAAGGACATCCCGCGCCATGCTTCCCCGGCAATCCCTGCTGCCGGACAGCAGGGCGCAGACTAATCCCGTGGTACCCGGAAAAACAAGGAGGCCCGTCCCAACCCATCCCGGCCAGGTGCAGCCCGTTGTGGCGGAAAGCCAATGTTCCTATGATGAAATGCATCCCAGCGCGCTCTTCGCCCACGACGGGCCCAGGCCCTGCAGTCTTCGTTACCCAGCCAATCGGGAGATCATTTCATGAGCACCACAGCAGCCGATACGACCCCTCGCGCCACCAGGCAGACGATCGATGTGCGGCCGATCACCGGGGCCTTGGGCGCCGAGGTCTACGGCGTCGATCTCGCCAATCTGTCGGCGGATGCCCTTGCCCGGATACGGCAGGCCTTCCTCGACCACTCCGTGCTGATGTTCCACGGGCAAACGCTGAGCAAGGAACAGTTCGCCGACTTCGGCCGCCGCTTCGGCGAACTCGAGTCCGAGCCCTTCCTGCCCAACAAGACCGAGGTCCCCGGCATCTATTACCTGCGTGGTGCTCCCCGCGACGGCAAGTCGCTGTCCACCCAGAACCTGGGCTGGCATGCGGACCACAGCTACCAGAAGAACCCCAGCCTCGGCGCCATGCTCTATGCGATCGACATCCCGCCCTGCGGCGGCGATACGCTGTTCGCCAGCAACTACCTCGCCTACGAGGGCCTGTCGCAGCCGATGCAGGATTTCCTCGAGGACAAGATCGGCATCCATGACGTGCTGCAGTACGGGCTGAACTCGGGCCACCACTCCACCAGCAGCGTCAAGGCCATCGAGATGCTCAAGGCCATGCGCGAGCGCTATCCGCAGGTGGAGCATCCGCTGGTATGCCGCCACCCCGAAACCGGCCGCAAGATGCTCTACATCAACTGCGCCTGGACCACGGCCATCAAGGGGCTGAGCCACGCGGAGAGCAGCGCCATCCTCGCCATGCTCAAGGCCCACACCATCAAGGACATCTATGCCTGCCGCTTCCGCTACCAGCCCGGCTCGCTGCTGTTCTGGGACAACCGCGCGGTACAGCACAGCCCGAACTCCGACTACACCGGCCAGCGCCTGATGTGGCGCCTGGCGCTGCACAGCAGCTGGGAGCCGGGCCAGTAAACGGCGGCATGCAGGCTGTCGGAAAACTTGCCAGAGCAGCACAGGCAATGCTGCTTATGTGCAAAACCCTCCGGCTGCGGGCCTTCCGGGCTTCAGGGGAGAGGATATCCGGCAGGGGAGTCAGGGAGGGGTTTGAAAGCTGTGAACCACTTCACAATGCTTCGCCGGCAGTCTGCCGATTTTTTTGACAGGCACACGCCGACTCGCGACAGGCATCATCCAACCGATTGATTGATTGTTGTTTTTTTGTTGGCACGAATCCTGCTTTACACTTGGCGAAACGAGTTTCTCTGGCTTCAAGGAAGAAATGACATGAAAGTGAACAAGCTCCGCACCCTGATGATGGTTGCCGCCGTGGCCGCCCCGCTGGCCATGACGCCCGCCCTCGCCGCCGGCCCGAGCTTCGGCAAGTGGCACGGCAAGCCGCACCGTCCCGATGTGCGCCCGCTGCCCGGCCCGGGAGCTTTCAGCCTGGTGGCGCTGGGTCTCGGCGTGGCCTTCACCATCGCACGCCGCCGTTCCTGAGTCCGGCGTCGCTCATCCGAGCGCAAAAGCGGCCCGAGGGCGCCTAGCCCCGGGCCGCTTTTTTCATCAGGGCCCGATAATCGGTGCCACGCTCGAGCAGTGCCTGCAGCACCGCCTGGTCCGCAGCGGCATCGCCCGTCTCCAGGATCGACAGCGCGATCAGCGCCGCACGCTGCTCGCCACCCGAGAGCACGGCCCAGGCCTGCAGCAGCTTGGCCGCCAGCGGGCTCGCGGTGAAGCGCCCATCCACCCAGTACCAGTACCAGACCACGCGGCGCTCGTCGCCGGCCCCATGCAGGCGGGCCGTGGCCAGCGGTGGTGATGCGGAGCCCGGCACGGCAGCCATGCGCCCCGTGCCCAGCAGGAACCAGTAGCGGTCATCGTGGAAACGGTTCTCCCAGGACACCAGCTCGCGCTCGCCATCCTGCCGCCAGTAATAGGCCACGAAAAAATCCACCGGTACGGCAGCACCGGCCAGTCGGCCCTGTAGTTGCGCATCCGCACCGGGAAAGTGCGGTCGCCAGGCGCCCGCATCCGCGCTGTCGGGCGGCAGCGGCTCGAAACCCGGTGGTGCATGCAGCTGCACGCTCACCGGCGCTTCCGTCACCGCCAGCAGCCGGTGTGCCCAGAGCGCCGGGAGTGCCACCATGAGGCCGGCGGCAACGGCAACCGCCATCACCCCGGCACGGGAGCCCGCGGGTTGCGCAGCGGCGGCAGGCGCCTGCTCCGCCGCGGGCGGCGTATCGCAGAAGCGCAACCCGACCGCCATCTGCACCAGCATGCCCAGGCCGAAGAGGAACCAGCCATAGGCAAGGTGATCCGAGGCCAGGTCGATGCCGGTGGCGGAAATGAGCACCACCGAGATGGTGCGCAGGTTGTTGACGGCAATCGCCACCGGCACCGCTGCCAGCACATAGACCAGCCGGCGACTGAAGCGGTGGTAGATGAGGTTGGCGAAAGCCAGCGAGACCAGCAGATTATCCAGCAGGAGGTCCAGTCCAGCACATCCGTCGATGATGTTGTAGGCAGCACCATCGACGATCAGCAGGTTGCCATCCACCACGGTCGGCATGCCCGCCAGCCGCAACCCGCCCACGGTGAGCCAGATGGTGAGGCGGATCAGCCACGGCAGCAGCAGGTCCTCGCCCATCGGCACCATGAGCCAGAGCAGGAGCAGCGGGAACAGCAGCCGCCGGCACGCCTGCCAGCCGAGCACGGCGAAAACCACCATCTGCAGGCTGCCCACCGCCGCGACCTGCTGCGCGATGCTGATCTGGGCCACCGTGCCCAGCAACCAGAGCAGGACGAAGGGCAACAGGCCGGCGAGCCCCAGCAGCGTGGGCCGCGGCTGCAGCTGCCCCAGCAGCGGAACACGCAACCAGAGGAAATACAGCGCCACCAGCGGCACGAAGAACAGGCCGCGATAGGTGGTCGACCCGGACCACATGGCCAGCATGGCGGCGAAGCCCTCGGCCTGCAGCACCAGCACCACGGCCAGCGCCACCAGCAGGCCGGCTAGTGCGGCGGGCCACGCGCCGGCGCGCTCCGGCGGTTGCATCAGCAGCGCTCCGGCAGCGGGCGGATGTGAATCCCTGGCCGTCTGCAAGGGACGCGGCGGCACGGGCGGTGGGCGGTCGAACACGGCATCGGCACAGCATACGACCCCGTCCGCATCATCGCAGGGGGCCACATCACGGAATCAGCCGCCCTGCCGGCCTGCCCATCCCATGGCAGGCAGGGATCCCGGCGGTGCGAGTCGGCTCAGCGGACGTCGAACACGCCTTCCGCGCCGATCATCATGTTCCGCATGTTGTGGTCCATGAACAGGTACCTGCCCGGCTCGTTGAAGCTGATGTCGAAAATGCTGCCCTGCCCCGGACCCACCGAGTAGGCCGACACGTCGGTCAGCACTGCTCCCATGTCGCCGAAGGGATAGACGCGATCGAAGATGCCGCCGATGACGTGGAACGAGCTCCAGCGGTTGGGACCCGCATTGACGAGGTAGATGCGCACCGTCTCGCCCACCTTTGCCGGCAGCGGGTGGTCGCTGTACTGGAAGGCAACGCCGTTGTAGGTGACGAGATCGGCCTGGTCGGCAGCCATCTTGTTGTAGTCGCCCATCATGGTCTTGCCGGTAACGCGCTGCGTGTACCACTCGCTCTGCACCAGCACGTACTCGACGTCCGCCGGCGGCAGCGGCTCGATCGGGTCGATGATGATGGCGCCATACATGCCATTGGCCAGGTGCAGGAGGACCGGGACGGTGCTGCAGTGGTAGAGGAAGGCACCCGGCACCTCGGCCTTGAAGCTGAACTCGATCGTCTCGCCGTACTTGGCGCTGGCAAAGGCCCGGTTGGGGGCAATCCTCGCCGAGTGGAAGTCGATCGAATGGGGCATCAGCCGGTCCTTGTTGGTGAAGACGATCTTCACGGTCTGGCCCTGGCGCACGCGCAGCACCGGCCCCGGCGCGATGCCGTTGAAGGTGTTGCCGTTGTAGGTGATGCCGCCGGTAATCTGCACCGCGTTGGCGTGCGCCTCGAGATGGAATTCCACGACATCCGCGTCGGCGTTGGCCAATGGCGGCAACACCGCATCCCGCGCGACCGCCACCGGCCCTTCACCACCGATGTGGAACGGGTGCGGCGAGGCCGGATGCCCGAGGTGCAGCGAGCCCGCGATGCCGCTGATCAGCACTGCGAAGACCATGCCCAGCACCCAGGTGAAGGAGCGCCAGATGAAGCGCGGCCGCTCGGCAGCCGGCTGCCCCGCCTCGCCGGGCTGCAGCTCGAAGCCGCAAAACCAGCGCCATCCGCGCCACGCCTTGAGCAGCGCATCGTCGATGCTGGGCCACTGCGCGATCCGCAGCTTGTCCGCGTACATGAGCACGACGAACAGCAGGAAGTAGATGAGGAGCGAGCTGACCCCGAAGGTGCTCAGCGCATGCGGCAGAAGGTAGCCATCGGCCAGCGGCCACAGCGGGATCGAGACCAGCATGGCGACGATGTACACCGTCCGCCGGGCAAAGCCTGCCAGCAGGCCGAGCGCGATGACGGTGGCGCAGATCCGGGCAAACTCGATGAAGAAGCCGCCCGCGATGGTGGTGAGGCCGATCCACATGCCGAACCAGGGGATCAGCACCCCGGGCTGGCTGCCGAAAGCCGTGGCATGGTAATAGGCCAGGTGGGCGGCAAAGTCGTCCGACCAGAAGCGCAGCGCCATCAATGCCCACAGCAGGCCGAGCGCCAGGCGCAAGGCCGTGAAGACGATCGTCTTCCATGCCACGGGGTTCTGGGACCGGGATTCAATGCTCATCGGAGCGCCTTTCTGCTGGTCAGGGGGGCGAGACGTCGGCACGACGGGGGATGACGCAAGGGAAAAGCGGAGTATACGTGGCAGCTTTCCTGCCGGGTATGCCTGCAGGGCACGCGCAGCTCATGCAAGCAGCCGGACGGATTGCAGCGGGCGGATGACGCGACCGGGCGAGGCTGCCCGCAAGCAGCCCATGCACGTGGACCCGCCATCCCCGGGCGAGCGGACACGGGCGACGGCCCCGTCCATCAGGGGACAGGAACAGCCATGACGCGGTGGAACGGGGGAAGGCGGCGCGAAGGCCGCAAGCCTTTGATTCTGGTGGTGATGGGTGGACTTGAACCACCGACCTCAGCATTATGAGTGCCGCGCTCTAACCAGCTGAGCTACATCACCACGCGAAGGGGCAGGCATTGTCTGTGCCGCCCGCCCCGCTGTCAACGACCCCTTGCAGGATCGCGGTCTGCCCCGCCGCTACAGCTCCGCGGGCAGCAGCGGCGAGCCATCGATGTTGCCCGCCTGCCGGCGATCCACCGCCGCCAGCGTGCAACGGATGGTGCGCGGGCTGTCGAGCGCGAGGAACAGCATCTCGCCGAGATCGGCCAGCGTGATGTGCCCGGCGGCCATGCTGCTGGCGGTCAGCAGCGCCGTCCCCGTCGGCGGGCGGCGCACCAGACCTCCCGCCCTGATGATGGTCCAGTCGAGCGCGGTCTGGTGCAGGCGCTGCTCGGCCCAGCCCTTGGCGCGCAGGGCACGGCCGGCGATCGCCCTGACCAGCGGATCCACCGCCGGCGCGCTGTCCCCGCAGCCGATGGAAGTGGTGAGGATGAAGCGCCCGGCACCGGCAGCGAGCGCCGCCTCGATGACATGGATGTTGCCCGCTGCATTGACCTGCAGCGAGCCGCCGAGGATGGCCACGACGGCGGGCCTGCTGGCGCCGCAGTCGGCGAACACCTGTGCCACCGCCTCGCGGTCGGTGACATCGCAGGCCACCGCATGCCAGCCCCGCGCGGTGGCGCGCTCGAGCAGGGCGGGCCTGCAGCACACCACCGTCACCCGGAATCCGGCGGCAAGCGCCAGCCTGGCGAGCTGCTGCCCGGGGTCGGCCTCGCCGCCAAAGATCAGCAGGGCGCTCGGTCCCTCACCATCCGCGGCTTGTGCAACAACTTCCATCAGGATGCCAGCTTAGCGCAGCCGGCCGGGCACGACCGGCATGTGCCGAGGAGGAATCAGCCCGCCGGCGTCGCTCAGACGTTGAAACGGAAGTGCATGACGTCGCCTTCCTGGACGAGGTATTCCTTGCCCTCGAGGCGCAACCGGCCGGCTTCCTTCGCGCCCTGCTCGCCCTTGCCGGCGATGAAGTCGTCGAAGGCGATGACCTCGGCGCGGATGAAGCCCTTCTCGAAGTCGGTGTGGATCTCGCCCGCGGCCTGCGGTGCGGTGGCGCCGCGGCGCACGGTCCAGGCGCGCACTTCCTTGACGCCCGCGGTGAAGAAGGTCTGCAGGCCGAGCAGCTGGTAGCCGGCGCGGATCACGCGGTTGAGCCCCGGTTCCTCGAGCCCGAGGTCCTCGAGGAAGGCCTGCTTGTCGGCCTCGTCGAGCTGGGCGATCTCCGCCTCGATGGCGGCGCAGACCACCACCACCTCGGCGCCATCCGCCGCGGCAAGCGCACGCACGCGCTCGACGTATGCGTTGCCACCCAGGCCCGCCTCGTCGACGTTGGCCACGTACATCACCGGCTTCGCGGTCAGCAGGAACAGCTCGCGCACCGCCTGGCGATGCTCGTCGGGCACCTCGAAGCTGCGGGCGGGCAGGCCCTCGGCGAGATGGTCGCGCAGCTTCGCGAGCCAGTCGCGGCGCGCCACGTCCTCCTTCCTGCCGGTTTTCGCCTGCTTGTCGGCACGCTCGACCGCCTTTTCCACCGCCGCGAGATCGGCCAGCATCAGCTCGGTGTCGATGATGCCGATATCGTGCTCCGGATCCACGCGGCCGGCCACGTGCACCACGTCGGCATTCTCGAAACAGCGCACCACGTGGGCGATGGCATGCGTCTCGCGGATGTTGGCGAGGAACTGGTTGCCGAGGCCCTCGCCCTTCGAGGCACCCTCCACCAGCCCGGCGATGTCGACGAACTCGACCGTCGTCGGCAGGATCCGCTCGGGATGGACGATCGCGGCCAGCTGCGCCAGCCGCGGGTCGGGCACCGCCACCACCCCCACGTTGGGATCGATGGTGCAGAAGGGGTAGTTCTCGGCCGCGATGCCGGCCGCCGTCAGGGCATTGAACAGGGTGGACTTGCCCACGTTGGGCAGGCCGACGATTCCACAGCGGATGGCCATGTCTGATGAAGGGTGGGGAAGCCTCGGAGGGCGGCCATGCTACCCAGCACGCGGCGGTTTGCCTAGCGGCCCGGTCGCCTATACTCCGGCCCATGGAACATCGCGCGCCGGCCACGAACCTCGGGACCCTGGCGGTGCAGCTGGTGCTGGCCGCGATGCTGCTGTCACCGGCGCTGGCCGCGGACGGCGAGGCAGGCGGCATGCCATCCGCAGCCGTCGAACGGCCCCGCATCGGGCTGGTGCTCGGTGGCGGTGGCGCCAAGGGCGCCGCCCACATCGGCGTGCTGGAGGTGCTCGACGAGCTGCGGGTACCCGTGGATTGCGTGGTGGGCACCAGCATGGGGGCCCTGGTCGGCGCTACCTTCGCCGCCGGCATGCCACCGGCGGAGATCAGCCAGCGCATCCGCGCCATCGACTGGTCGGCCACGGTGGGCAACAGCGGCCGGCGTGACCGCACGCCCATCAGCCGCAAGCTGCGCAGCAACACCTACACCAACAACCTCGAGTTCGGGCTGCGCGGGGGCTCGCTCGTCATCGCCGGCGGCGTGATCGTCACGCAGGACATCGAGGAGCTGTTGCGCAGCCTGGTAGCGGGCGCCCGCTACATCGACGACTTCGATGCCCTGCCGATCCCCTTCCGCGCGGTCGCCACCGACATGGCCGCCGGCGAGCTGGTGGTGCTGGGCAAGGGCGACCTGACCGTGGCCATGCGCGCCAGCATGGCGGTGCCGGGTGCCTTCGCGCCGGTCATCATCGGCGACCAGGTGCTGGCCGATGGCGGCCAGCTGCGCAACCTCCCGGTGGACATCGCCCGCGAGGTCTGTGCCGATGTCGTCATCGCCGTGGCACTGCAGCCGCCACCGCCGCAGCCGGGCAGCCTCGGCTCGGCGCTGGCGCTCGCCAACCGTTCGCTGGAAGTCATGGTGGCTGCCAATACCGCCGCACAGCTTGCCACCCTGGGCAAGGACGACGTGGCCATCATCGTGCCCATGGGAGACATCGGCGCGGGCAGCTTCGCCCGCGTGCCCGAGGCCATCCCGCTCGGCCACGAAGCCGCGCTGAAGCAGGCGCCGGCCCTGCTGCGCTATGCGCTGCCACCGGAAGACTATGCCGGCTGGCGCGCCCGCGTGACGCGCAGCTACACGGATCCCTTCAAGGTGGCGGGCGTCAAGGTCAGCGGCACCCGGCGCGTCAACCCGGCCTATGTCGAGGCGCAGATCCGTGCCACCCGGGTCGGCGACGACGTGTCCGCGAACCAGATTGCCGGTGACACGACGCGCATCTTCTCGCTCGGCGACTTCGAGCGGGTGGAGTACCGGATCGACGACGAGCCGGAATTCCCGACGGTGGATTTCCATGTCGTGGAAAAATCATGGGGGCCGGACTTCCTGCGCTTCGACCTCGGGCTCGGCGCCACCAGCAGCGGCGACGCCTCGCTGGCGCTGCGCGGCGAGCACCGGCGCAGCTGGATCAACCCGCTGGGCGGCGAGTGGCACAGCACCCTGCAGATCGGCACCAGCAACCAGTTCGAGACCTCCTTCTACCAGCCCCTGGAAGTGCGCCAGCGGGTGTTCGTGGAGCCGCGGCTGCGCGTCGAGAGGCTGCGGGAGAACATTTACGACGATGGCAACCGCGTCGCCGAGTACAGCTTCACCGAGGCCTTCGGGCAGCTCGACCTGGGCATCAACTTCGGACGGCGCGCGCAGCTGCGGGCCGGCCTGCGCAAGTCGTGGCCCACCGCGGAACGCGAGAACGGCGATCGCAGCCTGCCGCACATCGGCACCCGCGAGGAAAGCGACCTGGTGGTCCAGGGCATCTACGACACGCGCGACACCGCCGGCCTGCCCACCCGTGGCGCGCTGCTCGTCGGCCGGCTGATCAGTTCGCGGGACTGGCTCGGCGGCGAGGGGTCCTACGACATGGCCGAGGCGCTGATGATGAAGGTGCTGCCGCTGGGCGCGGATTCGGTGCAGCTCATCGGCTCGGGCGGGCTGCGGCTGGATGGCGAGCTGCCGCTCTACCGCTACTTCCGGCTCGGCGGCCTGTACAGCTTCCCCGGGCTGGATCGCCAGCAGCTGCGCGGCACCGGATACTGGATGGCCAGCACCCGCTACCACCACAAGCTGGCCGACATCCAGGCGCTGTTCGGCCAGGCCCTCTACGGCGGCCTGCGCCTCACCGCCGGGCGCATGCACAACCGGGTGGACGCCATCAGCGAGGGCATGATCTACGGCCTGGCGGGCGAGCTCAGCGGCAACACGCCGATCGGCAGCTTCAGGCTGTCGCTGGGAACCACCAACCATGGCTCCTGGCTGCTGCAGTTCGGCCTCGGCCGGCCGCTGGAGGAAAGCACGATCCTCGACGCTGCTTTCTGAAGCTTCCCGCTCAGCACGCGGCATCCGCCGGGAGGGCCACCTGCTGCAGGCGGCGACGGCGGACGCGCGAAGCGCGCAGGCGGCGCCAGGCCAGTGCCATCCCGGTGCAGGCCAGCAGGCAGGCAGCCAGCGAGGCCAGGCCAGCCACGGTCTGGCCGGCGAGGCCGTAGACCTCGCCGGTATGGATGAAGCGCAGCCAGCGCCGTGCGCTTTGCCCCGGCGTGGCTGCCTGTGCCACGGCGACGGACGCCAGCTCGACGAGGCCATCGGCAGAAACGGTGTAGACGGTGGCATCCGGCACGGCCGCCGGTGATGGCCCCCTGCGCTCCGGCACCGCCTCGCCGTAGGCGGCAAACACCAGCTGGTTGGCCCACGGGTAGGAAAACACCACGCCGGAGACGGCAATCAGAAGCAGTGGCAGAAGCATCCAGGCACCGAACACATGGTGCCAGCTGTAATCACGCATCCTGCTGCTGGCATAGCTCGTACGCGGAAGCAGCCGGAGCTTCATGAGCTGCCAGCGCCAGACCGGCGGCAGCCACAGGAAAATGCCGCTGACGAGGATGAACACGAACAGCAGGTTGGCAGCATCCAGCAAGTTGGCGCGCAAGCTGTCGGTATCGCCCGCCAGCCGCCGGTGCCAGTCCTTGACGGTACTCATGAAAGCGCGCATCCCGGCCGCGGCATCGGGCAGCAGCTCGCCACTGGCGGGATGCAGGAGCAGGCGCTCGCGGCCGGCATTGGCAACGGCCGGGCGGGATGCCTCGGTAGCGACCACCAGGCTGAACGGCGTGCCTGCCGGCAGGGCCTGGCCCGCCCTCAGCGCCAGCTCGCCGACCGGCAGCAGGCGCTCGCCATCCGACAGCACGACCTGGTTGGCGCGATCGCGCCAGTCGATCATCTGCTTTTCGTAGGTCAGCAGGACGCCGCTCGCCGACATGAAAAAAATGAGCAGGCCCGCTGCGACACCGCAGGCAAGGTGCATCCAGAACAAGCAGCGACGGAACATGGGCGGGCCTCCTCCCGGGCAATCTCGTGGTCCCTGCCGGCAACCCTGGCTACCGGGGGTGGCGCGGGGCTCAGCGTGGGGAGCGCTGGCCCCGGGGGGGAGTGGTGGCAAGCTCCTGCGCCTGCTCCGACGTGATCAATCCGGCAGCCAGCGAGCGCTGGATATAGGTGCTGCGGGCGGCCTCCATGGCCTTGCCCATCGCCGCGCGATCGAGGCCGAGATCTGCGGCCACCTTGCCAGGATGGCCCTGTGCGAACAACGCCTTGATCTCGTTCACGTCGCGGCCGGTGCTCTGGGCAAGGTTTTCCGCCAGCAGGTTCTGCATGGCAAGACGCTCGACCGACGCGGCACGGGCGGTGTGCTCCGCGCCCCGCTTGCCATTGCCCTGCCTGTACTTGCCCTGGTCGGCGGCCACCGCGGTACCCGCGAGCGCCACGCCGGAAAGCAGCAGGATGGGGATGAGATGCTTTTTCATGAATAGCCTCCTTGGGGCTTTGGGGCAGCGACCGGGTCGCTGCAGGTCTGACGGCAGGCAGTCTGCCTCTCCTTTGTGGAGACACCGTGGAGAAAGCACGGGATCACTGCGTGGGCCGGATGTCTGCCAGCTGCGCCAGCGTAAGATGCTGCTCATGCGAATCACGCTGTTCCTCAAGCTTTTCGTCATGCAGCTGGTAGCTGCAGCCACACTGGTGGGTGGCACCATTGCCGTCCTGGGACTGTTCACGGGCCAGAACTTCGCCGGCTACCTGCACTCGCGCAACGCCGAACTCGCCGAGGAAGCTGCCGAGGAGATCGGTGCCCGCTACCTGCAGACCGGCGACCTCGTGGCAGCCGCCGCTGGCATCCGCGCACTGCGCCCACCGCAGGGGAGTCACGAAAACCGGCGGGACCATCGCGATGGCCGGATGGGCCAGGAACGCAGGCGGCCACGCGGCCCACTGCCACCGCGGGCCTTCCTGCTCGATGCGGAAGGTCGCTTCCTCAGCGCCCCCCCACGCGATCCCGGCAGGCTGGAGCGCACCCCTATCGTGGCCAGCGGACAGGTGGTCGGTTACCTGGCCTGGCCACGCAGGATGGCACCGCAGGAACTCGACAGCCTGTTCACCAGCCGCCAGGGCCGCGCCTACCTGCTGATCGGTGCCGCCGCCATCCTGCTGGCAGCCCTTCTCGCCCTCATCCTCGCGCGGCGCACCGCGCAGCCGGTGCGGGCACTCTCCGCCGCCAGCGCGGCGCTGGCCAGGCGCGACTTCAGCGCTCGCGTCAGGGTGTCCGGCAGCGACGAGCTGGCGCGGCTGGCCGCCGACTTCAACCGCCTGGCGGCTGCGCTGGAAGGCTATGACAGGCGCCAGCGCCAATGGCTGGCCGACATCGCGCACGAGCTGCGCAATCCGCTCGCCATCCTGCGTGCGCAGCTCGATGCGATCCTCGATGGCGTGCGCGCGGCCGATGCCAGGGCACTGGACACGCTGGCCAGCGAAGTTGCCCGCCTCGAGGCGCTGGTCGGGCAGCTGCACCTGCTCTCGCTCGCCGAAGCGGGCGGACTGCAGCTCCAGCTGTCCACTTGCGCTCCCGCCGAATTCGTCACCGCCACGGTCAAGCGCTACAGGCCGCGCTTTGCCGCCGCAGGCTTCGAACTGCGCTGCGAACAGGCCGCCAGCAGCGCAACACCCGTCCGCATCGACCGGCAGCGCATGGAAGCCGTGCTTGCCAACCTGCTCGAGAACGCGTTGCGCTACGCAGACCCGCCGGGGCCGGTGACGGTGAGCATCGGCGACGAGGACGGGCAGCTGCTGCTGGTGGTCAGCGACGCTGGCCCGGGCGTGCCCGCCGACATGCTGCCAAGGCTGTTCGACCGCCTGTTTCGCGCAGACCCCGCGCGCAGCGGTGGCGGCACGGGGCTGGGGCTTGCCATCGTGCGCTCCATCGTCGAAGCGCATGGCGGCTCGGTGACGGCCCATGCCAGCACGGCCGGTGGCCTGGAGATCCGCTGCCGCTGGCCGGCGGAGCCGGCAGCATGAGCGGGCGCGTGCTGATCGTCGAGGACGAGGTGGCGCTGGCCGAGCTGCTGCGCGATTACTTCCTGCACGCCGGCTTTGCCGTCGACATGCTCCACCGCGGCGACGAGGTCGAGGCCCAGCTCGCACGCCGGCCGGCCGAGCTGCTGCTGCTCGACCTCCAGCTGCCCGTCAAGGATGGCCTCGAGGTCTGCAAGGCGGTGCGGGCGCGGGATGCGGACATCGCCATCATGATGGTGACGGCGCGCATCGACGAGATCGACCGCCTGCTGGGCCTCGAGCTCGGCGCCGACGACTACGTCTGCAAGCCGTTCAGTCCGCGCGAGGTGGTGGCCAGGGCGCGCGCCATCCTCAGGCGCGCCAGGGCCGTGCCGGCCGGCGATGTCCTGCGGGTCGGTGCACTGGAGCTGCAACCCGATGCCAGGCGGGCCAGCGCGCACGGCGAAGAATTGGCGCTCACCCGCATCGAGTTCGACCTGCTGGCGGCGCTGATGGAGCGGCCCGAGCGCATCTGGTCGCGCAGCCAGCTGCTCGAGCGGGTACGCGGCACCGATCTTGCCGCCTGGGAGCGCAACATCGACAGCCACGTGAAGAACCTGCGTGCCAAGCTGCGCCCCCGCTTCCCCGGCAAGTCGCCGATCCGCAGCGTCTACGGCGTGGGCTATGGCCTGGAGGGCAGCGTGCTGGCCGGGGATGCGCAAGTCCCCGGCAGCGATTGAAACGGCAGCGGCGCGAACACCTGCCTCAGGCGGCGGAGAGTCCCCGCACCAGCTCCTCGATGCCGCCCCACATCACCTGGATGCCGATGCAGAACAGCAGGAAGGCGGAGAGCCTGGCGATGATGGTGGTACCAGTCGCCCCCAGCACCCGCGACAGGCGGGCCGAGGAGGCATACAGCAGGTAGATCAGCAGGGCCATCGGCACCGCGGTCAGCAACACCTGGATGGAGAACAGCAGCGGGTTGCCCTCGGCCACGCCGCGCGTGCCGAGCGCCACCGCCACCGAGATGGTACCGGGGCCGGTGGTGATGGGCATGGTCAGCGGATAGAAGGCCATGTTGAACACGTCGCGGTCCGCGGAGTCGGACAAGGCGCTGCCCCGGTCCGGGGCATCCGCCTCGGGGTTGAGCATCTTCCAGGCCGACAGCGCGATGACGATGCCGCCCGCCACCCGCAGCACCGGCATCGAGATGCCGAAGAAGCGCAGCACGTAGACACCGACCACCATCGAGGCCACCAGCGTGACGAAGCTGAAGATGGCCACCTTGCGTGCCAGCGCCTGGCGCGACTTGCGCGACACGCCCTCGGTCGCCGACAGGAAGATGAAGGCGCCACCCAGCGGGTTGATGATGGAAAACAGTGCCGGGAAGGCCAGCAGCACGAAGGTGACGATCTCGGTGAGGAAGTTCTTCATGGTCTTGCCGGCCGCCGGCAGTACGGGAACAGGTAGGGCATTCTAGCCTTGCCGTCCGGAGGCTGGTCATGCCGCGGCTGCGCTGCAGGGCATGTTGCCAGCCGCCCCCCGGGCGGGTAGCGTCGGGATTCCACACGGAGTCCCCAGCCATGACCACAGAATCCGTCCGCGCGGGCCTCGGCGTACCGGCCATCCGGCAATCGGTGCTCGACAACCTGGCCTACCTGCAGGCGCGCTACCCCGCCATCGCCACCCCCTGGAACTGGTACATGGCGCTCGGTTACAGCATCCGCGACCGGCTCCTCGACCGCTGGGTGGCCTCGGTGAAGACCTATGCGGCCCCCGACGTGAAGGTGGCCTGCTACCTGTCCGCCGAATTCCTCATCGGCCCGCAGCTGTGCAGCAACCTGCTCAACCTCGGCATCGAGGCGGAAGTCCGCGAGGCCATGCACTCGCTCGGCCAGGATCTGGACGCGCTCATGGCGATGGAAACCGAGCCCGGGCTCGGCAATGGCGGGCTGGGGCGGCTGGCCGCCTGCTTCCTCGACTCGCTGGCCACGCTGCGCGTGCCGGCCATCGGCTACGGCATCCGCTACGAGTTCGGCATCTTCGAGCAGGAAATCCGCGATGGCTGGCAGGTGGAGCTCAGCGACAAGTGGCTGCAGCGTGGCTCGCCCTGGGAAGTGATCCGTCCCGAGGTCTGCTACACGGTCAACTTCGGCGGCCACACCGAGGCGGACACCAGCGGTGGCGGCTACCGCGTGCGCTGGCTGCCGGCCCGGCAGGTGCGTGGCGTGGCCTGCGACATACCGGTGCCCGGCTACCGCGTGGAGACCTGCAATACGCTGCGCCTGTGGAAGAGCGAGGCGGTGGAGTCCTTCGACCTGGAGGACTTCCAGGTGGGCGACTACTACGGCGCCGTCGCCGAGAAGGTCGGCTCGGAAACCCTCTCGAAGGTGCTCTACCCCAATGACGAGCCCGAGGCCGGCAAGCGCCTGCGCCTGATGCAGCAATACTTCTTCGTCTCCTGCTCGCTGCAGGACATGCTGCGCCAGCTGGAGATGAAGCAGGCCCCCGCCTCGCGCTTTGCCGAACTCTGCGCGGTGCAGCTCAACGACACCCACCCGTCCATCGCGGTGGCGGAACTCATGCGGCTGCTGCTGGACGAGAAGCAGATGCCCTGGGAGCAGGCCTGGGACATCACCCGCCAGGCGCTCGGCTACACCAACCACACGTTGCTGCCGGAGGCGCTGGAAACCTGGGGGCTGCCGCTGTTCCACGACCTGCTGCCACGGCCGCTGGAGATCATCTTCGAGATCAACCGGCGCTTCCTCGACGAGGTGCGCCATGCCTACCCGGGCGACGAGGAGCGGGTACGCCGCATGTCGCTGATCGACGAGGGTGGCAGCCGGCGCATCCGCATGGCGCATCTCGCCACGGTCGGCAGCCACGCCATCAACGGCGTCTCCGCGCTGCACTCGAAGCTGCTGCGCCAGACCGTGCTGCGCGACTTCGCGGACCTGTGGCCGGAACGCTTCCACAACATCACCAACGGGGTCACGCCACGGCGCTTCCTGGTGCTGGCCAATTCGCCGGTCGGCGCACTGCTGGACGAGGTGGCGGGGCCCGGCTGGGTCACCAGCCTCGACAGGCTGCAGGCGCTCGAACCGCTGGCCACCGATGCTGCCTTCCAGCAGCGCTGGCTGGCCGCGCGGCGGGAGAACAAGCAGCGGCTGGCGCTGCGGGTGCGCGGGGTCACCGGCGTGGCGGTGGATGCCGATGCCCTGTTCGACGTGCAGGTCAAGCGCATCCATGAATACAAGCGCCAGCACCTCAACGTGCTGCACATCATCACGCTGTACCAGCGCCTGCTCGACAACCCCGGCCTGGAGATGGCGCCGCGCTGCTTCATCTTCGCCGGCAAGGCGGCGCCGGGCTACCGCATGGCCAAGCTGATCATCCGGCTGATCAACGGCGTGGCCGAGGTGGTCAACAACGACCCGGTGATGCGCGGGCGCCTGTGCGTGGCCTTCCTGCCCAACTTCAACGTCGGCAGCGCTCAGCAGATCTATCCGGCGGCGGACCTCTCGGAGCAGATCTCCATGGCCGGCAAGGAAGCTTCGGGGACCGGCAACATGAAGTTCATGCTCAACGGGGCTCCCACCATCGGCACCCTGGATGGTGCCAACGTGGAGATCCGCGAGGCGGCCGGCGAGGACAACTTCTTCCTCTTCGGCCTCGACGCGGGCGAGGCCGCCTCGCTGCGCGCGCGCGGCTACCGGCCGCGCGACCGCTACGAGCACGACGGCGAGCTGCACCACGCGCTCGACGCCATCGGCAACGGCAGCTTCGCGCGCGGCGACAGCGCGCTGTTCAAGCCGCTGCTCGACCAGCTGCTGGACCACGACGACTACCTGCTGCTGGCCGACTACCGCTCCTACCTCGAGGCGCAGGCCGCCGCCGACCACGCCTTCCGCTCGCCCGGCGACTGGGCGCGGATGTCGATCCTCAACACCGCGCGCAGCGCCCGCTTCTCCTCGGACCGCGCCATCGCCGAGTACTGCGGGAAGATCTGGAAGGTGAAGCCGGCGCCGGTGCCGGAACCGGGCAATCCGCGATGACCGCGTGCGGCGAGGCTCAGCCCGGGGCGTCGCCCGCCACGGCTTGCGGCGGCTCCGCCATCCAGGCATTGACCAGCGTGTAGGCGACGGCGAGCACCACGGGGCCGACGAAGATCCCGACCAGGCCGAAGCCGAGCATGCCGCCGACGACACCGGCAAAGATCAGCAGCAACGGCAGGCTGGCGCTGCGCCTGATGAGCAGCGGGCGCACGAAGTTGTCCATCAGCACCACCACCACCGACCACAGCAGCAGGGCCAAGGCCCAGCCGCTGCTGCCCGCCAGGTAGAGCCAGAGCACCGCGCCGCCGAGCACCAGCGACGGCCCCAGCTGGGCGATGCACAGCACGAACATGAGCGCGGTCAGCACGCCGGCGAAGGGCACGCCGGCCAGCAGCAGGCCAAGGCCGCCCAGCACCGCCTGCAGGAAGGCGGTGACGACCACGCCCAGCGCCACGCCGCGGATGGCCTGCCCGGCAAGGACGATCGCCGCCCCGCCCCTGTCGCCGTCGAGCCGACGGCCCAGCCTCAGCAGCCAGGCGGCCCAGGCTTCGCCATTGGCATAGAGCAGCGCGCAGATCACGACGATCAGCGCACCTTGCACCAGCAACAGGCCGAAGGCGCCGGCTTCCGCGACCAGCCAGCGGCCGATGTCGCCCATGTAGGGCTGCAGGTGTGCCGTCAGCTCGCCGAAGCCGGTGCCGGCGAAGTCGTTCCAGGTGGCGGCAGCCCAGCCGCCCAGCAGCGGCAGCCCATCGAGCCAGGCGGGTGCCGCGGGCAGCTCCCTGGCCGGCAGGCCGACGAGCCAGGCCGCCATGGCCGGTGCGTGGTCGGCCAGCGAAACCACCACCGCCAGCAGCGGGACGATGACGATGAGCAGCATGGCCAGCGTCATGAGGATGACGGCCGGCACGCGCCGCCCGCCGAACAGGCCCTCCGCCCGCAGCAGCAGCGGCCAGGTGGCGACGACGATGGTGGCGGCCCAGATGAAGGCGGCAAAGAAGGGCTTGAGGACCCAGAAGGAGGCCACCGCAAGGCCGACGATGAACAGCACGCTGAAGATGGTACGTGCGAGGCTGCCGCGATCACTCCCCGCGGCGGTTGCCGGCTGCGCCTCAGGCATGCCCGCCCGCGTCCCCGGGGTTGTTGGTGTGCAGCCAGGTCACCGCACGCTGGAAATCCTCCCGGAACCAGATCTCCAGCGCCCGCAGCGCATCGGCAATGGCCTGGTCGATGAGCGCCAGCTCGCCGGCCGGCGGCGCATGCAGCACATGGCCGACGACGAGCTCCTTGCGCCCCGGGTGGCCGACCCCCAGGCGCAGGCGCAGGAAGTCCGGCCCGCAGTGGGCGATGATGTCGCGCAGGCCGTTGTTGCCGCCGTGGCCGCCACCCGCCTTGAGGCGCGCCGTGCCCGGCGGCAGGTCGACGTCATCATGCACCACCAGCAGGGCAGCCGGCGGCAGCTGGTAATAGTCCATGACCCGGCGCACGCACTGGCCGCTGCGGTTCATGTAGGTCGCGGGCTTGACCAGGCGCAGCGCACGGCCTGCAACAAGCGCCTGGCAGCTGCTGCCGGCGAGCTTTGCCTCCTCGCGGAAGCTGCCGCCACCGGCCGCCGCCAGCTGCTCGACGAGGCGAAAGCCGACATTGTGCCGGTCGCGGGCATGCTCGGGCCCCGGGTTCCCGAGGCCGAACACGACGGCAGGCAGGGTGGCAGCGTTCATGCAGGCTCCGCGGACACGCGGCCAGTCTGGCGCGAAGCGCGCCCAAACGAAAGCCGCGCAAAAGCGCGGCTTGCGTCCGGATCGGCAGCACCTTCCCTGCGGAAGGAAAGGCCGACCTTACTTCTTGTCCTTGCCCGCATCCGCCGGAGCTGCCGCGGCGGCATCCGCGGCCGGCCCCTCCGTAACGGTCTCGGCATCCCCACGCACGGCATGGATGGCGACGACCGCGCGGTTCTGCTCGGGCCCGATGGCAAGCGCCGGGATCTCCACGCCCTCGGGCAGCGGGATATCCGACAGGTGGAGGCTCTTGTTGATTTCCAGCTCGCCGATGTCGAGCGCCAGGGCGCTCGGCAGGTCCCGCGGCAGGCAGGAGATCTCGACCTCGGTCATGAGGTGCTGGACCACGCCACCCTCTTCCTTGACGCCCTTCGCCGTGGCCTGGTTGAGGAAGTGCAGCGGCACCAGCATGCGCACCTTCTCGGTGGCGAGGACGCGCTGCAGGTCGAGGTGCACCAGCGCGCGGCGCGCGGGATGTACCTGCACATCCTTGACGATCGCCTGGATCTTCTCGCCGGCGAGATCGATGTCGAGGATGCTGGAGAAGAACGCCTCGTGCTCGACGTGGCGCAGCAGCTCGTTCTGGTCCAGCGTCACGGCGACCGGCTCCTGGCCGGCGCCATAAAGGATGCCGGGAACCTTGCCGGCATGACGCAGGCGGCGGCTCGCACCTTTCCCTGCACCTTCGCGGCGTTCCGCAGCGATCGAGAATCGCTTGCTCATCTGTTTGCTCCTTGGGATGGATCGATTGGACCCCGCCGCGGCCCGCAAGCCCGGCCTGCGACCAGCCGGAACGCCCGCACGGGGGGCGGGCATCATAGCCGAAGCGGGTCGCTCAGTCGACGTAGAGCGAGCTGACGGACTCGTCGAGGTAGATGCGCCGCACGGTCTCGGCCAGCAGTTCCGCCACGCCGAGCTGGCGGATCTGCGGACAAGCGGCTGCGGCCGGGCCCAGCGGGATAGTGTCGGTCACCACCAGCTCGTCGAGCACCGAGGCGCCGATGCGCTCCACCGCCTTGCCCGAGAGGATCGGGTGGGTGACATAAGCCAGGACGCGGGTCGCGCCCTGCTCCTTGAGCACGGCGGCAGCCTGGCACAACGTGCCGGCGGTGTCGACCATGTCGTCGATCAGCACGCAGGTCTTGCCCGCCACCTCGCCGATGATGTTCATCACCTCGGAGACATTGGCGCGCGGGCGGCGCTTGTCGATGATGGCGAGATCGGCGTTGTCGATGCGCTTGGCGAAGGCGCGGGCGCGCACCACGCCGCCGACATCGGGCGAGACCACCACCAGGTCGCGGTATTTCTGCCGCCACAGGTCGCCCAGCAGCACCGGCGAGGAATAGACGTTGTCCACCGGCATGGAAAAGAAGCCCTGGATCTGGTCGGCATGCAGGTCGACGGTCAGCACGCGGTCGACGCCGGCACGCGCCACCATGTCGGCCACCAGACGGGCGGTGATGGGCACCCGCGCCGCACGCGGGCGCCGGTCCTGGCGCGCATAGCCCATGTAGGGCATCACCGCGGTGATGCGCGCGGCCGAGGCGCGCCGGCAGGCATCGGCCATCACCAGCAGCTCCATCAGGTTGTCGTTCACCGGCGGGCAGGTCGACTGCACGATGTACACGTCGCGGCCGCGGATGTTGTCGAGGATCTCGACGTTGACCTCGCCATCGGAGAAGCGTCCGACATGCGCCTTGGCCAGCGGCTGCATCAGGTGCCGCGTCATGCGCTGGGCGAGGCCCGGGTTGGAGTTGCCGGTGAGGATGGCTGCATTGGGCAGCAGGTTGCGGCTCTCGGCGTTCACGCGATGTCCCGGGTGGTGGCGATGGACGGAATGGCTGGGGTGGCAGGATTCGAACCTGCGAATGGCGGGATCAAAACCCGCTGCCTTACCGCTTGGCTACACCCCATCTGAGGTGGGGACGTTCCCCGCGCAACAGGCGCGCGTATTCTCCCGGCCCCCTCCGGGGCTGTCAAACGCGGGCCGGCGGCGGGCGGCTAGTCGATGCCGGCGGGCGCCCCCTGCAGGCAATCCGGCGCCAGGCACCAGCGGTCGATGACCACGCGCAGGCGCGCCTGCGCGCCCTCCAGCGTCAGGCGCAGCGGCATGCGCAGCCCCGCCACCTCGCCATAGCGCTCGTAGTTCACCGTCCAGCCAGCCTGCTCGAGCCGCAGGAGCTCGCCATGCGGCGAGAACTCGCGCTGCGCCACCGTGGCCGGATCGGCCAGTCCCAGCATCCACCAGCGGCTGCTGGAAGCCGGGAACGGCCAGCCCAGCTGCTCGCCGAGGAAGGCCTCGGCCGCCTCCACGTCCTGCCACTCGCGCAGGAAATCGCCGTTGCGGCCGCTCACGCGCAATGACCGCGCATCCCATGCCAGCTCCCAGGCGCCGGCACCGAAGGGGCCACTGACGCGGATGCGTGCGGCGGACCCCGTCTGGCGCCAGGCGAGATCGCCCTGGCCGCCGCCACGCTCCGATTTCACCGCCACCCGCCCGCGCAGCTGCCAGTCGTCCAGCGCCGCAAGCCGCGCGTCGCGCGCCGCCCAGTCCAGCGGCGGCCCGGGGAGCGATGGCGCGAGCGTGCAGCCACCGAGCACGAGCAGCGCCACGACCAGCGCCAGGCCACGCAACACCACGGCCTACCTGGGGAACCGCGCCATGGTGTCGCGCAGCGGCCGGCTGTCCGGGGCCAGTTGCAGGGCGTCCTCCCACAGCTGGCGGGCACGCTCGTGTTCCCCCTGCTGCCACAGCACCTCGCCGAGGTGGGCCGCCACCTCCGGGTCGGGCAGCCGCGCATGGGCCAGCTCCAGGTAGCTGCGCGCCCGGGCCAGGTTTCCCTGGCGGTAGAGGATCCAGCCGTAGCTGTCGAGGATGGCCGGGTCATCGGGCTCGCGCTCCAGGGCGCGGCGGACCAGCCGGTAGGCCTCGGCCCTGCGGCTGGCATGGCTGGCAAGCGTGTAGCCATAGGCGTTGAGCGCCATCGCATCATCGGGCATCAGCCGGACCGCCACCGCCATGTCGGCCAGCGCCGGCTCGATGCGCCCCATCTGCTCGAGCAGCGCACCGCGCCCGAGGCGCAGCCCCGCGTCATCGGGCCGGTAGCGGACGATGTCGTCGAGCAGCTCCAGCGCGCCCTGCAGGTCCCCCTGCCGCTCGAGCAGGCTGGCGCGCCGGCGGGCCACGTCGAGGCCCAGTTCCGGGTGCTGCGCCACGAGCGCATCGAAGACCTGCATGGCCATCGCCAGGTCGCCGCGCGCCGCCACGAGGCGCGCCAGCGCATCACGCGCGGGCAGCAGCCAGGGCCCGTCCTCGATGCGCACCAGCATCTGTACCGCCATCTCCAGCTGCTGCTGGCGCATCGCCAGCTCCGCCAGCCGGAAACAGCTTTCCGCACCCAGCTCGTCGTGGGACACCAGCCCCTGGAACTGCTCCCAGGCGGCCTCCAGGTCGCCACTCTCGATGCTGATCAGCCCGCGCAGCCGGCGCGCGGCAGGCTGTTCGCCATGGCGCTCATCGAGCCCGGCGAGCGCCGCCAGCGCCTCTTCATCATGCCCGGCCGCGGCCAGCAGGCTGGCATGCTCCAGCTCGCTGTCCACGCCGGGATGCCTTTGCACCTGGCGGCGCGCCAGCGCCAGGGCAGCCTCCACATCGCCACGCGCCAGCAGGGCACGGCCCGCGAGGCGCTGGGCCTCGGCGTCGACGTCCGGCGCGGGCGCGGGCTCCCCCGCGCCGACCGCGAGCGCCGCCGCCAGCGCCAGCTCGCCACCGCCGGCCCGCAGGGCGGCGCCGGCCACCGCCAGCTGCAGGCCGGGGCTCGGCGGTGCCTGGCTGGCCAGCCGCGCCCACAGCCGGCTCAGCCCCTCGATGTTGTTCTCCTCGGCCAGCTCCGCGGCCAGCAGCCCGTAGTCCGCATCGCTGCGCTCCGCCACCGGCCCGAGCGCCGCCTCGGCCTGGGCCGTTGCCGCCGCGATGTCATTGCGCCGGAGCAGCAGTCGCGCGAGAT
>JACFNV010000007.1:0-16648 GCA_019454675.1 Gammaproteobacteria bacterium | reverse complement strand
GGCGTGCGGTGCTTGCCTCGGGTGCCAGCATGGTCCAGCGCCGCGCCGCGCGCAGCGCCCAGGCATCGAAACCATGGGCAAAGGCAAAGCGGGTCGCCTCCTCGCTCGCCTGCGGGTCGTCGCTGTGCTCGGCCGCATCGAGATATTCCGCCGCTGCCGCCGCCTGCGCGCCACGCGCCGCGGCAATCTCGGCCATCAGCAGGTGGTGGCCGGCAGCGGGCAGCTCGCCCTCGCCAGCCGCCGCACGCGGCCCCGCTGCCGTGCAGCCGCCGAGCGCGAGCGGGAAGGCCATCAGCAGGGCCGGGATGAAGCCGGTAGTGCGGTTGTGCATATGTGAAGATAATAGCGCGGCTTTGGCCGCCCCCCGGCCGCAAGTTTTCCCATGCAGAAAAGCATCCTCGCCAAACTCGAGCACCTGACCGGACGCTACGAGGAGATCAGCGCCCTGCTCGCCGATCCCGCCATCATCGGCAACCAGGCCCGCTTCCGGGACCTGTCGAAGGAATACGCACAGCTGCAGCCGCTGGTGCAGCTGTGCGCGGCGTGGCAGCAGGCGCGGCAGGACGAGGCCACCGCCACCGAGATGCAGCAGGATGCCGATCCCGGGCTGCGGGCGCTCGGCGCGGACGAGGCCGAGGCCGCGGCCGCGCGCCTCGACGAGCTGGAACTGGCCATCCGCCGCCAGCTGGTGCCGCGCGACCCCTGCGACGACAGCAACATCTACCTCGAGATCCGCGCCGCCGCCGGTGGCGACGAGGCGGCGCTGTTCGCCGGCGACCTGTTCCGCATGTACGCCCGCTATGCGGAGCGCCAAGGCTGGAAGCTCGAGATCATGCATTCGGCCGCCAGCGAGAAAGGCGGCTTCAAGGAGGTCATCAGCCGCATCATCGGCCAGGGCGCCTTCTCCAGGCTCAAGTTCGAGTCCGGCGCGCACCGCGTGCAGCGGGTGCCGGAAACCGAGGCGCAGGGGCGCATCCACACCTCGACCTGCACGGTGGCGGTGCTGCCCGAGGTGGACGAGGTCGAGGCCGTCAGCATCAATCCGGCCGACATCCGCGAGGACACCTTCCGCTCCTCGGGCGCCGGCGGGCAGCACGTCAACAAGACCGACTCGGCGATCCGCCTCACCCACCTGCCCACCGGCATCGTGGTGGAGTGCCAGGACGAGCGCTCGCAGCACAAGAACCGCGCCCGCGCGCGCGCCCTGCTCCAGGCCAAGCTGCTCGACATGGAACGGCAGAAGCAGCAGAGCGAGCAGGCCGCCCAGCGCAAGAGCCTGGTGGGCAGCGGCGACCGCTCCGAGCGCATCCGCACCTACAACTATCCGCAGGGCCGGGTCACCGACCACCGCATCAACCTCACGCTCTACAAGCTCGACGAGATCGTCGACGGCGACCTCGATCCGGTCCTCCAGCCGCTGGCCGAGGAATACCAGGCGGAGCTGCTCGCCACACTGGAATGAGCCTCACAGGCCGCGGGCCACGCCTGTGCGATACTGCCGGGCGCGGTTGTCGTGCATTGCCTGGAGGATAGGCATGGGCTGGATCATCGGTGTGCTGCTCATCGTCGTCGTGCTGTACCTGGTCGGGATCTACAACCGGCTGGTGGTGATGCGCAACAGCGCGAAGAACGCCTTCGCGCAGATCGACGTGCAGCTGGGCCGGCGCCATGACCTGGTGCCCAACCTGGTCGAGGTCGCCAAGGGCTACCTGCAGCACGAGCGCAGCACGCTGGAGGCCGTCATCCAGGCCCGCAACCAGGCGGTCGCGGGGCTCAAGGCGGCAGCGGCCAATCCCGACAATGTCGCCGCCGTGGCAGCGCTCGCGGGTGCCGAGAACCAGCTGAGCGGTGCGCTGGGCCGGCTGTTCGCGCTGGCCGAAGCCTATCCCGACCTCAAGGCCAACCAGACCATGATGCAGCTGGCCGAGGAGCTGACCGCCACCGAGAACAAGGTGGCCTTCGCGCGCCAGGCCTTCAACGATGCGGTGATGGCCTACAACAACACCCGCGAGGTGTTCCCCAACAACTTCGTCGCCGGCAACTTCAGCTTCCTGGCGATGCAGCTGCTGGAGATCGAGGACGCCAGCAGGCGCGAGGTGCCGAAGGTCAGCTTCGGCTAGCCACCCGGCGCCACGGCCCCCGCGCGGCATGGATTTCTGGGCCCGCCAGGCCGACGCGCACCGGCGCAGCCGCTGGCTGCTGCTGCTCTTCGTGCTCGCGGTGCTGGCCGTGGTGGTGGCGGTCAACCTCGTGGTGCTGGCGCTGCTCGCGGCTTCCGGCCCCGTCCCGGCGGTCGCAGCGGGTGGCTCGTGGCTGACAGCCCACCCGCGCGCGATGGCCATCACCACGCTTGGCGTGCTGGCCATCATCGGCATCAGCAGCCTGGTCAAGGGCATGAAGCTCGCCGGCGGTGGCGGCGCGGTGGCGCGCGCGCTGGGCGGGCAGCGCGTGCAGGCCGACAGCACCGATCCGCAGGAGCGCCGCCTGCTGCATGTCGTCGAGGAGATGGCCATCGCCTCGGGGCTGCCGGTGCCGGCGGTCTACGTGCTGGCCGAGGAACCGGGCATCAATGCCTTCGCCGCCGGCCACACGCCGGCCAATGCGGCCATCACCGTGACCCGCGGCTGCCTCGAGCACCTCGACCGGGCGGAGCTGCAGGGCGTGGTCGGCCACGAGTTCAGCCACATCCTCAACGGCGACATGCGGCTCAACATCCGCCTCGTCAGCCTGCTCTCGGGCCTGCTGGTGCTGACGATGGCCGGGCGCCTGATGCAGCGGGCCGGGACCGCATCGGGCGGCAACCGGCAGGCGCGCGGCAACGGCTCGCTGGTGGTGCTGGGCCTGGCGCTGGTGGCCATCGGCTACGTCGGCGTGTTCTTCGGCCGGCTCATCCAGGCTGCGGTGTCCAGGCAGCGCGAGTTCCTCGCCGATGCCGCCTCGGTGCAGTTCACCCGCAACCCCGAGGGCCTGCGCGGCGCGCTGCTCAAGATCGGTCGCCAGCACAGCTCGCGCTTCTCGCACCCGCGCGGCGAGGAGGTAGCGCACATGCTGTTCGCGCCCGCCATGACCCGCTGGTTCGCCACCCACCCGCCGCTGGCCGAGCGCATCCGTGCGCTGGACGGCAGCTTCGACCCCACCACCCGCCTGCACCTCGAGGTGCGCCCGCAACCGCTCGGCATCGTGCAGACCCTCGACAAGCCGGGACTGGGCGCCGCCTTCTCCGACCCGGGCTTCCTCGCCCGGCAATCCATCGCGGTGGACCCGGCGGGCCTGCGCCGGCGCGTCGGCAACCCGGCTGCGGCGGACATCCGGCATGCCGCGGAACTGGCAGCCGCCCTCCCCGGCCAGGTGCTGGCCGGCAACGGGACGGCCACCGCGGCCACCGCGCTGCTGTTCGCGCTGGTGCTCGACACCGCTCCCGCCGCACGCGCCGGCCAGCTGGAGCGGATACGCGCGGACTTCGGTACCACGCTGGAACAGGTCCTCGAGCGCCAGCAGCAGGTGCTGCAGGCGGTGCCTGTGCAGCAGCGCCTCGCGCTGCTCGGGCGCATCGTGCCGGTGCTGCGCCAACTGCCCGCAGCCACGCGCCGGCAGATACTGACGACGCTGGCGGCACTCGCCCGCGCGGATGGCGTGATCAGCGTCTTCGAATACGCGCTCGGCACGCTGGCCAGGGTCTACCTGGATGAAACCCTGGGTGCGCGGCGCAGGAACCCCTCGCTGCGGCTGCCCGGCGCCCTGATCGAGCTGCAGCTCCTCTTCTCCGCGCTGGCCCGCCACGGACACGCCAGCGAGCAGGATGCGCGGCAGGCCTATGAACAGGGCATGCACCACCTGGGGCTGCCGCAGCCACCGCCCTACCGCATCCAGCAGGGCTGGTCCGCCGGGCTGGACCGCGCCCTGCACTGCCTCGATGGCCTCGGCCCGGCCGACAAGGCGCAGGTAGTGGAAGCGCTTGCCATCACCATCATCCACGACGGGCGCATCAGCCTCGCCGAAGGCGAGCTGCTGCGCGCCATCTGCGCGGCGCTGCACTGCCCGCTGCCGCCGCTGCGCGGCGGGTAGCGATCAGCCGCCCTGCCAGCCCCTGCGACCTGCCAGCCCCAGCACACCCAGTGCCGAGCCCAGCAGCCAGACAGCGCCGGGCAGCGGGACTACAGGGGCTTCGAAAGCACTATCGCCGGGGCGCACCGCCCACGCGCGGATGTTGTACGCGTCGCTTTTGCGGCTGGTCGCCTGGAGGCCATCCCCGAAGCCGAACCTCCACGCGCTAGAGGAAAGGGGCACGTAGGACGTACCCGACCAGTAGGGGGCAGGCTGGACGATGCTGAACAGATCGTGGCTGTCATTGTGCGTCATGCTGATGGAATAGCTTGCCACGCCGCCCAGCTCATCGTAGAAGAGATGACCCATCTCGCTGCCGGTGCAGTTGTAGCCGAAGCTGTCTCCGCCGGACTGGGTTCTACAGCTCGGATCCGGCTGCAGAGTCGCCGGCAGCCGCCAGTCGCTGTAGCCGAGATAGTTCGCGGTATTCATCGCCGCGATCCACTCGTTGGCCGTGGTCCAGCTCATCTGCCCCCCGTCGGTGATGCCCGACACACCAAAGGTGTTGCTCGCCGCGAGGTTCGCATTGGCCAGCCAGGTGATGTCGAGATCGGTGCATACACCGCCTGTCCGCCCAGCCTGCTCACCAGCGCCGCCTGGGCGCTGCTCGCCAGCAGCAGCGATAGTGCTGCACCGCCCAGGATGCCAGTCCGCATGTTCATGGCTCCCCCTTCATCCGTCGACCCGGTGTCGTGTCTCCGACAATCGCTTGCCCGATCCAATTCCCCAGGCTGAAGTTGCTCTCAGCAAAGGCAGCTGTCAATGGAAATGTGAATCACACCATGAAGTTATGTAAATGCAGTCAGGTCGAACTGCTTGCATGAGCAACCAGCAGTCATCAGGTGAACCGGGCAAGGACACCACGGCGCGGAAGCAGCTCCACCATCGCATGTCACAGCCGGTGATACACGACGGAGGTACAGGGCGCCGCCGCTGTCATGGCGGCAATGGTGCCGATATCAATCCGTATCGGGAATGCACCGGCCCGGCACCGGTTTCATTGCGCAGCGAGGCTCAGCCGGTAGGGCCCCCGCGCCACCCAGAAGCACAGGCCCGCGAGCACATAGATGGCCGGGGGCACGATGAGCAGCGAGTAGCGCACCGACTCGGGCGTGCCGAAGACGAAGTCGGTGAACAGGGCCACCGCCGTCGGCCCGGCGCCGAGGCCGATCAGATTGCTGATGAAGAAGTAGATCGCGGTCGCCTGGCCGCGCATGCGGTTGGGCATGACGTCCATCAGCGCAGCGGCGCTGCAGCCGATGACCATGAAACCGCCGAGCATCCCTACCCAGAAGCAGGCGGTGATTGGCACGGGCGAGTCGAGCAGCGGGTAGCCCAGGCCTCCGGCAAGGCCGATCAGCATCGACAGCGCAGCCGCCGTCAGCCGGCCGGTGGGATGTCCCTTGCGGATCAGGTGGTCGCCCAGCCAGCCGCCGGCGATGACGCCGATGGTGCCGGCGGTGAGGATGCTGCCGCCCACCAGCAGGCCGACCAGCTGCGGGCTCCAGCCATGCACCCGCATCAGCATCACCGGCACCCAGGACATGACCCCGTAGGAGGCCATGCCGGCCAGCCCCACGGCAAGATGGTGCAGGCCGATGGTGCGCGCGTGGCGGCGGTAGTAGGCCAGTACCTCGCGCAGCGGCACCACGTCCGCCTGCGCAGCCTCCAGCCGGCGCGCGGGCTCGGGGATCAGCAGCACGAGCAAGGCCACCAGCACGCCGGGGATGCCGAGGTAGACGAAAGTCAGCTGCCAGGGCTGCAAGGTTCCCAGCCAGGGCAGCTCGCGCACGCCACCGGCCGTCACCTCGCCGACCAGCCAGCCGCCGATCACCAGCGCCAGGCCGGAGCCGATGGAAGAACCGCTGGAGAAGATGCCGAAGGCAAGCCCGCGCCGCTCGGGCGGGAAGATATCGCTCAACAGCGAGTAGGCCGCGGGGGCCAGCGATGCCTCGCCCACTCCCACCCCGGCGCGGGCGAGGAACAGCTGCCAGTAGTTGCGCGCGAGGCCGCAGGCGGCGGTCATCAGGCTCCACAGCGCGATGCCGATGGCGATGATTCCGGTGCGCCTGCCTGCATCCACCAGCCGGCCGATGGGGATGCCTGCCAGCGTATAGAACAGCGCGAAGGAAAAACCCTGCAGCAGGCTGATCTGGAAGTCGCTGAGCTGCAGGTCGGCCCGGATGGGATCGACCAGCAGGGTGAGGATCATGCGGTCGACGAAGGACAGCGCATAGGCCAGCACCAGGATCGCCAGGCAGGCCCAGGCAGTGGATGGCTTCGGATAATTCGTTTCCAGCTCTTGCACCAGGCGGTTGGCGCAGGCCGGTGCGGCCCGCGGGCTTGGGAGGCTTCCCGAGCTGGATAGCGTATCGTGCCTTTTCTGTCAATTTAATTGATGGGCGCGAATGTCCTCACGGCCGGGGTGTCGGCTGGCGCCACGGCTACGAGGACGCGCCGGAATATCATGTGGCCGGGGTCAGGCTCAGGCGCACCACGGCCTGCGGGCTGCCGCTCAACTGCACGAGAAGGTCGGTACCGGCAGCCAGCTCGTAGATGACGATCTTCTGCGGCGTGCAACCGACGCTGCGCTGGAAGTCCAGCGCCGGCAGCAGCTTGCCCCCCTGCAGGGCATCGACCCAGAAGTGCTGGTCCTGTGCTATCCGGTAGCGGCCCGTGGCGGGCACCCGTAGTCGCACCATGCCCGCGTGCGTGCCATCGACCGGCATCGGCTTGCCCGGTGGCGAGACCAGCGCCACATCGCCCTGCGGCGCCAACGCCAGCTCGTAGAGGCGCCCCGCTTCGAGCAGCGGGACCGCGGATGGCTCGCGCCCCGCGGCCAACGGGATCGCCGGCCCCTGGAACAGCGCCATCTCGGCATCGACGTTCCAGCGAAAGCCACCACAGCCCTCGGTGGCACGGGCCAGCGGCGCAACGGCAACACCTGCCAGCAAGGCGAATGCGCCCGACAACAGATTGCGACGATTCATCATGGCATCACCTCCCCCGGATTCCAGACCAGCGTGATCGCCCAGCTGCGACCCGCCTCGGGAAAACCTTCATCGTAGGCATAAAGCTTGTCGGCCAGGTTGCGCCCCTCGAGCAGCAGCCGCAGCCCACGACGCAGATCGATGTCGAGGCCGACGTCGAAGAGGCCAAAGCCGGCGGTTGCCCGGCTGCCGGTGCTGGTGCTGAGCCGGCCATCCTCGGCCTTGAAGCCGAGGCGCATGTGCACCCTCTCGCTCAGCGGCGTATGGCTTGCGAGCTGCAGCTTGTTCCGCGGCACATTGATCACCCGGACATCGGGCTGGGAGAAGTTGTCGATGGCGACATGGCTCCAGCCGACGCGGAATTCGCCGAGCAGCGGGAATTCACGCGCCAGCGACAGCTCCAGCCCGCGCCGGCGCTGCCGGCCGACGTTCTGCAGCTGCGAGCAGGGCGGCGAGCTGCAGGCGCTGGCCGGCAGGCTCAGGCTGCTGATGGCATGGTCGAGCCAGCTACCGAAGATCGCGGCTCGAGCCTTCGTGCCGGCAAGCTCGCCATCGACACCCAGCTCCACGTGGTCGGCCCGCTCCGCCCGCAGGCCCGGATTGGGCAGCGCCGTGCCCAGGCGGTAGGAATAGCGGTCCTTGAGCGTGGGGAAGCGCGTCTTGCGCGCCAGGTTGAGGTCCAGGGCCCACCCGGGCATGAAGTCCCAGCGCAGGCCGGCGGTGGCGTTGACCGCGGAGTCGTCATCGAGCTGGAAGGAGGAGATGACACCCCAGATGTTGTCATCGGCGCGCACGGCATCGAGCTTGTTCCAGCCCAGCCCCAGGCTGGCGGTGAACTCGTCACCCAGCGGGCGGGTGTGCTCCAGCGCCACCGACCAGCTGCGGTCTTCCATCTTCTCCCAGGGCTGGCCGGGGTTGTCGATCTCGCGGTGCACATCGTCCTTGAAGTGGGCCACCACGCGCGTCACGCCGGCGCCGGCACCCGGCGCGATCTCTGCCTCGATGCTGCCACCCCAGCTGTGGTCATCGTACCGGCTGTCGAAGGCGTAGGGGCGCGTCATGCTGTCATAGTTGGCATTGTCATAGGACTTGATGCCGTTCTCGAAGGTGTCGTAGTAGAGCCGGGTGCGCAGCCAGGTTCCCTCGGCGACCGGCAGCGCGCCGATCAGGTAGAAATCCTCCTTGTCGTAGGACGGCCAGCGCCAATAGCGCGGGCGCACCTCGGGCGAGCTGCCGGCATAGGGTGGCGTCCCCTTCCTGCCATCGAGGCGGGTGTAATTGAGCTGCCACCCGGCGCCGCCGTCGCCCTGCCAGCCGAGCTTGAAGCCGGTGGTGAGATCGCGACTCGAGGCGTTCTCGCGCCGGCCGCCATCCTCGCCGGCACCGAAGTCGCCGTCGGGGATGCGGAAGAAGTCCTGGTCCAGCAGGAAGGCCGAGCCCTGCACATACCAGTGGCCGCTGCGGTAGCCGACGCGCCCGCCCCACTCATTGCGCTGCGAGGCACCGCCCTCGTCCAGCACCAGGCCGACCCGGGCGCTGCCGCCCAGGCCCTCGCCGGGCAGCGCGGTGACGACGTTGATGGCGCCACCCAGCGCATTCGGGCCGTAGAGCACCGAAGCGCCCGCCTTGCTGACGCGGACCTGGCTGATATCGCCGACGCCGAGACGGCCGAGGTCGATGTTGCCGTCATAGGGCACGTAGATCGGCACGCCATCGATGAACAGCGGCACCTGCCGGGAATCGTAGCCACGCAGCCGGACCAGCGCCTCGTTGCGAGCACCCAGGCGGCTGATGGTGACCGCCGGCAGCAGGTCGAGCGCCTGGGCGAGATCGCGGCGGGCGGCGGATTCGAGCTGTTCCTCCTCGATCAGCTCGGTGGGCACGATGGCCAGCGTCTGTTGTCTCGCGATGACCTCGATGACACCCAGTTCGGGATCCGCGGCCTGTGCCAGGCCCGGCACGAGGCCGGCACACAGCAGGAGGCAGGACGGCAGGCGACGTATGGCTTGCATCAAGAACTTCATTCGATCATTCGTGATATTTGACTGTATATAGCGATAGGGAAATGCAAATGTTGTCCGGGCAAGGCACGTTCATGCGCACCGGCCATCGGCACCCCCGCGGCTCACTCCTGCCCCAGTGCGGAGAACCCCGCTGCTGCAAAGTGTCCGGCCGCCTGCGGGCCGAGCACGAAGGCAATGAAGGATTCCGCCCGTGGCGCCGCGCTGCGCGTGGCGGCAATCGGATAGCGGATGGCGGAGTGACTGCCGGCCGGGAAGGTGGCAACCACCCGCACGCGCGGCTCGGCCCGCGCATCGCTGGCATAGACGATGCCCAGCGGCGCCTCGCTGCGCGCCACGTAGGCGAGCGCAATGCGCACGTTGTCCGCACGCACCAGGCGCCCGGCGACCTCGTCCCACACGCCGAGCGCCACCAGCGCCTCGCGCGCATACCGGCCCACGGGAACGAAATCCGGATCCCCCGTCGCCAGCCAGCCACGCGGGCCCAGCGCCGCGGCCAGCGGGAAACGTGGCCCGATAGCCAGCTGCAGGCTGCTGCCCGCGGGTGCCACGAGGACGAGGCGATTGCCGGCCACGTCGTGCCGGGTGCCGTGCCGGAGCAGCCCACGGGACTCCAGGTAATCCATCCACTCCTGATCCGCGGAGAAGAAGACATCGGCCTGCGCGCCCGCCTCGATCTGCCTTGCCAGCGCCGAGCTGGCGGCAAAGGAGAGGCGTGGCGAAGGGGCACCGCCGGCGGCAAAATCCGCAGCGATGTCCGCAAGCACATCGGTCAGCGAGGCTGCTGCGAATATCGTCAGCGGCGGCTCTGCATCCGCTGCCACGACAACGGCAGGCAGCACCAGCAGGCAGGCTGCGGCCACGCAACGCAGCAGATTCGCGGACAGGCTGCTGGCAAACGACATGATACCGGTATCGCTATATACGAATGAATACAGAGATTAACCGGGGGCAAACGGGCGAACAATGATTTTTCGCATCAGGACTATCATGTGCTCCCAACGCCTGGGCCCCGGGAGAAAAACATGGTCAGCGTCCGCTTCCGCCTGGATTTCGCCCCCGGTGCTTCGGTGGGCCCGGGCAAGATCGATTTGCTGTCGGCCATCGACGCCGAGGGCTCGCTCTCGGCGGCCGCACGCAGCCTGGGCATGAGCTACCGGCGCGCCTGGCTCCTGCTCGACAGCCTCAATGCCAGCTTCGATACGCCGGTGACCACGGCCAGCGTCGGCGGGCGCGGGGGTGGTGGCGTCCTGCTCACCCCCTTCGGGCATGAGCTCGTGCGCCATTACCGCAAGTTCGCCAGGGAAGTGGAGACCTTGGCGGCCCGTCGCTGGGGACGGATCGCGGCCCGGCACGCGCTGCCGGTCGGAGCTGCGGCAGCGCGAAGCAAGGGTAAGAGTCCTGCAGCGGGCAGCACGCCGGGGGTCACGGCCGTGGCGCGCCGGCGACACCGGCAGTCGTGATGCCGGCTTGGCTCCGGCCGCCGCTCAGCCGCCGATGACCGCGGTGGCCTCGATCTCGATCAGGATTTCCGGCCGCGCAAGCGCGGCAACGCCGACCCAGGTGCTGGCGGGCAGCGGCGCGCCGGCAAAGAAGCGGACGATCTCGGGCATCACGGTCTGCAGGTATTCCGGCTTGTGGTCGACCACGTAGATGCGGGTGCTCGCGACATCCGCCGGCGTGGCGCCCGCCTCGGCCAGCAGCAGCTTCAGGTTGGCGAGCGCGTGCCGGCACTGCGCGACGATGTCGCCCTGGCCGTGGATGACGCCGTCGCGGTCGACCGCCACCTGCCCTGCGCAATGGATGGTGGTGCCACCGCGCGTGCGGATGGCCTGCGAATAGATGGCACGCGTGTCGCGCAGCCCCGCCGGGTTGAGGGCCTCGCGTGTCATGGCATCCTCCTGTCGATGGTCCATGGCCGGACTATCGGCAGGCACCCGCCCGGCGTCAAGCGCCGCTCAGCGCCGGCGGGCGAGCCCCAGCAGCCCCAGCAGGCCCGAGCCGAACAGCCAGGCCGCGGCCGGGACCGGCACCTCGGAGAGGCCGTAGCTGCCACCCCGTGCTGTTGTGAGGTAGACACCCTCGGGCAGGTCGAAGGCGATCCATGCGCTGTTCCGCATGTCGATCGTGCCCATGTACCCCGTCACGGTAAGGTACAAGCTGTAGGCCAGGTCGAAAGTGTCACCGACGCTGACCGTCTGCGTGTGGTGGATCGCCAGGTCGATGGGCTCCTGGTAGGGCTCAGCCCTGACGCCGCCCGGAAGCATGCCACCTTGCCTGTAGCTCGCGTCCGGATAGAAGGGCATGACGCGGAACTGCTCGAGGACGATGTGGGAGTCATCGCCCACCGCGGGATTCCAGGTACCGAGCTTGATCTCCGCGGCTCCAAGCAACAGGTGGCTGTTGTAGTTGGGAGGAAGCGGCGCGGAATAAGCGGTCCCCTCGGCGCTGAAGTGCACCGTGAGATCCACGGGACCGGTGGCGGTGCCGTGCACGGTGTAGCTCTCCACCATCGAGATATACAGGAAACCACCAGCATATGCCTCGCCCGCCCCCCTCAGGTAGGCGTGCATCCCGTCCTCGTCCACCGAGGCCGCGGCGATCACCGAGGCCAGCGGTCGCACCGAGTAGTTGGCCATCGGGATGCCGACCGGGCCGAACTGGTTGCTGCCGATGCAGTCGGAACCCTCCTGCGAAGTGGTGGGATTGGTCGCCAGGCAGGACGTGCTGCTCAGGTGCATCCACAGCGTCGAGCCGGCCGGCATGTTGATCCGCACTGCCCAGGCCGGTGCGCTGCCCAGCGCACCCAACAGCAGGATCGCGAGGGACAGGAAACCCGCGGAATGAAGCTTCGCCTTCATGATGCTTCTCCATGGTCATGATGCAGGAGTGGACGGGCACGGCCGGGCATGGCACCTGCTGCGCAGGAAAAGCTGTTGCGTTCGCGACTGCCTGCCATTCTTCCGTGCTCCTGCCTGTTTAGGACACACGCTTGCTTGTTGTCGGCGGGTACGGTCGCCACGCGGACCGCTGGCCCCGAAGATTCGAAACAGTCGCAACCCGTTTAGCACACGCAAGGCTAATCGTCAATGAAGGTGCGCACTAATTGGACATAAGGCAAGGAGACGGCATGCCTGCCGGCGGCATGCCAAGCCGGCACGGCCTCAGGCAGCCGGCAGTCCGGGCCCCGTGCTGGCGGCACGCAGCGACACCGCCTTGACCAGCACCCACACCGGCCTGCCCGGCGCGAGTCCCAGCTCGCTGGCGGCGAGGTCGGTGACCTGCGCCAGCAGCCTGAGGCCGCCGATATCCACCGTCACCCGCCGCGAGCCGGCGAGCCCGGCCTCCACCGCCACCACCCTGCCTTCCAGCACGTTGCGCACGCTCAGGCCCCGCGGCGGCTCGGTGGCGAGGATGACGTCGCGCGCCAGCACCTGCAGCCGTACCGGGGTGCCCGGCGAGAGCGCGCCCGCGGGCAGCTGCAGCGCCCCGCTGCCTGCCGGGATGCTGGCGAGCCCGGTGCGCGCATCCACCGCGCCGACGGCGGAATCGAGCACCGCGCCCACCGCGGCCTCGCCTGCCAGCCGGCCAAGCGCGGGATGCAGCGCCATCTCCGCCAGTGAACCGGCGGCCAGCACGCTGCCCTGCTCCATCAGCACCAGGTGGGTGGCGAGCCTCAGCACCTCGTCGAACTGGTGGCTGACGTAGAGCATCGGCAGCTGCCAGTGGTCGCGCAGCCGCTCGAGGTAGGGCAGCACTTCCTCGCGGCGCGGGGCATCGAGCGCGGCCAGCGGCTCGTCGAGCAGCAGCATGCGCGGCTGCGCGAGCAGCGCGCGGCCGAGCGCCACGCGCTGGCGCTCGCCACCCGAGAGCCCGCGTGGCCGCCGCGCCAGCAGCGGCCCCAGGCCGAGCAGCGCGACCACGTCGTCGAAGCCGATGCGCGTCGGCGTGCGGCTGCGGCGCAGCCCGTAGATAAGGTTGCCGCGCACATCGAGGTGCGGGAAGAGGCGCGCATCCTGGAACACGTAGCCCAGCCGGCGGCGCTCGGCGGGGATGTCGATGCCGCTTGCCGCATCGAACAGCGCCTCGCCATCCAGCGCGATGCGCCCCTCATCGGGCCGGCGCAGGCCGGCCACCGCCTGGATGAGACTGGTCTTGCCCGAACCCGAAACGCCGAACAGCGCCACCAGCGCGGGCGCCGGCGCATTGAAGGCAGCATCCAGCAGGAACTGCCCCAAGCGATGGCGGACGCTGACCTCGAGCATTCAGGGACCCAGCAGCGCGCGCACGCGGCGTGCCAGCAGCTCGGCCAGCACGAGGCCGGCCAGCCCGAGCCCGAAGGAGAGCGCCGCAAGGCGCGCGGCCACCGCCTCGCTACCCGGCATCTGCAGCGCGGTGTACAGCGCCAGCGGCAGGGTGCGGGTCTCGCCCGGGATGTTGGAGACGAAGGTGATCACCGCGCCGAATTCGCCGAGGCTGGCGGCGAAGGCGGTCACCGCACCGGCGAGGATGCCGGGCAGCATGAGCGGCAGGGTCACGCTGCGGAAGCGGTCGAGCGGGCCCGCACCCAGCGTGCGCGCAGCCTGCTCCAGCCCCGGATCGATGTGCTCGAGCGAGATGCGGATGGCGCGCACCATGAGCGGGAAGGACATCACCGCGGTGGCCAGCGCGGCACCCGCGCGGCTGAACACCAGCTGGATGCCGAATTGCTCCTGCAGCCAGCCGCCGATGGGTCCGCGGCTGCCGAACAGCAGCAGCAGCAGGTAACCCACCGCCACCGGCGGCAGCACCAGCGGCAGGTGGACGAGGGCATCGAAGAGCGCGCGCCCGGCAAAGCGCCCGCGCGCCAGCAGCCAGGCCACCGCGATGGCCAGCGGCAGGCTGAAGAGCACGCTGCGCGTGGCCACATCGAGGCTCAGCCGCAGCGCCTGCCATTCCATCTCGCTCAGCATCGGCATGGCCCGCTACCCGTCACGACGACGCCCGCCATGCGCAAAGATGCCGATGCGGGCAACGGCACGCGACTCAACCGAGCGCTTCCCCGATGGCGGCGAGCAGGTCGGCGACATCCTCGATGCCGATCGACAGCCGCACCAGGTCATCGCCGATGCCCGCGGCCAGGCGCTGCGCCGCCGGCATCGCCGCGTGGCTCATGGTGGCCGGGTAACCGGCCAGGCTCTCCACCCCGCCCAGGCTCTCGGCGAGGGTGAAAATCTCCAGCCGCTCCAGGAAGACACGCGCCGCCGCGGCTCCGCCCTCCACCGCGAAGGACAGCATGCCGCCGAAGCCCTGCATCTGGCGGGCGGCCAGCGCGTGCTGCGGATGGTCCGGCAGGCCCGGGTAATGCACGCGGCGCACGCGCGGATGGCCCGCCAGATACTCGGCCACCGCCTGCGCATTGGCGGCATGGCGCTCCATGCGCAGCGCCAGCGTCTTGATCCCGCGCAGCATGAGATAGCTGTCGAAGGGCGAAGAGACGCCACCGGTCATGCTGCGCAGGCCGTGCAGGCGCGCGCCCAGCTCGTCGCCGGCGCTGACGAGCAGGCCGGCCAGCACGTCGGAGTGCCCGCCGATGTACTTGGTGGCCGAGTGCATGACGATGTCGGCGCCGTATTCCAGCGGGCGCTGGAATACCGGCGTGGCAAAGGTGTTGTCGACCACCGTGAGGATGTCGTGGCGGCGCGCGAGCGCACAAGCGGCACCGAGGTCCTGGATGCGCAGCAGCGGGTTGGTGGGGGTCTCCAGCCACAGCAGCCTGGTCTGCGGGCGGATGGCGGCCTCGATCGCGCCGATGTCGCAGCAGTCGACGAAGGACACCTGCAGCCCCGCGCTGCGCGGACGCAGGCGCTCGAGGATGCGGAAGGTGCCGCCATAGCCATCCAGCGGCGCGATGACATGCGCGCCGGCATCCAGCAGCTCGAGCACGGTGGCCGTGGCCGCCATCCCCGAGGCAAAGGCCAGCGCCCGCGCACCGCCTTCCAGCCCGGCGACACAGCGCTCCAGCGCATCGCGCGTGGGGTTGCCGGCGCGCGCGTAGACCCAGCCCTCGTGGTCATCCACGCCGCTGCGCGCATAGGTGACCGCCGTATGGATGGGGGGCATCACCGCGCCGGTGGCGGGATCCCGGGTATCGCCGGCATGGATGCAGCGCGTGGCCATGCCGGCCTGCTGCCACGATCCGCCCGTCGTCTTGTCGGAAGCCTTCGCCATGGGACAATGCCACTCCCCGCCCGCCGATGCCCTATCATCTCACCCTCGCCATGGATTCTCCCGCAGAACATACGGTCATGGCCCTGCTGCGCAGCGGGGTGGATCTGCTCAAGCAGAGCAGCCCCTCGCCACGGCTCGATGCCGAGATCCTGCTCGCGCAGGCGCTGGGCTGGGACCGCATGCAGCTCTTCATCAAGGGCGGGGAAGCGGTGCCGACCGCCACCGCCACGCGATTCCTGGCAGGCGTCGACGCCCGCTGCCAGGGCCAGCCACTGGCCTATCTCACCGGCTGGCGCGGCTTCTGGACCTTCGACCTGATGGTCAACCACGACGTGCTGGTGCCACGGCCCGAGACCGAGGCGCTGGTCGAGCGCGCGCTGCTGCGGCTGCCCGCGGACCAGGCGCTGCGGGTACTCGACCTCGGCACCGGCAGCGGCGCCATCGCGCTGGCCATCGCCAGCGAGCGGCCACGGACGGAAGTGCTCGCCACCGACCGCAGCGAGGCGGCGCTGGCGCTCGCCCGGCGCAATGCCGAACGACTGGGCATCCAGCGCCTGCGCTTCGCGGCCGGCGACTGGTTTGCCGCGGTCGATGGCGGGCGCTTCGACCTCATCGCCGCCAACCCGCCCTACATCGCCGACGATGAGTGGGCAGGGGTGGATCCGGAGCTGGCCTTCGAGCCACGCGGGGCGCTGGCCGCCGGGCCCGACGGGCTCGAGGCGCTGCGCCGGATCGTGGCGGAAGCCCCCGACCACCTGGCCCCCGGTGGCTGGCTGCTGCTCGAGCACGGCGCCGGCCAGGGGGAACAGGTACGCGCGCTGCTGGGCCGCACCGGCTTTCGCTTCGTCACCACCCTCAGCGACCTCAACGGCCGCCCGCGGGTCAGCGAGGGGCGCTGGCCCGGCTGAGCATCCGGCGCGCGCGGGAAGCTTGCTAAAATGGGCGTCCCGATGCGCCGACGCCGGTCACCCGCCATGTACAAGCTCCCGCTGCTCCTGCTCGCCCTGGCCTGCATGCCGATGGCTTTTGCCGGGGAATGCCGCGATGACCTGCGGCCGCTGCTGCTCGACAGCCAGCCCGACCACGCCGCCCTGCAGGCGGTGCGCGCCACCTGCGAGGCCGAGGCGGAAGACGGCGATCCGATGGCGCTGTACCAGCTGGCGCTCTTCCACCTCGGGCTCGGCGGCGAGTGGCAACCGGACGCCGCCATCCCGCTGATCCGCGATGCGGCCGCCGCGGGCATCAGCGAGGCGCAGTACTGGCTGGCCTGGCAGTACGAGGAGGGCCCGCTGCTCGAGCATGACGCCGCGCTGGCGCTGTCCT
>JACFNV010000106.1:900-6287 GCA_019454675.1 Gammaproteobacteria bacterium | reverse complement strand
CGGGCTCTTCCGCGCCGTCTCCCTGCCGCACCGTGTCGCGCCTGGACTTGCTGTGCCGCTTGCGCGCGAAGTCTTCCAGCTGGCGCCTGGCGATGCGGAAGGCATCGCTCAGCGCCACGTAGGCATCCTCGTGGCGCGGGTCGCGCTCGGGATCGCGGGTGACGACGATCTCGCTGCCGGGGACGGCGAGCCGGATGTGGACCCTGAACAGATTGCCCTGCCGGTGGTGCTGGTGTCGCGACTCCAGGCTGACATCGCAACTGACCAGCTGGTCGTAGAACTGCTCGAGCTTTTGCACGTGTTCGCGGACGGCGGCCTCGACCGCTGCCGATGGATCGATGCCGTGGAACCTGACTTGCAGGGCGCTCTGCATGATGCTCACCTCCGGCCCGGTGCCGTCCAGGCCCACGCCTTCCTTATATCCCGGCTGCGGTCGCTGCGTCCATGCCGGGCGACGCAGGCTTGCCATCCAGCCACGCGCGCACGTCCGCGCCGATGGCGGTGCCGGCTTCCTCCAGCGCCATGTGCCCCAGCCCTGGGTAGCCGATGGTGCGGACCGGTCCCGCAGCGCCGAGCAGCTGCAGGTATTGCTGCGCTTGCGCGGCGCCGTCGCCAGCGGCCTCCCCGCAGAGCAGCAGCACCGGTGCGCGGATCCTGCCGAGGGCGGGGGCGAGGTCATCCGTGCTGCGCTGGGCCAGCCGCTCGAGCGCCGCCGCGCGCTGGCCCTCGCGCCGCCACAGCTCATGCCAGCGTTCGACCCGGCCTGCGTCGAGCCGCGCGGGATCGCCGAAGCCGCGCCGCATGACCGCGGCGACCAGGGCGCGCGGCAGGATGTACTGCAGCACCCGGATCGCCCGCGGCAGCTGTTCCGGTCCGTGGCTCATGGCCACGACCGCGCCGGGATTGAGGAGGATGAGCTTCTGCACCCGCTCCGGATGCGCCGCAGTGTAATGCACCGCCAGCCGCGCTCCGGAGGTGTTGCCGGCGAGCACGAAGCTGCGCAGGCCGAGGGCATCGACCAGCCTTTCCAGCAGGGCCAGCGTGCGCGCCGGCGAATAGTCGCCATCTGGGTCGGGGCCGGTGAGCCCGTGGGCCGCAAGGTCGAAGCGCAGGATGCGATGGTGGTCGCCGAGTGCCTGCACCCAGGGCTCCCAGTCGATGAGGCTTTCGAAGTCGCCGTGGACCAGCACGATGGGCGGCCCCGTGCCCTCGTCGCTGAAGTGGATGCGGACGCCATCGATGTTGATGAACTTCGAGGCGGGGCCGGCATAGCGCGTCTCGAGCGTGGGAGCGGGGATGTCGCGGTAGGTCCACAGTGCCGCCACCACTCCGGTCAGCAGGAGTGCCAGGATCACCGCCAGTGTTTTGATCAGGAGCCGCATGGGTTCGGGGAGGATTGTAATGTCCCGCCATGAATTGACCGCAGCCGTGCAAAAGCATACCGTGACGGCCGGCACGTCGTGGCCCTCGGGTCGTGGCGTGCCGGACTATCAATCAATTGGAGTGTTCATTAAGTGGCTACTGGTACTGTGAAGTGGTTCAATGCCCAGAAGGGCTATGGTTTCATCCAGCCGGCCGATGGCTCGAAGGATGTCTTCGTGCACATCAGCGCCGTGCAGGCGGCAGGGATGGCAACCCTGAACGAAGGACAACAGATCGCGTTCGACGTGCTGACCGAGCGCGGCAAGCCCGCTGCAGCCAACCTGAAGGCTGCCTGAGCTTGCGCTTGCATCGCCCCCAAGGCGCGATGCACTGAAGACTGGAGCCCCGGCGGCATGGCCGGGGCTTTTTTTTCGCCTGGATCCGGATGGTGTTCCAGGGGCGTGGAGATCATGCGTGGGCGAGACCCTGCTCGCTGAGCTGCTTGCCGGGCTGCTGCACTTCCTGCTTGCCATCGTGGCAAGCGTGCACATCCTGCTGACCAAGGCCGATGTGCGTGCCGCCATCGCCTGGACCGGTCTGGTCTGGCTGGCACCGGTCTTCGGCCCGGTTTCCTACCTGCTGTTCGGTATCAACCGCATCCGCCGCGCGGTGGGGCGCATGCGCGAGGTGCGCGACAGCCACACCGCGGAGCATCCGGCCAGCGTCCGCCAGGCGCAGGAAGAGCGTGTCGGCGAGCGGCTGCCGGCCGGCTGGCAGTCGCTTGCCAAGCTCACCGACAGGGTGTCGGTCGAGCCGCTCGAGGATGGCAACCACATCGAGTCGCTGCTCGATGGCGATGCAGCCTATCCGGCCATGCTGGCGGCCATTGCCGGTGCCAGCCGCAGCATCTCGCTCACCACCTACATCTTCGATCGCGGGGTGGTGGCCGCGGAGTTCGTGGCGGCCCTGGCGGCGGCGGTGGCACGCGGCGTGGAGGTGCGGGTGCTGGTCGACGGGCTGGGCGCGCGCTACTCCCGCCCGACGATCCTCGCCGAGCTGCGCCGCCACCGCATCCGCACCGCCAGTTTCCTGCCGGTGCGCCTACCGGTTCCCAACCCGTATTCCAACCTGCGCAACCACCGCAAGATCCTCGTCGTCGACGGCGAGCTGGCCTTCACCGGCGGCCTCAACATCCGCGATGCCTGCGTGCTTGCCAGGCCTTCGAGCTTCCCCACCCGCGACCTGCACTTCCGGCTGCGCGGACCGGTGGTCCTGCACCTGCAGGACACCTTCGTCTTCGACTGGCGCTTTGCCACCGGCGAGCATCTGGTCGGGGAAAACTGGTTTCCGCCGGCCCGCCGTGCCGGCGCCATGCTGGCCCGCGGCATCGCCGATGGCCCGGACGAGACCCGCGATGCGCTGCTCCTGACCCTGCTCGGGGCGCTGGCCACGGCCACCGCCACGGTGCGCATCGTCACGCCGTATTTTCTGCCCGACCCGCCGCTGATCGATGCGCTGCGGGTGACCGCCATGCGTGGCGTGCGGGTGGAGATCCTCATCCCGGCGCGGGGCAACCTGCGCCTGGTGCAGTGGGCGCAGATGGCACAGCTCAAGCCGGTGCTGCGGGGTGGCTGCCACGTGTTCCTGACGCGTGCTCCCTTCGACCACTCCAAGCTCATGGTGGTCGATGGCCAGTGGTCGCTGATCGGCTCGGCCAACTGGGACCCGCGCTCGCTGCGGCTCAACTTCGAGCACGTGGTGGAATGCTATTCGAGCGCCTTCGCCACCGCGCTCGAGGGCATCGTCGATGCCAAGCTGGAAGGGGCGCAGGCGCTCGGCGTGCAGGACCTGGAGGCGCGTGCGCTGTGGCGCAAGCTCCGCGACGGAGCGGCCTGGCTGATGCAGCCCTATCTCTGAGGGCGGGCGGCGCCCGGACTCACGGCCGGCGGGAGATGCGATCGAAGAGCGCGCCGTCGGCGAAGTGCTGCGCATGGACGACATCCCAGCCGCCCAGTCCCTCGATGGTCTGCAGGCGCATGCGGGGAAAGCGCTGTTCGTGGCGCTCTGCCACCTCCGGCAGGCTGGGGCGGTAATGGTGCGCGGCGATGAGTTCCTGCGCCTCGGGCGAGTACAGGTATTCCAGGTAGGCACGCGCCAGCGCCGTGGTGCCGCGCCGGCGGGTGTTGCGCTCGACCACCGCCACCGGCGGTTCGGCAAGGATGCTGAGCCCGGGCAGCAGCAGCTCCACCTGCTCGCCGCCCGGCTGTTCGCGGGCGAGCAGGGCTTCGGCCTCCCAGGCGATGAGCACATCGCCGATGCCGCGCTGGATGAAGGTCATGGTGGCGGCGCGTGCCCCGGTATCCAGTACCGGCACGTTGGCGAACAGCTGCTGCATGAAGCGGCCGGCGGCGGCCTCGTCGCCGTCGTGGCTGTCGAGCGCATGCGCCCAGGCCGCGAGATAGTTCCAGCGCGCGCCACCCGAGGTCTTGGGGTTGGGGGTGATGACCCGCAGGCCGGGGCGCACCAGGTCCTCCCAGCCGCGGATGTTCTTCGGGTTGCCCTTGCGCACCAGCAGCACGATGGTGGAGCTGTAGGGCGTGCTGTTGTTGGGCAGCTTCGCCTGCCAGTCCGCCGGCAGGCGGCCCGAGCGCGCGGCGATGTTGTCGATGTCGTAGGCCAGCGCCAGCGTGACCACGTCGGCCGGCAGGCCGTCGATCACCGAGCGCGCCTGGTGGCCCGAGCCGCCGTGCGATTGCTGGACGCGGACCTCCTCGCCGGTGGTCGCGCGCCAGTGCGCGGCGAACAGCCGGTCGTAGGCGAGGTAGAACTCGCGGGTGGCATCGTAGGAGACGTTGAGGAGCCGCAGCGGGGCGGCCACCGCCGGCACGGCCATGCCGGCCAGCAGGCCGAATAGGGCGAGGACCGTCCTGCGCTGCATGTGCTGCACTCCCTGTGCGGCCGATGCCGCATCGGCCGTGAACCCATTCGCACGATGCCGGCAGCGGCGGCGAACTGTCAACGCAGCGCACCCGCGCCATCGATGCGGGCGGGATGTCACCGCTTTGTCACCCGCCTGGAACAGCTTTTGTCACCGCGCCTGCCCTACCATCGGTGGCGAGAGGCGACGATGTCCATCCGGTTCGAACAGGTCACCAAGCGCTATCGCGGCGTCCCCGTCGTCAACGACGTGACGCTGGAGATCCGCAAGGGCGAGTTCTTCGTGCTGCTGGGTCCCAGCGGCAGCGGCAAGAGCACCCTGCTGCGCGGCGCGGCCGGGCTCACCGGCATCGACCACGGGCGCATCGCGCTGCATGGCCGCGACGTCACCTTCACCCACCCGCGCGAGCGCGGCATCGGCTTCGTCTTCCAGCACTATGCGCTCTTCCGCAACATGAGCATTGCGGACAACATCGAGTTTGCGCTGCGCATCCGCGGCATGCCGGCCGCCCGGCGCCGCGAGCGGCGCCGCGAGCTGCTGCGCCTGGTGGCCCTCGAGGGCTTCGACGAGCGCCTGCCCTCGCAGCTTTCGGGTGGCCAGCAGCAGCGCGTGGCGGTGGCCCGCGCGCTGGCGCACGAGCCCGAGGTCCTGCTGCTCGACGAGCCCTTCGGGGCGCTCGATGCCAGGATCCGCCTCGACCTGCGCCGCACCATCCGCGAGGTGCAGAGGCGGCTCGGCACCACCACCATCCTCGTCACCCATGACCAGGAGGAGGCCTTCTCGCTGGCCGATCGCATCGGCGTCATGCACATGGGGCGGCTGCTGGAGACCGGCCGGCCCGAGCAGCTCTACCGGCAGCCGGTGACGCGCTTCGTCGCCACCTTCCTCGGGGCGGCCAACCTGCTGCTGGGCGAGGCGAGCGCGCCGCGCGTGCGCCTGGGCCAGGCGGTGATGCACCAGGCGGGCCTGGAGCGCGCCGATGCGGCGGTCGGCAGCGAGGTGGTCAGCGTGGTGCGGCCCGAGGACCTGGAGCTGGCCCGGCAGCGCCAGCGGCTCTCCAGCGCCTGCCTCGGCGAGGGCGTGGTCA
>JACFNV010000106.1:0-890 GCA_019454675.1 Gammaproteobacteria bacterium | reverse complement strand
AGGGAGACCACCTTCGGTGGCGGCAGCGAGCGCGTGCTGGTGCAGATCGACGCCGCCGCCGGGCTGCGCTCGGCGGCACCCGTCGAATCGCTGGCGCACCTGCATCCGGAGGCGGAGCCCGGCAGTTGCCTGCTCGAGCTCAGCCGCACCGCCGCCGAGTCGATGGCCATGCCGCTGGCACCCGGTGCCGTCGTCGCGGTGGGCCTGCGCCGCCTCCACGTGCTGCCGACGCCGGTATCGAGCTTCCTGCTGCGCGCCGCGAGCAGCGAGGGCGTGGAGCGGCTGCGGCATGCGCCGCTGGTGGCGCAGCTGGTCGGCAGCACCAGGGCCAATGTCTACGAGACGATCGTCGCCGAGGAGCAGCCTGGCGCCTCGCTGCGCCATGCCGGGGTGGTGGTGATCGAGGGCGGGGGACGCACGCCCGCGGACATCGCCGCGCTGCTGGTGCACGGCGCACGCCGCCTGCTGTGCGTGCCGCCGGCGGGACCGCTGCCGCGCCGGATGATCATCCGCTGCCCGGATGATGCGCTGCAGGCCGAGGCGATGGGGCTGGTGGCCAGCCTGGTGCGCAACATCCATGCCGAGGCAACCTTCGTCAGCGTGGTGCGCAAACAGGCGCTGCCCGGCGAGCGTGCGCTGGCGCTGCGCCACCTGCTCGACACCCGCGCCGAGGTGCGCGCCAGCCACGGGCTCGACCTGCGCACCGAGCTGCTGGAGGGCGAGGTGACCACGCAGCTGCAGGCGCGGATGGCAAGCGCCGAGCCGACGCTGCTGATCCTCGGCATCGGCGGCGATCGCCGCGAGATCGAGACCCTGCTGGAACGCGAAGCCGGCTGGCTGTTCGCCTCGGGCCTGCGCTCGCCGCTGCTGCTTGCTTATTCGGGCCGCCG
>JACFNV010000105.1 GCA_019454675.1 Gammaproteobacteria bacterium | reverse complement strand
CAACGGACTTCCTCGACCCGCAGCCAGACGCTGCGGTTCTCGCGCACCTCGGCGCAGCCCAGCACCACGAAGACCAGCACGGCGGGGATCGGGTGCGCGATGCCCCAGCGCGAGACGTTCACGGCCGTTGCCCCGCGGGCGGTGCCGCGCCCTTCGGCACACTGCCGATGCGCACCAGATCACCGTTGCCGAGGAAGCCGGCGCCGCGCGCCACCACGTGGACGCCGGCATCGAGCCCACCGGTGATCTCCACCATGTCGCCCTGTTGCATGCCGACGCTGATGCGCTGCTGGGTGACGGTGGCGGTGGCCCCGTTGCCGTCCAGGGTGAACACGTAGGGCAGGCCGTCGCGATAGACGATCGATTCGCGCGGCAGCACCATGGCGGGCATGGTGCCGAGCAGGATATGCCCCTCGGCGAACATCCCGGCGCGCAGCGCACCAGGCTCGGGCAGGTCGGCGTAGACCAGCCCGGTGCGCCGTTGCGGATCGAGCGCGGGCGAGACCGCGCGCACCCGGCCGCGGATCGCGACACCGTCGGGGCCGGTCAGCGTCACCACCGCGCCCTCGTGGACGCGCAGGAAGTCGCGCTCGGCGAGTTCGGCGCGCCATTCCAGGCGTCCGTCGCGGATCAGCCGCAGCAACTCGTTGCCGGCCGAGACCACCTGGCCGGGCTGCACCTCGCGCGCCGAGATGAGCCCGGCCTGGGGCGCCACCAGGGTGGCAAAACCCAGTCTGAGCCGGGCGGCATCGCGATCGGCCTCGGCGGTGGTGAGCTTGGCCTCGGCATTGATGAGGTTGGCCTTGAGCTGGTCGTGGTCGCTGGTGGAGATGAGCCCGCGTTCGAGCAGGGCATCGCCGCGCGCGCTGGCTGCCCGGGCGAGTGCCAGGTTGGCGCGCGCCTGCTCCAGGGCGGCATCGGCCTGGTGCGACTGCACCACCAGCGTCCGCGAATCGAGGCGCAGCAGCACCTGGCCGGCGCGCACCTCGTCGCCCACGTCGACCAGCACGTCGGCGACGCGGTTGCCGCTGAGCTCGACGCCGAGCGACATCTCCTGCCAGGCGGCGATCGAGCCGGAGACCGTGAGATGGCGGTCGAGTTGCTGGCGCACGGGTTGCACCGCGGTGACGGTGAGGCCCGGGGTGGGCTCGTTGTCGACCGCTGCCGGCTTGCCGCCGCAGGCGGTGAGCAGGGTCAGCAGGGCGAGCGCAGGGAGCCGGCGGGTGCCGGCGGTGGCCGGATTGGAGCGTTGCATCATGGCATTCTATCGGCCTTCCGGCCGGGATGCCGCGTGTTTCCGGGCCGCCCTTCGGTCAGCCCTCGACGAGGCGTGCCGTACTCCCGGGGGGCAGCGCGGCGCCGGCCTCGCTGCCGGGGAACTGGCGCAGGCGCAGCGCCTGCTGCAGCCGGGTGCGGCGGACGTAGCACTGGTAGAGGAGATCCTTCAGGGTCTCGACCAGCACCGCGGCCTGCAGGTTGCCGAGCGGTGGCAGCGGCTGGCCACGGGGTGCCTCGCCCTCGAAGAGCACGCGGCGGATGACATCGAAGGTGGCGTCGTCGATCCCGGCCAGCGTGCGCACTTCGGCCACCTGGTCGAAGAGCCGCAGCCGGCTGCGCTCGCCGAGATCGTCGAGCACCGCCTGCAAGGTGGCCCTGCTCATCAGCGCGAAGGCCTGGTAGAAGCCGGCGCTGTAGCAGGCGAGCGTCTCGCGGAACACCTGCGCCACCCGCTCGGGCAGGCAGGCATGGCTGAAGTGCTCGGGGGCGCGCTCGAGGTGCTCGGGCTGCGGGTGGAAGTCGATGCGCTGCGGGTGCCAGGCGCGCACCCGGTAGCGCAGGAACACCGGTGCCTGGCAGGCATCGCACTGGAGCACGACCCCGACCCGCTCGGGGCGCGTGGCCTGCAGCCGGGCGAAGCCGGGGCAGGCCATCACCGAAAAATGCACGGTGCTGCCGCAGTGCGGGCACTCGCCGCCCACCGCCTCGCGGTGCAGGCGGTTCTGGCTGTCGAGGAATGCCGGTGATGTCATGGCCTGTCCTTCCCCGTGGCGTGCCGCCTCCCTAGTGGTGCAGCGGCTTGTAGCGGATGCGGTGCGGCTGGTCGGCATCGGCGCCGAGGCGCCGGTGCAGGTCGGCCTGGTATTCGGTGTAGTTTCCCGCAAACAGCAGCACCTGGCTATTGCCCTCGAAGGCGAGGATGTGGGTGGCGATGCGGTCGAGGAACCAGCGGTCGTGGGAGATCACGATGGCGCAGCCCGGGAAGTCGAGCAGCCCTTCCTCGAGCGCGCGCAGCGTCTCCACGTCGAGGTCGTTGGTGGGCTCGTCGAGCAGCAGCACGTTGGCGCCGGCCTTGAGCACCTTGGCCAGGTGCACGCGGTTGCGCTCGCCGCCCGAGAGCAGGCCGATCTTCTGCTGCTGCTGGGTGCCCTTGAAGTTGAAGCGCCCGACATAGCCGCGCGAGGAGGTCTCGTACTTGCCGACGCGGATGAGCTCGTGGCCGCCGGAAATCTCCTCCCACACGGTCTTGTCGTCGTCGAGCGCCTGGCGCGACTGGTCGACGTAGGCCAGCTGCACGCTGGGGCCGATGCGGATCTCGCCGCCGTCGGGCTGCTCGTGGCCGGTGATCATGCGGAACAGCGTGGTCTTGCCGGCGCCGTTGGGGCCGATGACGCCGACGATGGCGCCGGGCGGGATGCTGCCGCTGAAGTCCTCGACCAGCAGCCGGTCGCCGAAGCCCTTGCTGACCTTGTTGAACTCGATGACCAGGTCGCCGAGCCGCTCGCCGGGCGGGATGTAGATCTCGTTGGTTTCCTGGCGGCGCTGGAAGTCCTGCGAGCACAGCTCCTCGAAGCGCTGCAGGCGGGCCTTGCTCTTGGCGCGCCGGGCGGAGGGGTTGGCGCGCACCCACTCGAGCTCGGCCTTGATGGTCTTCTGCCGCGCGGCTTCCTGCTTTTCCTCCATGGCCAGGCGCGCCTCCTTCTGCTCCAGCCAGGAGGAGTAGTTGCCCTGCCAGGGGATGCCGTGGCCGCGGTCGAGCTCGAGGATCCAGCCGGCGACGTTGTCGAGGAAGTAGCGGTCGTGGGTGACCGCGATGACCGTGCCCGGGTAGCCCTCGAGGAACTTCTCCAGCCAGGCCACCGAGTGCGCGTCGAGGTGGTTGGTGGGCTCGTCGAGCAGCAGCATGTCGGGCTTGGACAGCAGCAGGCGGCACAGCGCGACGCGCCGGCGCTCGCCGCCGGAGAGCTTCTGCACCTGCGCCGACCACTCGGGCAGCCGCAGGGCGTCGGCGGCGATCTCCAGCGTGCGGTCGATTTCCCAGCCGTTGCTGGCGTCGATCTGGTCCTGGAGCCTGGCCTGCTCGTCGAGCAGCTTGTTCATGGCCTCGTCGTCCATCGGCTCGGCAAACTGGTCGGCGATGGCGTTGAAGCGCTGCACCAGCGCGATGACCTCGCCCACGCCTTCCTCGACGATCTCGCGCACCGTGCGCCCGGCCTCGAGCTCGGGCTCCTGGGGCAGGAAGCCGATCCTGATGCCCGGCTGGGCCCGTGCCTCGCCCTCGAAGTCCTGGTCCACCCCGGCCATGATGCGCAGCAGGGTGGACTTCCCCGAGCCGTTGAGGCCCAGCACGCCGATCTTGGCGCCGGGGAAGAAGCTCAGCGAGATATCGCGCAGGATGTAGCGCTTGGGGGGCACGATCTTGCCCACCCGGTTCATGGTGAAGACGTACTGGCTCATGCTTTTTTCCAGGCTGCAGGCGGCAAAACCGGCGATTATCGGCAACCGCCCGGGGCTTGGCCAGCGGGCGGTCGGGGGCATGGTCGCGGCCCCGCGGGGGGCAGCGTACAATTGCGGCCCCATTTGCAGGAGGCTGGCATGTTTACGAGGGACCTGAAGATCGCCGGATTCGACCCGGAGCTGGCGGCGGCGATTGCCGGCGAGGAACGGCGCCAGGAAGAGCACATCGAGCTCATCGCCTCGGAAAACTACGCCAGCCCCAGGGTCCTCGAAGCCCAGGGCTCGGTGCTCACCAACAAGTACGCCGAGGGCTACCCCGGCAAGCGCTACTACGGCGGCTGCGAGTTCGTCGACCGGGCCGAGGCGCTGGCCATCGACCGCGCGAAGCAGCTGTTCGGCGCGGGCTACGCCAACGTGCAGCCGCACTCGGGCTCGCAGGCCAATACCGCCGTCTACATGGCCCTGCTGCAGCCCGGCGATACCGTGCTCGGCATGAGCCTCGCCCATGGCGGCCACCTGACCCACGGTTCGCCGGTCAATTTCTCCGGCCGGCTCTACAACATCGTCTCCTACGGGCTGGACGCGGCCGGGGGCGAGATCGACTACGCGGCGGTCGAGTCGCTGGCCCGCGAGCACCGCCCGAAGATGGTCCTCGCCGGCTTCTCGGCCTATTCGCGGGTGGTCGACTGGCAGCGCTTCCGCGACATCGCCGACGAGGTGGGCGCGGTGTTCTTCGTCGACATGGCGCACGTGGCGGGCCTGGTGGCGGCGGGCGAGTACCCGAACCCGGTGCCCATCGCCGATGTCACCACCACCACCACCCACAAGACGCTGCGCGGGCCGCGCGGCGGCCTGATCCTCGCCCGCGACAACGAGGAGATCAACAAGAAGCTCAACTCGATCGTCTTCCCGGGCATCCAGGGCGGGCCGCTGATGCACGTGGTGGCGGCCAAGGCGGTGGCGCTGCTGGAGGCCATGCAGCCCGAATTCCGCGCCTACCAGAAGCAGGTCAAGGCCAATGCCAGCCGGCTGGCCGGCGCGCTGGCCGCGCGCGGCCACGACATCGTTTCGGGCGGCACCGACAACCACATGTTCCTGCTCGACCTGATCCGCAAGGACATCACCGGCAAGGACGCCGATGCCGCGCTGGGCCGCGCCAACATCACCGTCAACAAGAACGCGGTGCCCAACGACCCGCGCTCGCCCTTCGTCACCAGCGGCGTGCGCATCGGCACGCCGGCCATCACCACCCGCGGCTTCGGCGCGCCGGAGGTGGACATCGTGGCGGGCTGGATCGCCGACATCCTCGAGGACCTCGGCAACGAGCAGGTCATCGCCCGGGTGCGTGCCGAGGTGCTGGAGCTGTGCGCGAAGTTCCCGGTCTACCGCTGAGGCCGCGGTGAGGGCCCGGCGGCGCCGGGCCTGAGCGGGCCGGCCGGCCATGCACTGCCCGTTCTGCGACCACGGCGAGACCAAGGTCATCGACTCGCGCCTGGCCGGCGAGGGTCGCCAGATCCGCCGTCGCCGCGAGTGCCTGGCCTGCGGGGAGCGCTTCACCACCTTCGAGACCGCCGAGCTGGTGATGCCGCGGGTGGTCAAGCGCGATGGCGCGCGCGAGCCCTTCGACGAGGCCAAGCTGCGCAACGGCCTGGTGCGGGCGCTGGAGAAGCGCCCGGTGAGCATGGAGGCGGTGGAGGCGGCGGTGACCCGCATCATCCACGCGCTGCAGGTGATGGGCGAGCGCGAGGTGGCCTCGCGCGAGGTGGGCGAGAAGGTGATGGAAGAGCTGCGGCGCATGGATGAGGTGGCCTACGTGCGCTTTGCTTCGGTCTACCGCAGCTTCCAGGACGTCACCGAGTTCCATGACGAGATCCGCCGCCTGCGCGAGCTGGGCGAGCGCGACACCCGCAGCCAGCTCCCGCTGCTGCCCGAAGACCCATGAGCGCCACCGCGGCCGACCATGGCTTCATGGGGCGCGCGCTGCAGCTGGCGGCGCAGGGCCTGTACACCGCGCATCCCAACCCGCGCGTCGGCTGCCTGATCGTGGCCGGCGGCGAGGTGGTGGCCGAGGGCTGGCACCGGCGCACCGGCGGGCCGCATGCCGAAGTCGTGGCGCTGGCCGCCGCCGGCCCGCGCGCGCGGGGCGCCACCGCCTACGTGACGCTGGAGCCCTGCTGCCACCAGGGGCGCACGCCGCCATGCACGCGGGCGCTGATCGAGGCCGGCATCGCCCGCGTGGTCTATGCCGCAGGCGATGCCAACCGGAAAGTAGCGGGGCAGGGGGCGGCCGCCCTGCGCGCGGCGGACATAGAGGTGGTGGCGGGCGTGCTCGAGGCCGAGGCGCGGGTGCTCAACCAGGGGTTTTTCTCGCGCATGGAGCGCGGGCGTCCCTGGCTGCGCAGCAAGCTGGCGACGAGCCTCGACGGGCGCACCGCGCTCGCCAGCGGCGAGAGCCGCTGGATCAGCGGCGAGGCGGCGCGACGCGACGTCCACGCCCTGCGTGCGCGCAGTTCGGCGATCCTCACCGGCATCGGCACGGTGCTGGCCGATGACCCGGCGCTCACGGTGCGCCGCACCGACCTCGGCGAGCTGCTGCCACCCGAGCGGGT
>JACFNV010000104.1 GCA_019454675.1 Gammaproteobacteria bacterium | reverse complement strand
ATGGTGCACCACTGCCTGGCGCAGTCGCGGCCGGAGGTGGGCTTTCCCGCCGATCTCTATCTCGAGGGTTCGGACCAGCACCGCGGCTGGTTCCAGAGCTCGCTGCTGACCGCGGTGGCCATGCACGACAGGGCGCCTTACCGCAGCTGCCTGACCCACGGCTTCACCGTGGACGAGAAGGGCAGGAAGATGTCCAAGTCGCTCGGCAACGGCATCGATCCGCAGCAGGTGTTCGACACGCTGGGCGCCGATGTGCTGCGGCTGTGGGTGGCGGCCACCGACTACCGCGCGGAGATGAGCGGTTCGACCGAGATCCTCAAGCGCATCTCGGAGTCCTACCGGCGCATGCGCAACACCGCGCGCTTCCTGCTGGGCAACCTGCATGGCTTCGACCCGGCCGCCGACCAGGTGGCCGCAGGGGAGCTGGTGGACCTGGATCGCTGGGCGATCACCCGCACCGGCGAACTGCAGCGCGAGATCGTCGCCGCCTACGATGCCTTCGAGTTCCACCGCGTCTACCAGCTGCTGCACAACTTCTGCGTGGTGGACATGGGCGCCTTCTACCTCGACATCATCAAGGACCGCCTGTACACCACGCCCGCGCGCAGCCTGGCGCGGCGCTCGGCGCAGACCGCCATGTACCACATCGCCGAGGCCATGGTGCGCTGGCTGGCGCCGGTGCTGAGCTTCACCGCCGAGGAAATCTGGAAGGCACTGCCCGGCGCGCGGGACGTCACGGTGTTCACCGGCACCTGGCACGAGCTGCCCGCCATGGAGCCCTGCCGGGTGGACTGGCCGGCGGTGCTGCAGGTGCGCGAGGTGGCTGCACGGGCGCTCGAGGCGCTGCGCACCGCCGGCGGCATCGGTTCCGCGCTCGATGCCCGCGTCGATGTCCATGCCGATGGTGCGCTGGGTGAGGTCCTGCGCCTGCTCGGCGACGAGCTGCGCTTCGTCTTCATCAGCTCCGAGGCGGCAGTGCACCCGCTGGCCGGGCAGCCGCCGGATGCCCTGCAGGGCGAGAGTTTTGCGGTGGCGGTGTCGGCCATCGACGACGCCAAGTGCGTGCGCTGCTGGCATCGCCGCCCCGAAGTGGGCAGCGTGGCCTCGCATCCGCAGTTGTGCGGACGCTGCGCAGACAACATCGAGGGCCCCGGCGAGAGCCGGGCCTTTGCCTGATGGCCGCCGCAACACGGAAGAAGGATCCCGGCGCCCCGGCTGCGGGGCGCATTGCCTGGCCCGGCTGGCTGCTGGTGTCGGTGGTGGTCATTGCGCTCGACCAGTTCACCAAGCTGCGGGTGATGGCGGCGCTGGAGCTCTACGAGCGCCGGCCGGTGCTGCCGGTCTTCGACCTGGTGCGCCTGCACAACACCGGTGCCGCCTTCAGCTTTCTTGCCGGGGCCTCGGGCTGGCAGAACTGGCTGTTTGCGGCAGTGGCGGTGGTGGTCAGCATCGGCGTGCTGTGGTGGCTGGTGCGCCTGCCGCGCAGGGGACACGACCTGCTGGCGCTGGGGCTGGCGCTGCTGCTGGGCGGGGCCATCGGCAACCTGGTCGACCGGCTGCTCCACGGCTACGTGGTGGACTTCATCCTGCTCCACTACCAGGGCTGGTCCTACCCGGCCTTCAACCTGGCCGACTCGGCCATCACCGGCGGGGTGCTGCTGGTGCTCTTCGACGGCCTGGTGCTCGAGCGCTACCGCAACCGCGGCTAGCGCCAGCAGTCGGTGCCGGAGGAGGGGGGCGCGTCACCGCTGCGATCGATGGCCCCGCGCAGGCCGCGTTCGTCGAGCGTGAATACCCAGCAGTCGTCGTCATCGGCCTGCGGCCCGCCGGAAGCCACCGTGGCGGTTGCCGTGTAACCGGTGGCCGCCCCGCCCGCACCGACGAGGATGTCCAGCGTGTAATAGCCGCGCCCGGTGCCGGCGATGCCGAGCCCGGCCGGTGGTGGCAGCGACAGGGCGCCGGCATCGGCATACCGGCCATTCTGCGCGTAGTGCTTTTCCTGTGCCGCCGCCAGCCGCAGCAGGGCGGTGGTGGCATCCACCCGGTGGGTGCGGCGGAGATACTGGCGATAGCTGCCGACGGCAAGCGAACCGAGGATGGCGAGGATGGCGAGCGTGACCAGCAGCTCGACCAGCGAAAACCCGCGCGCCCGCTGCGGCCCGGAACTCACGGTGCGCGTTCCCGGGTCCAGAAGCTGCGGCTGGGCCCGGTGGCGGCATCCGCCGGGGGCGGGAGGCAGGCGAGGTCGATGCAGTGCGTCGGGGGAGCAAGGCCGCTGGCCGGGTACTCCCGGTAGAAGCCCTGGGCGTGGATGGCCTCGGCATTGCGCTGGTCGCTGCGCCCGCGGGACTCGATGCGGTAGTGCAGCTGCGTGGAGCCGATGCTCGAGCCGAGCGCATCATGGGTGGCGCCGGCCGCGCACAGGCGGACCTCGTAGCGCCCGCGCAGGGCGGGCACCGCCACCGCTGCGCCCCATGGCAGGTCGGCGCTGCTCCACGGCCGCGGCGTGGCGGGGCAGGCCGCGACCGCATCGAGGTCGATGGCCGCGGCTGCCACCTGCCGCAGGGTGGCCTGGATGCCCGATTCCGCGAGCTGGAAGGCGTTCTCGCGTGCCTGCACATTGGTGGTCATGCCGAGGTTGAGGGTGGCGGTGCGCATGGCGGAGATGGCCAGCACGGTCAGCACCATCAGCAGCACCAGGCCTGCCACCAGCGCGGCGCCGCGCTGCCTGCCGGCGGATGCGACAGCGGCGCTCATTGCCGCACCTGGTTGCGCAGGAAGACCGTCTTGCTGATCTCGATGCGCTGGAAGCCGGCGGGATAGCCGTCATCGCCCGGATGGATGGGAGCTGCATCGTGGTCGAGCGGCTGATAGCTGTGCCCGTCCTGGAAGCCGGGGCCCGGTGGCTCCTCCGAGCGCACCAGCATCCACAGGCGCACCGCGATGATGCGCGCATGTTCGAGGTAACCGGCGGCGCCCGGGCTCAGTTCGGCACTGCCCGGGTCGACATAGCGCTCGACCTGCCCATCGCCGCTGGTGTCGAGCCCGAACTGCACCTGGAGGTTTTCCACTCCGGTGATCATCTCCTGGTCCTCGATGATGCCGCCCTTGATCAGCGTGAGCCGGCGCAGGGAGGGCAGGTCCGGCGCGAAGCTGGAGGTGTCGTCCACGTAGTAGGCGTGCGCCTGGAGGTCGCGGACCTCGCCGGTGAGGGGATCCAGGCCCGCGGGCACCAGGCCGTCGTTGAACAGCCGCGCCATGGCGAGATCGCTGGCCACCTGGATCTGGCCGGCATCGGGGCTGGCGGTCAGCCCGCCGGCATGGCGGATGAAGAGCACGTCGCTGCCGGCCCGGGCACTGCCGTGGGGACCGCAGCCGGTGATGGCGTAGCCATCGTCGCTGGCAGCGACCGGCTGCTCCAGGGCGAGGACCCAGCTGCTGGCATCGCTGCCCGCGCAGCTGACCGTCATGCCGGCGGCATCGGGTACCGGGGCGGTGTTGGTGGAGGGCCCCCAGAAGCCGGCAAGGCGCAGGTCGGGCTCGATCGCCTCGAGCGCAAAGCGCGCATTTTCACGCAGGCGCGTGGCCACGTCGGCGGCCTGGTAGCTGGTCTTGCCCTGCAGGTAGGCCGCGAAGGCACCCCAGATGAGGAACAGGCCGATGCTCATCGCCACCATCAGCTCGATGAGCGTCATGCCGCAGGCGTGTCGACGGCCGTTCACAGCTGCAGCGCCAGCGCGTAGTTCGCCGGCATTTCCTGGCCTGCCTCGGGCCAGGACAGGGTGATGGTGTACTGGCTGGCCGCGGCCAGATCCTGTTTCTCGATGACGGCCGAGCTGCCAGCCGGCATCCGCTGCTGCAGGTCGCCGAGCCAGCGGTACCAGTCGTCCGCGGCCAGCTCGTCGGCGCTGCAGTCCCTGCCGCCGTTGACGCAGCCCATGCTGGCGCCCGGACCGGTGCCGGGGTAGCTGCCCGCCGGGTTGGCGCGGATGCGGTCGGCCATGTCCGCCGCCAGCGTGATGGCGACGCTGCGGTAGGCCGCGCTGCGGCCCGCCTGCAGGCCCTCGACGTAGAGGCCGGCGATACCCAGCATGCCGACCGCCATGACCACCAGCGCTACCAGCACCTCGACCAGGCTGAAGCCATGATCGTGGGAGCGAGCGGCCATTTCAGCAGCCCCTCAGCGGATTGGCGGCCCGCAGCCGCGGACGGGCGGGGCGGCATGGCGGGCGGATCAGCCGGCGCATTGCAGTGCACCGCCATCGGCCGCGCGCCGCGAGAGCCGTGGCCGGCCGCTGTAGCTGAGGATGAGGGCGCGGGCGCCGGCATGGCCCCGCTCGTCGCAGAAGATCAGTGTGCCATTGGTGGCGCGCAGGGCATGCGGGCGCAGCGCGTAGGCACGCCGGTTGCTGCGGATGGAGACGAGCGGCAGGCGGCCGCTGGCGGCGAGGATACGCTCGCCGGCATCGACCATGGCCGGCTCGTCGCCGTCGTGGTTGACGAACACCAGCCAGCCGCTGCTCCAGTCGCCGGCGGGCGCGCACTGCGTCCCGTCCACGCTGCGGCAGAGCACCACCTCGCGGGCCTCGGCCAGCGCGGCGGCGCGTGCCAGGTGGATGGCGTGCACCAGGCCGTTGACGGTGCCGACCATGCGTGCCTCGAGCAGCCATTGCCGGCCCGCCACGGCCGCGAGCACAGCAAGCGTGGCGGCCACGCCCAGCGTGACCAGCATTTCCAGCAGCGTGAAGGCGCGATGCGGCTGTCTCATGGCCTGCACCCTAGGCCTGCGGGAGGGGCGGCGCAGCCGGCGTTTCGGGCGCAAAGCGCCCGATTGCCACCCGGCGGATAGTGCGTAGATGGCGCATTTACAGGGTCGGCGACGGGTGACTACAATGCATGCGGGATGATTTATTCGGGACGGGCTGCAGTTGGACCTTCGTGAGCGGGTGACCGCACGGCTTCTCCAGAACGGCGTTCGGCCAACCCTCCAGCGCGTGCAGATCGGCATGCTGGTGCTCGACCAGCCCTGCCATTTCTCGGCCGACCAGCTGCTGGCAAGGCTGCGTCGTGGCGGGCAGCGCGTCGCCAAGGCCACGGTCTACAACACGCTCAGCCTGTTCTCGTGCCGTGGCCTCATCCGCGAGATCGCGGTCGACCCGACGCGCCTCATGTACGACTCCACCACCACGCCCCATCATCATTTCTACAATGCCGAGACCGGCGAACTGACCGATATCGACCCCGCCGAGCTGCAGGTTTCGCGCCTGCCGGCCCTGCCCAGCGCCACCGAGGCGGAGAGCGTCGAGATCCTCATCCGGATACGGCCCAGCAAGGGCGCTTGAGGCGCCCGACAAGCTGCTATACTTCGCCGCCGCGCCGGCGTAGCTCAGTTGGTAGAGCAGTCGCTTCGTAAGCGAGAGGTCGGGGGTTCAAGTCCCTCCGCCGGCACCATCGTCCCTCCATCGGGAAAGCGGCATGCGGCTCATCATCGGCATCGCGGGCAGGGGCGCCGCCGGCTGCGACAACCGGCTGCCGATGCCCGCCTTGTGCGCTGCCTCCCGCCGGGATCGGGCAGGGCGGGGGCCGGGGCATGATGGCTGATGCCACCGGGCGTGCCGCCATCGCACGGCTGCTGGCCGGCCATCGCACCCTGACGCTGGCCACCAGCCACCAGGGGCGGCCGTGGGCGGCCACCGTCTTCTATGCCAGCGATGCGGCGTTCAACCTGTTCTTCGTTTCCGATCCGCGCACCCGGCATGCGCGCGACATGGCTGTCGATCCGCGCGTGGCCTTGTGCATCGATGCCGATGCCGGCGGCTGGGACGAGGTGCGTGGCCTGCAGATCGAGGGCGAGGCGATGCAGCTCGCAGAGGCCGAACGCCCGGCGGCGCTGGCGCTCTACCTGGCCAGGTTTCCTGACGTGCAGGCGCTCCACGCCCGGCCGGAAACCGCCGATGAACAACTCATTGCACGACGGCTGCAGCACACGCCGTTCTGGCGGGTGAAGCCGCGCCTCATCCGCCTGCTCGACAGCGCGCACGGCTTCGGCTGGAAGTGGGAGCTGCAGTTATGAGCGATATCACGGCCCCGCAGGGTACGGCCTGTGTCTTCGGCCTCGGCGCCATCGGCGGCTACCTGGCGGCACGCCTCGCGCGTGCGGGCCAGCAGGTGTGCGGCATCGCCCGGGGCGCCACGCTGGCGGCGGTGCGGGAAAGAGGGCTGGTGCTGGTGGAGCAGGGCCGGTGCGAGACGGTGCCGCTGCGGGTAGTGGCCAGTGCCGCCGAGGCGGGCCCGCAGGACGTGGTGTTCCTGGCGATCAAGGCCGACGGGCTGCCGGCCATTGCCGCGGAGCTGCGCCCGCTGCTCGGCCCGGATACCGCGGTGGTCACCATCGGCAATGGCTTCCCCTGGTGGTATTTCTTCCGCGCCGGCGCCGGCGGTGCCAACCCGACGCTGTCCTCGGTGGATTCGCGCGGCCTGCTCTGGCGGCTGCTCGGGCCCGAGCCTGCCATCGGCTGCGTGGCCTAC
>JACFNV010000103.1 GCA_019454675.1 Gammaproteobacteria bacterium | reverse complement strand
CTCCCAGATGCTCAACAGGTACTGCATGTCCCAGTTGAGTTCCTCGGCGCTGCGGCCGACGCCGGCGGTGCGGATGATCACGCCCATGCCGCCGGGCACCTCGAGGTCGTGCATGGCATCGATGATCTCGTCGCGCTCTTCGCCGCTGATGCGGCGCGAAACGCCGCCGCCACGCGGGTTGTTCGGCATCAGGACGATGAAGCGCCCGGCCAGGCTGATGAAGGTGGTCAGCGCGGCGCCCTTGTTGCCGCGTTCCTCCTTCTCGACCTGGACGACGATCTCCTGGCCCTCGCGCAGCAGCTCGCGGATGTTCAGGCGGTCGCCGGAGGGTTCGCTGACGAAGTACTCGCGGGAGATCTCCTTCATCGGCAGGAAGCCGTGGCGATCCGCCCCGTAGTCGACGAAGGCCGCATCCAGGCTCTGCTCGATGCGGGTTATGCGCCCCTTGTAGATGTTTGCCTTGCGTTGCTCATGGGAGGGTGACTCGATGGCGAGGTCAAACAGTTTCTGGCCATCTACCATGGCCACGCGCAACTCTTCCTGCTGAGTTGCGTTGATCAGCATTCTCTTCATACGGTCCTGCTTGTCGGTGGTGTGCGGGCACCCATGGCGGACAGCGTGTTCCTGTGTTGGCCTGCGTGCCGGGGTCGAGGGCGGCTTCCAGCGCCCGTGCAGCACCAGCGACGGCTGCCCGGAAGCCGTTTCCGGGATCGCTGGCCAAGATCTGCATCGCATCCGGCATAAGAACTGTCACTGGATTTTCACGCTGCAACGGGGTGCCGGTGTCGACCGGGTCCCGACTGCCAGGAAAGCCCAAACGGCGAGCCTGCGGGGCAGGCTCCTTGAAAATGAAAACGCCGGTGCATCGGATCCGTCGGCAGACGGAGTCTGTAGCCCGGCAACCGCTGGCGCATTACGCGCAGGCGCCCGGTAATATAGCAGCCGGAACCTTTACCATCAATGGATTACGTGCATGTTGAGCGGCCCTGACTCGCCACCGCCCGGGCCTGCGGGCAAGCCACCCGGCGCACGGACGCTGACCGTCGATGCCGAGGATGCCGAGCGTCGGCTCGACAATTTCCTGGCGGCGCAGCTCAAGGGCGTGCCGCGCACCCATGTCTATCGGATCATCCGCTCGGGCGAGGTGCGGGTGAACAGCCGGCGCGCACAGGCCAGCCAGCGCCTGGCGGCCGGCGACAGGGTGCGCATCCCGCCGCTGCGGCAGGCGGCAGCGGGCGAAGGACAGCTGCCGCCGGTGCGGGACGTGGCCTGGATCCTGTCGCGGACCCTTTACGAGGATGCCGACCTGCTGGTGCTCGACAAGCCGAGCGGGCTTGCGGTGCATGGCGGCAGCGGCATCAGCCTGGGGGCCATCGAGCTGCTGCGCGCCGCGCGGCCCGAGGCGCGATTCCTCGAGCTGGTCCACCGGCTGGACCGCGACACCAGCGGCTGCCTCATGCTGGCCAAGCGGGCCGCGGCCCTGCGCCACCTGCAGGCGCAGTTCCGTGCCGGGGAGGTGGAGAAGACCTACCTGGCGCTCCTGGTGGGCAGGCTGAAGGGGCAGGAGCAGCTGGTGGATGCGCCGCTGCTCACCACCGAGAGGCGCGGCGGCGAGCGCCACGTGCGGGTGGATGCAGCCGGCAAGCCGGCGCTGACGCGGCTGGCGGTGGAGGAGCGCCTGCCCGGTGCAACGCTGGCGAGGGTGGCGCTGCTGACCGGGCGCACGCACCAGATCCGCGTCCATGCCGCGCACCTCGGCCTGCCGCTGGCGGGAGACTGCCGTTACGGACTCGATCCCGATCCGGTCGTGCAGAGCACCGGCCTGCAGCGGCTTTTCCTGCATGCGCTGTCGATCGCGGTGGCCAGCCCGCGTGACGAGCGCGTCATCCGCGTCACGAGCCCGCTGCCCGCGGAGCTGCAGCGAACCCTGGCACAACTGCGGGAGCAGCAGGCTCCTAGATGAGCGCCAGGCCGGAGTCGCGCAGGGCAGCGGCCAGCCAGAGCAGCGGCAGGCCCTGGATGGCGGTGGGGTCGCGGGTGTCCACCTGGCTGAACAGGGCGATGCCGAGCGACTCGAAGCGGAAGGCGCCCGCGCAGTCCACGGGCTGGTCCCGCTCGACGTAGCGCGCGATTTCCCCTGCCTCGAGGGCACGGAATTGCAGGCTGCTGTGGTCGAGATGCTCGAGCAGGCTGCCGTCCGGCCTGAGCAGCGCCACCGCGGTATGCAGGACCAGCGGGTGCCCGGCACAGTGGCCGAGCTGGGCGCGGGCAGCTGCGGCGGTCCCCGGCTTGCCGAGGATGCGCCCGGCGCATGCGGCCACCTGGTCGCTGCCGATGACGAGGCGGCCGGGCCACCTGCCGGCGGTGTGCCGGGCCTTGAGCCGGGCCAGCCGGGTGGCCAGGGCGTCGGGAGATTCGCCGGGCAGCGCGGACTCGTCCACCGCCGGCGGATCCACCTCGAAGACGGGCAGCAGGCGGCCGAGCAGCTCCCGCCGGTAGCGGGAGCCGGAGGCGAGCACGACCACGGGCTTTGCGGCGGGGGCTGGCTGGGACATGGGGCGGCGACCGTAGCGGATTTTGACAGGGTATGCCAGCGTCCTTACACTGCCGCGCCCATGCGGCTTGAGCGCATCGCATCGGCACGGCTGGCTGAGCTGGCAACGTCCCGGGCCTGCCTGGAAGATGAGGTCCGCCCGGCTGCCTTGCCGCGCCTTGCCGGCGTGCTGGCCGATGGCACGGATGGCCGGCTGGCGCTGCGCTTGCAGTTCGAGGCAGGCCCCGAATCCCGGCCGCTCGTCGAACTGCGCGTGGCCGGCGCGCTGCAGCTGGTCTGCCAGCGTTGCCTGGGCCCGGTGCCGTGGCCGGTGGAGATCGAGGCGAGGCTGACCGTGGTGCCCGACGAAGCGGCGGCGGAGATGCTGGCCGAACCCTTCGACAGCGTGCTGCTGGATGCGGATGGCGCGCTCTGCCTGCGCACGATGGTCGAGGACGAGGTCCTGGCGGTGATGCCGCTGGCGCCATTGCACGATGACCGGCATGAATGCCGCCCGGCGCACGCGGAAGCGCCCGGCGAGGTTGCAGGCCAGGAAACTGCAGGGGAGACGGCCCGGCCTTTTGCCGGGTTGCGCATCCTGCAGGCCGAGGCTGCCAAGAGCGGAAAATAAGGCTTTTCAGGAGAAGGCAAGATGGCAGTTCCCCAGAGGCGCAGGACCCCGTCCACCCGCGGCATGCGCCGCATGCACGACAAGCTGGCGAAGCCGGCGGTATCGGTCGAGCCGACCACCGGCGAGACGCACCGGCGCCACCACATCAGCCCGGATGGCTACTACCGCGGCAAGAAGATCATCGAGACCGCGGAACCGGCCGAATAGCGCCCCGCACAGCCCCTCGCGCTGCGCGATCGCCCCATTCCGGCACTCAAGCCCGAGGGAAAGCCGTGCCCACGCCAGTCACGATCGCGCTCGATGCCCATGGCGGCGACAGGGGCGTCGAGGTCTGCGTGCCCGCGGGCCTCGCCATGCTGCGCGAGCATGCCGACCTGAAGCTCGCCTTCGTCGGCCAGCGCGAGCTCATCGAGCCCTACCTGCAGGGCGCCGGCATCGATGGTTCCCGCTACACGCTCCATGATGCCCGGCAGATCGTCAGCATGGACGAGCCCCCGGCGGAGGCGCTGCGCAAGAAGAAGGACTCGTCCATGCGCGTGGCGATCAACCTCGTCAAGTCGGGCGAGGCCGATGCCTGCGTCAGCGCCGGCAACACCGGCGCACTCATGGCCACCGCGCACTTCGTGCTGAAGACGCTGCCCGGCATCGATCGCCCCGCCATCATGGTGCCGGTGCCGACCATGCACGGGCGTACCTACATGCTCGACCTGGGGGCCAACGCGGATTGTTCCCCCGAGCAGCTGTACCAGTTTGCGGTGATGGGCGCGGTGGTGGCCAAGGGCATCGAGAACATCGAGTTCCCGCGGGTCGCACTCCTCAACATCGGCGAGGAGGACATCAAGGGCAACGAGGTGGTGAAGGGCGCGGCGGCGCTGCTGTCGACCAGCCAGCTCAACTACATCGGCTTCATCGAGGCCGACCGCATCCCCGAGCAGCGCGCCGACGTGGTGGTCTGCGATGGCTTCACCGGCAACGTGGCGCTGAAGTCGATGGAAGGCACCGCGCGGCTGGTGCGCCATTTCCTGCGCCAGGAATTCCGCAGCAGCTTCTACGGGCTGCTGGCCGCGCTGGTGGCGCGGCCGGTGCTGCGCTCGCTGGCCGGCAAGCTCGATCCGCGCCGCTATAATGGCGCGAGCCTGGTGGGGCTCAACGGCATCGTCATCAAGAGCCATGGCGGCGCCGACGAGATGGCCTTCAGCCAGGCGATCCGCACCGCCATGCTCGAGGTTGCCAAGCGGGTGCCCGACCAGATCCGCAAGCTCGTCCAGGAGCAGGTCAGCTAGATGTACGCGCGCATTGCCGGCACCGGCAGCTACCTTCCCGAGCGCATCCTGGGCAACCGGGAGCTCGAGACGATGGTGGACACCACCGACGAGTGGATCCGCGAGCGTACCGGCATCGAGCGTCGGCATATTGCCGCCGAGACGCAGACCACCGCCGACCTCGCCGAGCAGGCTGCACGCCGTGCCATGGAGGCGGCCGGTGTCACGGCTGCCGACATCGATTTCATCGTCGTCGGCACCACCACCCCGGATGTCGTCTTCCCCAACGTCGGCTGCCTGCTGCAGGAGCGGCTCGGCATCCGCGGCTGCCCCGCCTTCAGCGTCGAGGCTGCCTGCAGCGGCTTCATGTATGCGCTGAGCATCGCCGAGCGCTTCATCGCCACCGGGCGCGTGGCTTGCGCACTGGTGATCGGTGCGGAAACGCTGTCACGCATCGTCGACTGGAGCGATCGCAGCACCTGCGTGCTGTTCGGCGATGGTGCCGGTGCGGTGGTGCTCAAGCCTTCCAGCGAACCCGGCATCATCGCCTGCCAGCTGGGCGCGGACGGACACTACCAGGATCTCCTCTACCACCCCTACGGGCCCTCGCGGTGTCCGGGACCGGTGTTCGGCGACCAGGAAGGGCACTTCATCCACATGAAGGGCAACGAGGTCTTCAAGGTCGCCGTGAAGACCCTCGAGGGCATCGCCGAGAAGATGCTGGTCGACAACGGAGTGGATGCCGCGGAGCTCGACTGGCTGATTCCGCACCAGGCCAACCTGCGCATCATCCAGGCCACCGCCAAGCGGCTGCGGATGCCGATGGAGCGGGTGGTCCTCACGTTGCAGGATCATGGCAACACCTCGGCTGCCTCCATCCCCATGGCGCTCGATGCTGCGGTGCGTGACGGGCGCGTGCAGCGGGGCGAGCTGCTGCTGCTGGAAGGCTTTGGCGGCGGCTTCACCTGGGGCGCCTGCCTGCTCCGCTTCTGAAGGCCGGCGCAGCCGCCGCGCTGGCTGTTTGTCCCGGCCCTGCACTAGAATCATTCCACATGGTTGCATGGACGATTGCATGATCTCTGTCCAGGAGTTTCTGCGTGGTTTGCGCGGCGGTATCGCGCTGCTGGCGCTGGCTGTCATGGCGGTATCCGCCGCCAGGGCGGAGACGCTGCTGCTGGTTCCCGGCTCCGACCTGATCGGTGCGCTGGCGACGGTACGCGCAGCGCATGAGGACACGCTGACCGATATCGCGCGCCGCACGGGCCTGGGCTACGAGGACATGCGCCAGGCCAACCCGGGGGTGGATCCCTGGCTGCCGGGCGATGGCGCCGAAATCCTGCTGCCCACGCACTATGTGCTGCCTGCCGGCAAGCGGCAGGGGCTGCTGGTCAATATCGCCGAGTACCGGCTCTACTACTTCCAGCCATCGGGCGGCCGCATGATGGTGAACACCTTCCCGGTCAGCATCGGACGCATGGACTGGTCCACGCCGATCGGCACCCACAAGGTGGTCGCCAAGCAGAACAAGCCGACCTGGTACCCGCCGGCAAGCATCCGTGCCGAGCACGCCGCCGATGGCGACATCCTGCCGAGGGCGGTGCCGCCGGGCCCGAAGAACCCGCTGGGCGAACATGCCATGCGCCTCAGCGCCGCGGGCTACCTGATCCACGGCACCAACCGGCCGGTGGGCATCGGCATGCAGGTGACGCACGGCTGCATACGCATGTACCCGGAAGACATCGAGTGGCTCTTCGGGCAGATACCGGTGGGCGTGCAGGTGCAGATCGTCAACCAGCCCTACAAGTTCGGCTGGGCGGGCGACAGCCTCTACCTCGAGGTTCATCCGCGGCTGGATGGAGATCCCAGGGCCGGCAGCGGCGAAGGCCAGGGCATGAGCGACATCACCGCGCTCTACGTGCGCGCCACCGCGGACAGGCCGGCAACGGTGGACTGGTCGCTCGTCGAGGAGGTCCACCGCGCCGCGCTCGGCATTCCGGTGAAGGTGGGCAGCGCAGTGCGGACGGGGGAGGCGATCACGATGGCCGATCCATCGCCAGAGGTGGCACTGCCCGTGCCCGACCGGGGAGCCGCGAAGTACACGCGCTGACGACCGGGATCCTGCAAGCCCGGGTCGACGCGGCCGGCATCGGCCAAAGAAAAGGTTCTTCACCGAACTCCGGGGAAGGCTGCGCGGATTTTAAGGAAGAAGTA
>JACFNV010000102.1 GCA_019454675.1 Gammaproteobacteria bacterium | reverse complement strand
TACGGATAGGTTCGTCCGCTGGGTAGCCACAAGCCTCGGCCAGAGCACCTGCGTCGGCATCGGCGGCGACCCGATCCGCGGCATGAACTTCATCGACTGCCTCGAGCTGTTCGAGGCCGACCCGCAGACCGAGGGCATCATCATGGTCGGCGAGATCGGCGGCAGCGACGAGGAGGCCGCGGCGCGCTACATCCACGACCACGTGAGCAAGCCGGTGGTGGCCTACATCGCCGGCGTCACCGCACCGCCGGGCAAGCGCATGGGCCATGCCGGTGCCATTATCTCCGGGGGCGCGGGCACGGCGGCTGCCAAGTACGCCGCGCTGGAAGAGGCCGGGGTGCGCACCGTGCGCTCGCCCGCCGACCTCGGCACCGCCATGAAGGAACTGCTCGGCTAGCCCGCCGGCCGGCGGTGCCGGGCAGCGCGGGATGAGCACCTCCTTGAAGCTTGCCCTGGCACAGACCAGCCCGCTGCTGGGCGATGTGGCGGGCAATGCCCGCCGCATCCTGGCCAGCATCGACGAGGCGCGCGCCGCCGGCGCCGGCCTCGTCGTCTTCCCGCAGCTGGCCCTCAGCGGGCGCCCGCCCGCCGACCTGCTGTTCGAGGACGTGCTCCACGCCCGCATCGCGACGGCGCTCGACGAGCTGCGCGCCGCCAGCTACGGCATCGCCGTGCTGCTCGGCCATCCCGAACGGGTGGATGGCGCCCTTTACGACACCGCGACGCTGTTTGCCGCCGGCCGGGTGCTTGCCGCCAGCCGCCGGCGGCTGCTCGACGACCGCGGCCCCTGCGACGAACACCGCTACTTCCAGCCCGGCGCGGGCCCGCTGCCGGTGCAGCTCGACGGCCTGTCGCTCGGCATCGCGGTGGGCGGAGATGTCCTCGATGAGGATGCCTGCCGGGCGCTGCGCGCGGCGGGTGCCGGGCTGATCGTCGCCGCCGGTGGCCAGCCCTTCGTGGTCGGCGGGCAGGCCGCCACCGAGGCCGCACTGGCGCACAACGCGCGCGCCGCGGGGCTGCCCATCGCGCTTGCCAACCTGGTGGGCGGGCAGGACGAGCTGGTCCATGCCGGCGGCTCCTGCCTGCTGGATGCCGATGGCCGGTTGCGGCTGCGCACGCCCGCCTTCGCGGCCGCGCTGGCCAGCATCGAACTGGAACGACGCGCGGGGCGGCTCGCGCCGCTGTCCGGCACGGTGGCCGCCTGGCCTGCGCAGAACGCGGAGGTCTACCAGGCGCTGGTGCGCGCCGTGCGCGACTACGTGGCGGCAAGCGGCTGCACGGGCGTGGTGCTCGGCCTCTCGGGTGGCATCGATTCGGCACTGGTGCTGGCCATCGCGGTGGATGCGCTGGGCGCGCAGGCGGTGCAGGCGGTGATGCTGCCTTATCGCTATACCAGCGCCATGAGCCTCGAGGATGCCGCCGCGCAGGCGCAAGCCATGGGCGTGGACTACCGCGTGCTGCCCATCGAGCTGCTGGTCGGCGCCGCGCGCGGCCTGCTGGAGGAGGCCGGCATCGCACCGGATGCGGGCACCACCGCGGAAAACCTGCAGGCGCGCAGCCGCGCCCTGCTGCTGATGGCGTTCGCCAACCAGGGCGGGCGCATGGTGTTGAGCACCAGCAACAAGAGCGAGCTGGCGGTGGGCTACACCACGCTGTACGGCGACATGGCCGGCGGCTTCGCCCCGCTCAAGGACTGCACCAAGACCCGCGTCTATGCGCTGGCGCGCCACCGCAACAGCCTCGGCGCGGTGATCCCGGAGCGGGTCATCGCCCGTGCGCCCTCCGCCGAGCTGCGCCCGGACCAGCAGGACAGCGATTCGCTGCCGCCCTATGCGGTGCTCGATCCCATCCTCGACGCCTTGATGCTCGAACGGCGCGCGCCGGCGGATATCATCGCCATGGGTTTCGAAGCGGCGGTGGTGCAGCGCGTGCTGGGCCTGTTGCGGCGTGCCGAGCACAAGCGCCGCCAGGCGCCACCGGGGCCGCGCATCGGCAGCCGTGCCTTCGGCAGCGACTGGCGCCAGCCGCTGGGCTCCGCCTACCGCGACGCCTGAGCGCCGCGCCGCCTCACCAGAATCGGTACCAGGGCCTGGCCTCTTCGCTGGCCTGCTGCTCGGCGGCGGCGGGGAAGCTTGCCGCCAGCACGCGGCGGCTGTCCTCGGCCAGGTCCGCCATGCCCAGCGCACGGTAGGAGTCGATGATGATGCGCAGCGAGTCGGCCACCGCCGGCGCGCCGCTGTAGCTCTCCACCGCGAACTGCGCGCGGCTGATCGCCGCCAGGTAGGCGCCGCGCGTGTAGTAGTAGCGCGCCACGTAGTTCTCGTGCTCGGCCAGCCGGTTGCGCAGGAACACCATGCGCTGGCGGGCATCGGGGGCGTAGATGCTGCCCGGATAGCGTTGCACCAGCTGCGAGAAGGCGGAGAAGGATTCCAGCGCGCGGTCGAGCGGGCGTCGCGCCGGGTCCACCCTGAAGAAGCGCGTCAGCGCGTTGGACTCGCCGGTGAAGGTGGCCAGCCCGCGCATGTACAGCGCGTAGTCCACCCGCGGGTGCGTGGGGTTCTCGCGCTCGAACTGGTTGGCGGCATCGATGGCCGACTCGCGCTCGCCGTTCTTGTAATAGCAGTAGATGAGGTCCAGCTGCGCCTGCTTGGCCTGGTTGCTGAAGGGGAAGCGCGCGGTCAGCGCCTCGTAGTAGCTGATGGCGTTGCGATAGTTGCTGCTCTCCATCGCCGCCTGCGCGCGCTCGTAGAGCTGGTCGGCGCCCGACTTCATGTCGCGCGTTTCCTTGCCGGCGCAACCGGCGAGCAGGGCGAGCGTGGCCAGCAGGGCTGCCAGCAGGACGGTGGTGCGGGAGGTGGCGGCTGGGAAGCGCAAGTGACTTACCTGTCTGCAGGGCCGTCGGGACCAAGGTGGCGCAGTATAGCCCAGCGCTGCCCGCACCGGCCGCCCCGCGGGCGCCTACAATCGCCCCCATGAGCACCCCCATGCACAGCCTGGTCATCCCCCCTGAACACGATGGTCGCCGGCTCGACCAGGCCCTTGCCGGGCTGCTGCCCGAGTACTCGCGCTCGCAGCTCAAGGCCTGGATCCTCGCCGGGCGCGTGCAGCTCGATGGCGCGGCGGCCACGCCGCGCAGCCGGGTCGCCGCCGGCCAGCAGGTGGCGCTCGAGGCCGTCGCGGCCATCGAGACGGCGACGGTGGCGGCGCAGCCGGTGGGCTTCAGCGTGCTGTACGAGGATGCCGCGCTGCTGGTGGTGGACAAGCCTGCCGGGCTGGTGGTGCACCCGGGCGCGGGCAACCCGGATGCCACCCTGGAGAACGGGCTGCGCCACCATGTGCCGGCGCTGGCGGAACTGCCGCGCAGCGGGCTGCTACACCGCCTCGACAAGGACACCAGCGGGCTGCTGCTGGTGGCAAAGACGCCCGCTGCCTACGCACGGCTGCAGCACGACCTGCAGCAGCACCAGATCCGGCGCGAGTACCGCGCCATCGTGCACGGCGTGATGACCGCCGGCGGCGAGGTCGATGCACCGCTCGGCCGCCATCCCGTCCAGCGCCTGCGCATGGCGGTGGTGGCCGATGGCCGCGAGGCGCACACCCACTACCGGGTGCTGGCGCGCTTCGCCGCCCACAGCTTCATCGCGCTGCGGCTGGAAACCGGGCGCACCCACCAGATCCGCGTGCACATGGCGCACATCGGCTTCCCGGTGCTCGGCGATCCGCTCTATGGCGGGCGCCCGCGCCCGCCCGCCGGTGCCGATGCCGCGCTCATCGACACGCTGCGCGGCCTGCGCCGCCAGGCGCTGCATGCCGCCGCGCTGGGCTTCGAGCATCCGCAAAGCGGTGAATGGCTCGAATTCGCCGCGCCGCTGCCTGCCGAGCTGCTGGTGGTGCTGGGCGCGCTCGCCGGCTCGCCGGCGGCTGCCGCACGGCTGGCGGCGCTCGAATGGCCGCAGCCGCAATGAACGAGTTGCTGCTGATCCGCCCCGACTGGCCGGCGCCGGCCGCGGTGCACGCCTTCGCCACCACGCGCGGCGGGGGCGTCAGCAGCGGTGCCTGGGCCAGCCTCAACCTCGGCGACCATGTCGAGGATGATCCAGCAGCGGTGGCGGAGAACCGCCGCCGGCTGTCGCACGCGGCCGGGCTGCCGCGGGAGCCGCGCTGGCTGGTGCAGGTGCACGGCAGGGCGGTGGCCGATGCCGCCGTGGCGCCGCGGCGGACGCCGGCCGATGCCATGGTCTCGCGCCTGCCGGGCGCGGTCTGTGCGGTGCTCAGCGCCGATTGCCTGCCGGTGCTGTTCTGCGATGAGCGGGGCAGCTGCGTGGCGGCCGCCCACGCCGGCTGGCGCGGGCTTGCCGCCGGCGTGCTGGAGGCCACGGTGGCGGCGCTGGTGGCGGGCGGCACCCGCACCCGGGAGCTGATGGCGTGGATCGGTCCGGCCATCGGCGCGGCGGCCTACGAGGTGGGTGAGGAGGTGCGCAGCGCCTTCCTCGCCGTCGATGCGGGCGCCGCCGCCGGCTTCAGCGCCAATGCGCGCGGCCGCTGGCAGCTCGACCTGGCGGGGCTCGCCCGTCGCCGCCTGGCCGCGGCGGGTATCGGCCGCGTGTACGGCGGGCAGCACTGCACCTACAGCGATCCGCAGCGCTTCTTCTCGCATCGTCGCGACGGCCGCTGCGGGCGCCAGGCGGCGCTGGTATGGATCGAGGCGCCTTGCTGAAGCTGCCGCCGGCAGCCTGAATACCGGACCTGCCTGCTTGCCTGCCGGATATCCCGGCGATTCCCTGCAGGGAGCCCCGTTTCGCGGTTTGCCGGCACCCGCCTCGGTACCTAGATTGGCGCCATGGGCAAGGACATCCACCAGCTCCAGGCCGAAGCCCGCCAGCTGCCGGCGCAGGACCGCGCCCGGCTGGCGCGCTGGCTGATCGCCAGCCTCGATGCCGGCGAGTGGGCTGCAAGCGGGCAGCCCTGGCGCACCGAGGCACACGAGCGCCCGGCGACACCGCGCCACACGACGACCGCCGGCCTGCACGACAACGAAGCCCTCGCGACCCTGCTGAAATCGGTCTGATGCCTTCCCGTCGCTGTCCCAGGCTTGCCGCCCTTGATGCGGTCGCAGCATGATGAAACCCCATGCTGCGGGGCACCCGTCATGAAAGAGTGCGCCAGGCTCGATCCGTCCCATGAGCGGGCCCTGGCCGAGGAGGGTTTGCCCGGAGAGCCGGGCTCGTGGAAAAAATGCTGATGTCGCGTATGCAAGCCGCGTGATGGGCATGCATGCGGCCCGTGCAGCGGCCGGTTGCATGTTGCTCAGAGTTCGTAGTGGTCGAGATCCAGTGCACCATGAAATATGCCGAGAATCTCGATGTTGCCGTTGGCCGTGATCAGGTAGGTAATGCGGTAATGACCGTAGAGCAGGATCCTCACGTTTTTCGATGAGGCCCAATACCTGTGGCCCATCTCCGGGAACTTTTGCAGCAGCTGCGCACGATCATAGATGCCCTGGACCGTCCGAGCCGCTGCCCGAGGATTGTCGGCCGCAATGTACTCGTGGATGTCCTTCAGCCAGCGCTCCGCTTCGAGCGTCCAGGTTATTGCTGCCACGACCGGATGCGCCGGCTCATTTCCTCATTGGAAATGGAGCGCCTTGCATCGGCATCAGCGAGACCTCGAAGCACCATGGTGTGGAAGGCCAGCTCCCGGATGATTTCTTCCCGGGAGCTGTCTTCCGGCTGTTGCTGGATAAGTTGGGTCAGCTCTTCCTTGGCCGTCATCATTGGCAATACCTCCAGGCTGTCCTGAAGGGTGCCACATCGGGCCACGCGGGGGAATGTCCCATAAGGCTGCGGTCGAGCGGCAAATGGCGGACGGCGAGGCTGCCCGCTCGGGCTGCAGCTGCGGGCGGTGCATGATCTTGGCCGGGTCTGCCACCGGCGCGGGCAGGCCCGGTGGCGGCGTTGAAAAGCCGGTTGCCGGCCCCCATCTAGGGGCATATTCGCCTTTTCCGGGAGCCGCACTATGCGGATGGACAAACTCACCAGCAAATTCCAGCTCGCCCTTTCCGATGCGCAGTCGCTTGCGGTTGGTCGTGACCACCAGTTCATCGATCCGCTGCATGTTGCGCTGGCGCTGATCGACCAGGAGGGCGGCACCGTGCGCCCGCTGCTCGCCAAGGCCGGCGCCAACGTCAGCCTGCTGCGTTCGCGGATCGGCGAGGCGCTCGACCGGCTGCCGCGGGTGGAGGGCACTGGCGGCGAGGTGCTGGTATCCAACGAGCTCGGCAAGCTGCTCAACCTGGCCGACAAGCTGGCCCAGGACCGCGGCGACCAGTACATCTCCTCCGAGCTGTTCCTGCTCGCCGCCTGCGGCGACAAGGGCACGCTCGGGCGCACCCTCGGCGAGGCCGGGGTGGTCAAGGGCGCGGTGGACAAGGCCATCGGCGAGCTGCGCGGCGGGGCCACGGTCGACGACCCCAATGCCGAGGAGCGCCGGCAGGCGCTGGAGAAGTACACCATCGACCTCACCGAGCGCGCCGCGCAGGGCAAGCTCGACCCCATCATCGGCCGCGACGACGAGATCCGCCGCACCATCCAGATCCTGCAGCGGCGCACCAAGAACAACCCGGTGCTGATCGGCGAGC
>JACFNV010000101.1 GCA_019454675.1 Gammaproteobacteria bacterium | reverse complement strand
GCTGGATCGGCATCTGCGACGGCAACATGCAGGAAGGCTCCTTCCGCTGCGATGCCAATGTCTCGGTGCGCCGCGAGGGCAGCGAAAAGCTCGGCACCCGCACCGAGATCAAGAACCTCAACAGCTTCCGCTTCCTCGAGCGTGCCATCCAGTTCGAGATCCGGCGCCAGATCGAGGTGCTGGAAGACGGCGGGCGCATCGTCCAGGAGACGCGGCTCTACGATCCCGACAGGGACGAGACGCGCCCCATGCGCAGCAAGGAAGAGGCCAACGATTACCGCTACTTCCCCGATCCGGACCTGCTGCCGCTGGAGATCGGCCAGGACTTCATCGACGAGGTGCGGGCGGCGATGCCCGAGCTGCCCGAGGCGCGGGAGGCAAGGTTCGTGCAGGAGCACGGCCTGGCGGCGGCCGATGCCGCCGTGCTGACGGCGCACCGCGAGGTGGCGGATTACTACGAGGCCGTGGTGGCGGCGCTGGGTATCGCGCATGCGCGGCTGGCGGCCACCTGGGTGAACGGCGAGCTGGCCGCGGCCCTCAACCGCGAGGGTGGCGGCATCGCGACGGCACGGGTGGGCGCTGCCGCGCTGGCCGGGCTGCTGGCGCGCATCGCCGACGACACCATCTCGGGCAAGATCGCCAAGGAAGTCTTCGAGGCCATGTGGGCCGGTGAAGGCGGGGCGGACGCCATCATCGAGAAAAAGGGCCTGCGCCAGATCACCGATACCGGCGCCCTCGAGCGGGCGATCGACGAGGTCCTCGCCGCCAACCCCGGCCAGCTGGCCGAGTACCGCGCCGGCAAGGACAAGCTTTTCGGCTTCTTCGTCGGCCAGGTGATGAAGGCCACCCGCGGCAAGGGCAATCCTGCCCAGGTCAACGAGCTGCTGCGCAAGAAGCTCGCTTCCTGATCGTTCCGACAGTCTGGATGACGGCAACCCCGGAAGCGGGCTGCTGTCGCTCCGCGTTATTTGAAATGCCTGTTTCTTTATATAAGGAAATCTTTATAATTCATTCATGACTGCTGACGGCGCACTGAGCTTCCTCAAGGCGAGCGCCGATCCCACGCGCCTGCGGCTGCTTGCCCTGCTGTCGGCCGGCGAGGCCACCGTGGGGGAGATGGTCGAGGTGCTCGGCCAGAGCCAGCCGCGGGTATCGCGGCACCTGCGCATCCTCCACGCGGCGCGCCTGGTCAGCCATTTCCGCGACGGCCAGTGGGTGTACTACCGCCTCGATCCGGTCCAGGCGCTCGCCGAGCTCGTCGAGCGGGTGGTGGCCTTCGCGCGTGCCGGGGACGAGGCCATCGCCGCCGACCAGGCGCGCATGCACGATATCCGCCGCCAGCGCGAGCGCTACGCCTTTGCCGCCCCCAGCGGGCCGCGCCGCTGGGCGGAACCCGCCGCCGGCAGGCCCGGCGAGCAGCTGCTGCGCCAGGGGCTCGATGACATCCTCGGCCCGCAGGCCATCGGCGATGTCCTCGACATCGGCGTGGGGGCAGGTGCGCTGCTGGGGCTGCTGGCGCCGCGGGCACGCAGCGCGGTGGGCCTGGATATCTCGCGCGGCATGCGCGTGCTGGCGCGCTCGCGCCTCCAGCAGGCGGGGCTTGCCCACTGCACCATCCGCGCGGGGGACATGCACGCGCTGGATTTCCCGGACCTGAGCTTCGACCTGGTGGTGCTCGACGAGGTGCTGGCCCACAGCAGCGTGCCCCGGCAGGTGGTGGCCGAGGCAGCGCGGGTGCTGCGCCCGACGGGGCGCTTGCTGGTGCTCGACCGCATCCGGCCCGCTGCGCTGCGCTTGTCCGGCGTGGCCGAGGCTCCGGCGGGACTGTTTGAAAACCAGCTGGCCGTGATGCTGCGCACGGTCGGCCTCAGGCCGGGCACTCCCGCCTGGTTTCCGGCACGCAGCCCCGAATTTGCACTGCTGGTGGCCACCGTGGCTGCCGGCCGGGCAGAGGTTCAGGCATGAAGACCGACAGCATCCGGCCGGCCATTGCGCCACCGCCCGTCCAGGTGTCCTTCGAGTTTTTTCCGCCGGGGACGGCCGAGATGGAGGCCAGGCTGTGGACAGCCGTGCAGCAGCTGGCGCCCCTGCGGCCCCGCTTCGTCTCGGTGACCTATGGCGCGGATGGCTCGACCCGCGATCGCACCCACCGCATCGTGCAGCGCCTGCTGGCCGAGACCGGGCTGGTGTGCGCCCCGCACATCACCTGCGTGGGCGCCAGCCGCGAGGAAGTCCTCGAGGTGGCCCGTGGCTACTGGCGCGATGGCATACGCCACATCGTCGCGCTGCGCGGCGATCCGCCGGCGGGCGAGAGCGCCTACCGGCCGCACCCGGGGGGCTTTGGCTGGGCTGCCGACCTGGTGGCGGGGCTCGGCGAGGTCGGCGACTTCGACATCTCGGTGGCGGCCTACCCCGACGTGCATCCGGAGGCGCCGAGTGCGGCCTTCGACCTCGACAACCTCAGGCGCAAGTTCGATGCCGGCGCCAGCCGCGCCATCACCCAGTTCTTCTTCGACGTCGACCGTTTCCTGCGCTTCCGCGATGCCTGTGCCGGGGCGGGCATCGAGGGCGCGCTGGTGCCGGGGCTGCTGCCGATCGTGAAGTTCTCGCAGATGCTGAATTTCGCCGCCCGTTGCGGGGCACGGGTGCCGGACTGGCTGCACCGGCGTTTCGCCGGGCTTGGCGATGATCCCGCGGCATCCCGCGAGGTGGCCATCGAGGTGGCCAGCGAGCAGGTGATGCGCCTGCGCCAGCACGGGGTAGCCGAATTCCATTTCTACACGCTCAACCGCGCGGAGCTGACCCACGCCGTCTGCCGCGCGCTGGGCTTGCAGCCGGGGGCTGCGGAGGCTTGACCATGACCACCGTATCGGATGAACGCCAACAACGTTTCGCCAACCTGCAGGCGCTGCTTGCCAGGCGCATCGTGCTGCTCGATGGCGCCATGGGCACCATGCTGCAGACGCGCGGGCTGGAGGAGGCCGATTATCGCGGCACCCGCCTCGCCGACTGGCCGAAGCCGCTGAAGGGCAACCACGACCTGCTCTGCCTGACCCGTCCCGATGTCATCGCCGACATCCATCGCGGCTTCCTCGAGGCAGGCTCGGACATCGTCGAGACCAACAGCTTCAACTCGACGGCGCCCTCGCAGGGCGACTACGGCCTCGAGGGCCTGGTCGGCGAGCTGAACCTGGCTGCCGCGCGCATTGCCCGCGGGGCGGCCGACGAGGTTGCGGCCCGTACCGGGCAGCCGCGCTTCGTGGCCGGCGTGCTCGGCCCCACCACCCGCACCGCCTCGCTCTCGCCCGATGTCAACGACCCGGGCTTCCGCAACATCAGCTTCGACGAGCTGGTGGCCACCTACACCGAGGCGGCCCGCAACCTGCTGGCCGGCGGTGCCGACTTCATCATGGTGGAGACGGTGTTCGACACGCTCAACGCACGCGCCGCGCTCTACGCGGTGATGGCGCTGGGCGACGAGCTGGGCGCACCGGTGCCGGTCATGGTCTCGGGCACCATCACCGATGCCTCGGGACGCACCCTGTCGGGGCAGACCACCGAGGCCTTCTGGAATTCGGTGCGCCATGCCAGGCCTTTCATGATCGGCCTCAACTGCGCGCTGGGCGCCGAGGACCTGCGGCCCTATCTCGGCGAGCTCTCGCGCGTGGCCGACACCCATGTCAGCGTGCACCCGAACGCCGGGCTGCCCAACGAGTTCGGTGGCTACGACGATACGCCGGAGCACATGGCGCGCATCCTCGGCGACTTCGCCCGCGAAGGCCTGCTCAACATGGTGGGCGGCTGCTGCGGCACCACGCCCGCGCACATCCGCGCCATCCAGGCGGCAGTGGCCAGCTGCGCGCCGCGCAGCCTGCCGCAGCTGGAGCCAAGGCTGCGCCTGGCCGGGCTCGAGGCCTGCAACATCGGCCCCGACTCGCTGTTCGTGAACATCGGCGAGCGCACCAACATCACCGGGTCCGCGCAGTTCCGCCGCCTGATCGCCGCCGATGACTATGCGGCGGCGGTGGCGGTGGCGCGCCAGCAGGTGGAGAACGGCGCCCAGGTCATCGACGTCAACATGGACGAGGGCATGCTCGACTCGGTGGCGGCGATGGACCGCTTCCTCAAGCTGGTGGCCGGCGAGCCCGACGTCTCGCGGGTGCCGGTGATGATCGACTCCTCGCGCTGGGAGGTGATCGAGGCCGGCCTCAAGTGCGTGCAGGGCAAGGCCATCGTCAATTCCATCAGCCTCAAGGAGGGCGAGGAGCCTTTCCTGCGCCAGGCGCGCGAGATCCGCCGCCACGGCGCGGCCGCGGTGGTCATGGCCTTCGACGAGAAGGGCCAGGGCGACAGCATCGAGCGGCGCGTGGCGATCTGCGAGCGCTCCTACCACCTGCTGCGGGAAAAGGCCGGCTTTGCCGCCGAGGACATCATCTTCGACCCCAATATCTTCGCGGTGGCGACCGGCATCGAGGAGCATGCCAACTACGGCGTGGACTTCATCGAGGCCACCCGCCTGATCAAGCAGCGCATGCCCGGCGTCTTCATCAGCGGCGGGGTCTCCAACGTTTCCTTCTCCTTCCGCGGCAACAACCGCGTGCGCGAGGCCATGCACTCGGTGTTCCTCTACCACGCCATCCGTGCCGGGCTCGACATGGGCATCGTCAACGCCGGGCAGCTGGCGATCTACGAGGACATCCCCGCCGAGCTGCGCGAGGCGGTGGAGGATGTCATCCTCAACCGCCGTGCCGACGCCACCGAGCGGCTGCTCGACATGGCCGGCCGCTACCGCGACGAGGGCGGCACGAAGGCGGTGGTGGTCGACAACGCCTGGCGCGAGTGGCCGGTGAACAAGCGCCTCTCGCATGCGCTGGTGAAGGGCATCGACGAGTTCATCATCGAGGACACCGAGGAGGCGCGCCTGCAGGCGGCAAGGCCGCTCGATGTCATCGAGGGCCCGCTGATGGACGGCATGAACGTGGTCGGCGACCTGTTCGGTGCCGGCAAGATGTTCCTGCCGCAGGTGGTGAAGTCGGCGCGGGTCATGAAGCGCGCGGTCGCCCATCTGATACCGTTCATCGAGCAGGGGCAGGCCGGCGGCGTGCACCGGCTCGGCAAGCTGGTCATGTGCACGGTCAAGGGCGATGTGCACGACATCGGCAAGAACATCGTCGGCGTCGTGCTCCAGTGCAACAACTTCGAGGTCGTCGACCTCGGCGTCATGGTGCCCGCCGAGAAGCTGCTGCAGGTGGCGCGCGAGCAGAATGCCGACCTCATCGGCGTCTCGGGCCTCATTACCCCCTCGCTCGACGAGATGGTGCACGTGGCCCGCGAGATGAAGCGCCAGGGCTTCACCGTGCCGTTGCTCATCGGCGGCGCGACCACCTCGCCGACGCATACCTCGGTGAAGATCGACCCCGAATACGATGGCCCGGTGGTCTACGTGAAGGACGCCTCGCGGGCGGTGGGCGTGGCGCAGAAGCTGATCACCCCCGGGGAGCGCGAGCGCTTTGCGGCGGAGGTGAAGGAGCAGTGCAACGAAACCCGCAGCCGCCACGGCAGGCAGGGGCGGCTGGTTCCCAACCTCAGCCTCGAGGAGGCGCGGCGCAACAAGATGCGGGTCGATTTCGGCACGCCGCCGGTGCCGGCGCAACTGGGCGTGCAGGCGCTCGGCAAGCTCGACCTGGCGACGCTCGCCCGCTACATCGACTGGATGCCCTTCTTCAACGCCTGGGAGTTCCACGGCAAGTTCCCGCAGATCCTCGAGGACGCGGTGGTGGGCGAGGCGGCCACCGCATTGTGGCAGGACATCCAGGCCATGCTCGAGCGGGTGCTGGCCGAGCAGTGGTTCACCGCCCAGGCGGTGATCGGGCTGTTCCCGGCGAACGCCATCGGTGACGATGACATCGCCGTCTACGCCGACGAGTCGCGCGGCGAACCGCTGGCCATGCTCCACCACCTGCGCCAGCAGAAGGCCAAGCCCGATGGCCAGCCGCACCTGTGCCTGACCGATTTCGTGGCGCCCCGCGAGAGCGGCATCCGCGACTACGTCGGCGCCTTTGCCGTCACCGCCGGGCTCGGCGTGGCGCCGCGGGTGGCTGCCTACCAGCGTGCCAACGACGACTACAGCGCCATCCTGCTGAAGGCGCTGGCCGACCGCTTTGCCGAGGCGGGGGCCGAATACCTGCACCAGCAGGTGCGCCGCGTCCACTGGGGCTATGCACCCGGCGAGGCGCTCGACAGCGATGCGCTGATCGCCGAGGCCTATCGCGGCATCCGTCCGGCGGCGGGCTACCCGGCCTGTCCCGACCACACCGAGAAGGCGACGCTGTGGCGCCTGCTCGATGTCGAGCGCAATGCCGGCATCGTGCTCAGCGAGGGCTTTGCGATGATGCCGCCGGCCTCGGTGAGCGGCTGGTACCTGGCGCACCCGGAGGCGAAGTACTTCGCCCTCGGGCGCATCGGGCGCGACCAGGCGGAGGACTATGCCCGGCGCAAGGGCATCAGCCTGGCCACGGTGGAGCGCTGGCTGGGTGCCGCGCTGGGCTACGAGCCGCTGGCGGCCTGAGCCTGCTGGCGCTGCAGGCACCGGGCTTCGCGCGCCCGGTACTCCAGCGCCTTGAGCCGGTCGGGGGCGAGTCCGAGCTCGCCGGCCTCGTAGGCGTGCGCCAGCCGTGCCACCGCAAGCCGGTGGTTGGCATTGGCGGCGCGCTGGTACCAGGACAGCGCCAGCG
>JACFNV010000006.1:48823-55420 GCA_019454675.1 Gammaproteobacteria bacterium | reverse complement strand
GGCATCACTGGCAACAACCTGGGCGATGCCCCGGCCACGGTGACCGCGGCCGCCGGTACCAGGGGCACCACCAGCGTCGCCGGCAACGTGATCACCTACACGCCGTCGGCGACGTTCTTCTCGGGAACGGACACGTTCGACTACACCATCACCGACAGCGATCCCGGCACGGCTGAAACCGACACCGGCACCATCACGGTGACCATCGAGGATGTGGCGCCGGCGGTGACCATCGAGGCGGCCACCACCCGCGTGGGCGTGAATGTGAGCCGACCGCTCGCCATCACCGCCGGCAATGGTCCGTTGGCAAGCCACACGAGGGCTGTGACGACCGAGGAGCACGGCAGCTGCTCGCTGAACGAGGCTGGCACCGAAGTCAGCTTCTCACCCGAGGCAGGCTTCCGTGGCGAGGGCAGCTGCACCGTCACCGTCACGGACCTCGACGGCTCCACGGCCAGCGCCAGATTCGCGGTGACGGTCCGCGCGGCTCCGGCCGAGAGCAGCGGCGGCAGCAGCTCGCTGGACCTCTGGCTGCTGTCGATGCTTGCTGCCGGTATCTGGCTGCGGCGGCGTCGCCCGGCCTGAGCCGGAACCAGCGTCCATCCAGGAGCGCCCGCGACATCCGTCGCGGGCGCTTTTCATTTACCCGGGGTTATCCGTCCCGGCGACCTCCTTCGCCCGGCCCCTGCTACCGGCACGAGGGAAGCGCATCATCCCCCTCCAGCGCACCGAGCTGCTCCCAGCTCTCGGCCGGGCAATTGGCGGGCTTCTCCGACGGCATGCACCACTGCTCGTGAGAGCCGACCTGCACGGTCTCCAGGCAACCCTGGAAATCGCTCACCCTCAGGTACTTCGGCGGCACGGCTGCAGCAGAGGTGCCAGCAGAAGGACTGGTGGAACCGGCTGCAGGACCCTCGCCCGGCGTACATCCGCCGAGCAGGAGGACCACCGACACGTCGGCGAGGATGATCAGGCTTTTGTTGACGTGCATGCGATTTCTCCGGAACCAGAGAGAAACAACTTCACGATGAATTCGGGCAGCTGGCCAACACACCTGGCGCAGCGCTTGCCCGCCAGTGCCGAGGCAGGCCATTATCCAGCTGCCAATAGCAGCCTGGGCAGACCCCTCCAGCCCGAGATCTCCCGCACCAGGCATGGCTCCGGCTCATGCCGAGCCAGGTGCCAACGGCCACTGCCGGTACAGAAACAACACCCGCCGGAGCCAGAAGCTCCATATCCGACCATCCTCGGCCAGCGTCGGGCTGCCTGCCCAGCCCATCATCACAGCGGGAAAGACGGGGCGTCAGCCACCGATCCCGACTGATCGTAGCTGATGGGTGGTCGCTGGCAGGGCATGGCATGACTTGCCCAGGCCAGGAACATCATCTACACAGCAACCCGGTCACGCACGATGCGCTACCAGCCTACCACCCTGCTTCTCAGATAGTTGAAGATGATCTCGGTTTCTTCCTGACTGAACACCGGCTCGAAATAGCGGATATAGCCGTTCAATTCATCCAGGGACAACACCTTGACGTGCCTGAAGCTCTCTCTGGGCTTTTTGCAGGTCATCACGATGATGTTGTGTATGGGTATCTTCCTGTCGCCCCAGTGATGGCCTCCCAGGTGCAGGCTGGAAGAGTCATGGTTCAGCAACACGAATAGGGCGAAACTGCTTCTCCGGACCTGCTGGACCGGTGAACGCAGGTCGAGGCTTTCCAGAGACTCCTCGCTCCAGTTTTTTGTTTCGAGCAGGAACACCCCGGAGCGGCAGATCAGCAGATGGTCTATCTGGATGCTGAAGATTCTGTCCCTGTCGGCCCGGTTATAGATGGGCCTGGCAAACCTCAGGGAGAAATCATTGAGCAGGTAATGGTCATCCGGCAGCTGCTGCAGCGTCCTGACAACGGCGGTCTCGCCGACCGCGCCGGCAATGAGCGGATACAGGCCATCGACAACCGTCTTGGTACGGGCCAGTTCCCCGAGCGAGCCTTGGCTCCGCTGCAGGATGATGTCCTGCCGGTTCTGCTCCCAGCCGGCTATCCGGGCTTCCAGCCGTTCCAGCTCCATCTTTTCTCGGTCTGTTTTCCTGTCGAGGATATCTGCGAACCCCTCCTCGAGGACGAGACGCCTGTGCTGCAGCCGGCTCAGATTCGCGGAACGGAGCATCCTGTAAAAGAAATTCCGGGCAGCCTTCTCCCTGAGCTTCTCTATATCACCCTCCAGCTGCCGAACCTCCTGCCTGATTTCCCTTTCGGCAGCCGCTCTTGCCCCTTCGTAAATCCTCTGCTGCCCCACCAGGGCCAGGCGCGCCTCCTGTATTTCCCCATCCAGCGCAGCCTCGACAAGCTCACGCGCTCGCGTTATCTCTGCCTCGTAGTTTTTGAGAAAGCGATTGATCTCACCGAGGGACTTGAATCTCGTGATGCCATTCTTCGCCAAGATTTCCCTCAGCATTTTCAGCGACCCGACCTCTCCCTCAACGATAGCCATGCCCCAAGATGCCTGAGTTGCCAAGCGGTTTCCGGATGAGATGATTTTTGAAAGGGCAGCCTGCGGGATCAAGGAAGGGAATCAGAAAAAGATCCGCCTTTCAGAAAATCCGGACGGCACATGCCACCCCCGATTCCAGGCCATTCCGTGACGGGCAGTAGACAGGCCGAAGTGACGGGAAGGCAGATGCCAGTCGTTGCGCATCCACCGCCTCCGGCAAGCGAATGAAGCCAAGCTCCCCCTGGTGCTGCATGTCATGCAGAACTCCGAGGAGCATCTGCTCCAGCACCCTCTCGAAGCCGGCCTGCAGCGGCATCGTCTCCAGGCCGTCGGGAGGTGAACCACGCCCGACCAGCGTATGCAAGGCGTGCCTCACCCCGGTGCGCTCGATGGTTCTGCCATCGAGCGTAATGGAGACTGCCATCTCGTAACCATCGGTCACGGTATTGCCGGCAAGCCCGAAGGTGAGGCCGGTGCTGAATCCCTTGCCGAATGCACCGGCCAGGCTACCGAGGTTGTTGACGACGATACTGATTTCGCCATCCTCTCCACCGGATACCGGAACAATCACTCCCGAGGCGCGCAATATCCGTTCGGCGTTGTCCCGCAGTACCGGATCCACCTTGGGAAGATGCTTCCCATTGCGCTGGAACTGCGTCACCAGATGCAGGCGAAGCGGTGGATCGCGCCTCGCGACATCCTCATATGAAACGGCCTGGAAACCCGGGTCGACAAAGCTCCTCGGCGCCACGCAACCAGCAAGACCAAAGCCGATGAGCACCAGCAGGGCAATCGATCGGGGCAAGCTGACCATATACCCTCCCTTCGGGACAGACCATTCAGGACCGTCAAACGACCCGGGCAGCAATCACGGCCACCATATCAGCAAGTTATGCGTGATCTCCAGATGAACATCCCCGGCGCGGGAGCGCCTTGCCGGCACGGCAGCGTTGGCCTGGAGGAACTGCCGGATTCCACCCACGACGGGAATGCGTCAAAATCCGGGACGAACGCCAGGTTCCGGCCCCATGCAGTCCTTCTTGCCGTGCCTGCGATGCCCCCCGGCAGGCACTTCCAGCCTGCGTGCACGGCCGGATCCCCTCGATCTGGCGATGCAACCTCACTCCACCGCCACCGCAGTGCCGCTTGCCGTCACCATGAGCATGCCGTTGCGCTCGCCGAGCACCTCGTAGTCGATGTCCACCCCGACCACGGCATTGGCGCCAAGTTCGCGCGCACGTTCCTCCAGCTCCCGCAGCGCAATGTCACGCGCCTTCTGCAGCTCCCGCTCGTAGCTGGCCGACCTGCCACCCACCACATCCCGAAGACCTGCGAGGAAGTCCTTGAACAGGTTGGCTCCGAGGATGGTCTCCCCGGCCACGATCCCGAGGTAGCTCCTGATGCGCCTGCCCTCGATGCCGGGCGTCGTGGTCATGATCATGGCAAGAATCTCCTGCGCTGCATCATCATGAAAGCGACGGCCGCCTCCCTAGGCAGCGACATAGACCATGAGGACAGATCCGACCACTATCATCAACAGCGAGCCGGAGAACATCCACTCGGCGAGGCGCACGAGACTCGAGGCCCTCGGGCTCGACCGGTTTTTCTGTGCGAGGTAGCCAAGCACCACGACGAACAGAAAGCCGAGCGAAGCGAGCAGGAAAAACTCGTCTGCCACCGTCTCCACATGGTCGATCGACGCCTTGGCGGTGAGGATTGCCACCAGCGCCAGCCCGATGCTTGCCAGCGTGCCACTGATGGAAATCAGGGTTTCGATTGATTGGTCCGTATTGGTCACGACGCACCTACAGTCACGTGAACAAGCGAATCAGAGTAGTGATATCGAATCCATCCGATCCCGACCAGCCTGACCGGGTCTGCCAGCCTGCGCCTCGTACCAGCAACTTCTGCATCGGACAAGGCCGGCGAACGCTAGCCTCCGGCGGCCAGCCGCTGCCTTTCGCGCTCGAAGGAGGCGTTGATCTCGGCCTCGGCTTCGTCACATCCCACCCAGCCGGAGCCTTCGGTGGACTTGCCGGGCTCGAGGTCCTTGTAGACGCTGAAGAAGTGCTGGATTTCCAGCAGATCGAAATTCTTCATGTCCGTGATGTCCTGGAGGCCGTCCTGCCGCGGGTCGCCGGCAGGCACGCAGAGCACCTTGTCGTCCGGCCCCTTTTCGTCGGTCATGCGGAACATGCCCACCGCCCGTGCGCGCACGATGCAGCCGGGGAAGGTCGGCTCGCTCAGCAGCACCAAGGCATCGAGCGGATCGCCGTCCTGCCCGAGGGTGCCCTCGATGAACCCGTAGTCGGCGGGATACTGGGTGGCGGTGAACAGGATGCGGTCGAGGCGGATGCGTCCGCTCTGGTGATCCACCTCGTACTTGTTGCGCGAACCCTTGGGGATCTCGATGAGCACGTCGAATTCCACTGGCATCTCTCCCTGGCCTGCTGGCATGCGGGCGGCAGGCTACACGAACAGGCCGACGGACCGTTAGCGCCCCTGCCACCTCCTGCGCCCTGGAACCAGGGAGGGAGGATACGGAGGCACGGCGAGCGCCCACGGCCCGGATCATGGAGGCGGGCGGCCAGCCGGCGGAGGGCCGCGGTCACGGGATGGATCTTCCCGGCACAAGCCCATAATCTGCCCTGATCCCGCAGATTCGAACGGCACCCTCCCATGAACCACCTCGCCAACGAGACCAGCCCCTATCTCCTGCAGCATGCGGACAACCCGGTGGATTGGCATCCCTGGGGCGAGGAGGCCTTCGCGCTGGCGCGGCGCGAGGACAAGCCGGTGCTGCTGTCCATCGGTTACTCGGCCTGCCACTGGTGCCACGTGATGGCGCACGAATCCTTCGAGGATGCGGAGACCGCACGGCTGATGAACGAGCTGTACGTCAACATCAAGGTGGATCGCGAGGAGCGCCCCGACCTGGATCGCGTCTACCAGGCGGCGCACCACCTGATGATGCGCGGTGGCGGCGGCTGGCCGCTGACGGTGTTCCTCACCCCCGACGAGCGGGTGCCGATCTTTGCCGGCACCTATTTCCCGAAGGAGCCGCGCCATGGCATGCCCGCCTTCCGCGAAGTGCTGGCCAAGGTCGCCGAGTTCTACCACACCAAGCCCGCGGAGCTGGCCCAGCAGGGCCCGGCGCTGCGCGAGGCGCTGGCCGCACTCGGCGGCGGGGGCGAGGAGGCGGAGCGCGGAGCGCTGGATGGCGCACCGCTGGCCGGCTTCCGCGATGCGCTGGGGCAGGCATTCGACAAGGAGTTCGGCGGCTTCGGCGGGGCGCCCAAGTTCCCCCACCCGGCCAACCTCGAGCAGCTGCTGCGCCACTGGTGGCGCAGCGCGGGCAGCGAGGAGCCCGATGTGCATGCGCTCTACATGAGTGCGCTCAGCCTGCGGCGCATGGCCGAGGGCGGCCTCTACGACCAGCTGGGCGGCGGCTTTTGCCGCTACGCGGTGGACCGCCACTGGAGCATCCCGCACTTCGAGAAGATGCTCTACGACAACGGCCCGCTGCTGGCGCTCGATGCCTGGCTCTACCAGGTGAGTGCGGACGATTTCTTCCGTCGCGTGGCCGACGAGACCGCCGGCTGGGTGCTGCGCGAGATGCGCTCACCCGAGGGAGGCTTCTACTCCAGCCTCGATGCGGACTCCGAGGGCGGCGAAGGCCGCTTCTACGCCTGGACGCCGGAAGAGGTGCGCGCGCTGCTGGATGCGGCGCACTACGCGGTGCTGGCGCCGCGCTACGGGCTCGACCGCGAACCCAACTTCGAGGACCTCTGGCACCTGCGGGTGTGGGAGCCGCTGGAGCCCATCGCCGAGGCCACCGGGCAGCCGGTGTCCACGGTGCAGCGCCTGCTCGACGAGGCGCGCGCCACGCTGCTGGTCGCCCGCGAACGACGCCCGCGGCCCGCGCGCGACGACAAGATCCTCGCCAGCTGGAACGGGCTGATGATCCGCGGGCTGGCGGTGGCCGGGCGCGTGCTCGGGCGCGAGGAGCTGCTCGATGCCGCCTCCGCCGCGCTCGACTTCATCCGCCGGCAGATGGTGGTGGAGGGCCGCCTGCAGGCCAGCTGGAAGGACGGCCGGGCGCGT
>JACFNV010000006.1:0-48804 GCA_019454675.1 Gammaproteobacteria bacterium | reverse complement strand
CCTGCTCGATGCCGTCCTCGAGCTGCTGCAGTCACGCTGGAACACGGCGCAGCTGGACTTTGCCGCCTGGCTGGCCGGGGAACTGCTGGCGCGCTTCGAGGATGCGCAGGGAGGCGGCTTCTTCTTCACCGCGCACGACCACGAGGCGCTGCTCCACCGCGACAAGCCGATGGCCGACGAGGCGCTGCCCTCCGGCAACGGCGTGGCCGCCCGCGCGCTGGCGCGGCTTGGCTGCCTGCTGGGCGAGACCCGCTACCTCGATGCCGCCGAGGCCACGCTGCGCGCCGCCTGGCCGCGCATCAGCGCCTACCCGCAGGGGCATGCCACGCTGCTCGGTGCGCTCGACGAATACCTGCGGCCGCCGCGCATCGTGCTGATCCGCGGCGAGGACGAGGAGCTGCGCAGCTGGCACGGCACCGCCCAGGCGCTGTTTGCACCCGCACAGCTGGTCTTTGCCATTCCCGCCGGCGAGGCGGGGCTGCCGGGGACGCTGGCCATGCGCCGCCCCACCGCGGATGGCCGGGCGCTGGCCTATGTCTGCCAGGGCATGAGCTGCGAGGCACCGGTGCACACGCTGGAAGAACTGGGCGCCCGGCTGGCGCAGCGCCGCTGAGGCCCCGCCCGCTGCGCGGCTACCAGGGGAGGACCTGGCCGTCGACGTTGATGGGAAGCCCCGGATCCTCGGGCGTGAGCCCCGCCACCAGCTGGTACAGCCCGGCCGCGCTCTGCTCGGGCGTCAGCGCCTCGCCGCTGTAGCCCGACTCGGCCAGCAGCTCGGTCTTCACCAGCCCCGGCGCGAGGATGGCCACGGTGATGCCGCGCGGGCGCAGGTCGTGGCGCAGCGCGCGCAGCCCCATGTTCAGCGCCGCCTTGCTCATCTGGTAGAAGTAGAACATCGACATCGAGCCCATCAGCGAGAGCGAGCCCAGCCCGCTGCTGAGCGTGACGATCTTCTTCTGCCCGCTGGCGGCCACGTTGTCGGCCAGCAGTTCGGCAAGCTTGAGCGGGCCGTAGACATTGGTCTTCATCACCTGCACGAACAGCGCCTGGTCCAGCCCGCCCAGCTGCTGCCTGCGGTTGCCGACGTCGTGGCGGTCGCCCAGCACCGCGGCATTGTTGAACAGCAGGTCGATGGGCTCGCCCCGGTGGCGCTGCGCCAGCGCCTCGATGCTCTCCGTGCTGGCGACATCCAGCGGCTCGATGCTGACCAGCGGGTTGCCGGCCGCCACCCCGGCAAGCGCGGTGGCCTTTGCGGGTTCGCGTGCGGTGGCCATCACCCGCCAGCCATGGCCGGCAAAGGCCTTCACCAGCGCGAGGCCGAGCCCGCGGTTGGCCCCGGTGATCAGTGCGACAGGGCTTTTGTCATCCATCAGCCTTCCCTCCAGTCGAATGGCCCAGTCTAGCCGAGCGCCATGGCCGGCGGCATGGGACTGCCGCGGGATCGCAGGCGGGGGCGCATCCTGCGCTGCAGCCGGACGCGAGCCGGAGGTGGCTTCCTGCATTACCATCCACTGCCCGGAAGGACAGGCCACACGTCATGATGAAAGCCACCCGCAGGCTCCTCGCGGCCGCTGCCACGCTGCTGCTGCTGGCCAGCTGCGCCACCAACATCGCCGGCCGCTCGCAGCTGATGCTGGTCTCCGAGCAATCCGCCATCGCGCAATCGAAGCAGGCCTACGTGCAGACCATGAGCAAGCTCGGCTCGGAGGGCAAGCTGGTCAGCGACCCGGCGCTCGTCAAGCGCGTCAACACCATCACCGGCCGGCTCATCGCACAGGCGGTGCAGTACCGGCCGGAAACGGCGCAGTGGGAGTGGAGCGTGCGGGTCATCGACGAGCCGAAGACGGTCAATGCCTGGTGCATGGCCGGTGGGCGCATGGCGATCTACACCGGGCTGATCAACAAGGTCGACCCCACCGACGACGAGCTGGCCCAGGTGATGGCGCACGAGATCAGCCATGCACTGCTCAACCACACCGCCGAGCGCATGTCGATGGCCATCGCCGCGCAGCTGGGCGTGGTGGCCACCGCGGTAGCCACCCAGAGCCAGATGAAGACGGCGGGTGCCGAGATGCTGGCACAGCTGGGCCTGATGCTGCCGAACAGCCGGCAGTCCGAGGCGGAGGCCGACCGCGTGGGCATCGAGATCGCCGCCAAGGCCGGCTACGACCCGCGCGCGGCGGCCACGCTGTGGCAGAAGATGGCCAAGGCGGGCGGCAACGGCCCGCCGCAGTTCCTCAGCACGCACCCGAGCCCGGCCAACCGCCAGGCCACGCTGGCCGCGCTGGCGCCGCAGATGATGCCCTACTACGAGAAGTCTGGCCCGCGGCCGAGCTATACGCTGTCGCCGACGACCGGCGAGGTGCAGGGCCCGCGCCCCGCGCTGAAGTAGGGGGCGGACGGGGAACGGCGGGCGATCGGGGGGCTTGCCCCCGATCCGTCGCCCGGCCCTCAGTTGCCGCCGGGGCGCACGATGTAGTTGCCGCGCTCCTTGTCGAACTCGAGCTCGAGCAGGCCGTGCTTGGCGGCATCCTCCAGCAGCTCGGAAAAGCTGCGATAGCCGCAGGCCGTCTCGTTGAAGCCCGGGTAGACGCGGCGCACCGTCTGCTTCACCAGCGAGCCCCACAGCGGGTCGTATTCCTGCGCGAGCGATTCCACCGTCTCGGCCACCCGCTCCAGCGCCTGCTGCTGTGCGGCCTGCTGCTCGGTCTGCTCGCCGCCCTTGGGCTTGCGGGCACGCCGGCGCGGGCGCTCGGAAACCTTGACCAGGTCGTCGTAGAAGATGAACTCGTCGCAGTTGGCCTCGAGCAGGCTCGAGGTCGACTTCCTGATGCCGCAACCGATCACCCGCTTGTCGTTCTCCTTGAGCTTGGAGACCAGCGGGGAGAAATCGCTGTCGCCGGTGAGCAGGGCGAAGGAATTGATGTGCGACTTCGAATAGCACAGGTCGAGCGCATCGACCACCATGCGGATGTCGGCGCTGTTCTTGCCGCTCACCTTGGTCTGCGGGATGTCGATCATCTCGAAGCCCTGGTGGTGGAACTCCTGCATGAACTGCCGGTAGCGGGTCCAGTCGCAGTAGGCGCGCTTGACGACGATGCGCCCTTTCTCCAGCAGGCGCTTGAGCACCAGCTCGATGTCGAAGCGCCCGCCCTTGAGATCCTCGGCGCCGAGCGCAAGGTTCTCGAAGTCCACGAATACGGCGAGCGTCAGCTCCGGCCGGTTGCCTGCATCCTGTCCCATCGCCCGCCCATCCCATCCCGTGTAGGGGCACGCATCGTACCAGCGCCAGGGAGCACGTACACGAGTAATGAAAAAACAACAATCCTGAGATATACTGCGCGCCGTCGGGCTACCTCCCATTGACCTCAAGTCAGCGCCCGAGACCAATAAAACCAAGGAGCTACAACATCATGAACCCCCGCTTTGGGCTTCTGGCCCTGACCGCAACGGTTGCGGCCCTCAGCGCCCAGCCGATTGTTGCGTCGGCGAAACAAGGCGACTGGCTGCTGCGCAGCGGTATTGCCGTGGTTGATCCGAAGTCGGACAACTACCGCGTGCCCTTCTCCTCCGACACCGCCGAGCTCGACACCTCGCTCGGCGCCACCCTCGAGGGCACCTACATGCTGGCCGATCACTGGGGCCTGGAGCTGATGGCCACCACCCCGATCCGGCATGACATCGACCTGGAGACCGTCGGTGGCGACATCCGCGCTGCCCGGCTGAACACGCTGCTGCCGACGCTCAGCCTGCAGTACCACTTCAATCCCGAGGGCAAGTGGCGGCCCTACCTCGGCGCCGGCCTCAACTTCACCAAGTTCTATGATGAAGAAGGCCAGGGCCCCTTCGCCGGTGATCGCCTCCACCTCAACAATTCCTGGGGCGTCGCTGGCCAGCTGGGGCTGGATGTCGGCCTGAGCGACAACTTGTTCATCAATGCCGCGGTACGCTACATCGACATCGACACCCAGGCCCAGTACGAGGGCATGGACATCGGTCGCTACCGCATCGACCCGCTGGTCTACCAGCTGCAGCTGGGCTACAAGTTCGGCAAGGCGGCCCCGGTCGTCGCCGCACCCGTGGCAGCAGCCGTCGCCCCGACTCCGCCGCCGCCCCCGCCGCCGCCCCCGCCGCCGGCCGACAGCGATGGCGATGGCGTGATCGACAGCATCGACCAGTGCCCCGACACCCCGAGGGGTGATCGCGTCGACGCACGTGGCTGTTCCTGCGACATCACCCGCCAGGTGCAGTTTGCGCACGACTCCGCCGAGCTGACCGCCGAAGGGCGCCGCACGCTCGACGAACTGGTCGGGACGCTCGTCCAGCTGAAGTTCGTCTCCGGCACCGTCGTCGGCCACACCGACAGCACCGGTTCGGACGCCTACAACCAGAAGCTGTCCGAACGCCGTGCACGGACCGTGGCCGACTACCTGCATGCCAAGGGCATTGGCGATGGTCGCATGAGTGTTTCCGGCGCCGGCGAGAGCCAGCCGATCGCCGACAACCAGACGGCCGAGGGTCGCGCCCTCAACCGTCGCGTCGTGCTCAGCCGCACCGACTGCAACCAGCGCTGATCCACGCGCCAGGAGCTGGTCGAGACAAGGCCCCGGCGGGCACCCGCCGGGGCCTTTTTCGTCATGGCTCCGTGCCGTTCGCCCGCCGGTCCCCGGGTGGAGCATGCGCTTGACCGCGGACATCGATCGGCGTGAAATCAGCTGCCTGCGAACCGCACCCTTCCACCAGACCGGTTGAAGATACGATGACTCCCCCGACCCGCCTGCTGCTTGGCAGCCTGCTGCTTGCGCTCCTTGCCGCCTGTGCCCCCTCCCCCCGGGATGCAGCATCCGCCGGGGATGCCGGGAAACAAGCGGCTCGCGAGGCCATCGAGGCCATCAATGCCGCCACCTCCAGCGCAGTGGCCAAAGGTGATGCCGAGGCCATCGCCGCGCATTACCGGGAAGATGCGCTGATGCTGCCGGCAGGCAGCGATTTCATCACCGGCCGGGAAGCGATTCGCCGCCAGTTCCGGAAGGCCATGGCCAGCGGCCTGGCCGGGCTGCACTTCGACACCCTCTCGCTGGAGGTCTCCGGAAACCTCGCCGTGGAAACCGGGCGTTACGAGGCCATCGACGATGCCGGCCGGTCCCTGGACCATGGCAAGTACGTGGTGGTCTGGCAGCAGGACGCCGATGGCTGGCAGATCGCACGCGATGTGTCCACCACCAGCCGCCTCCCGCCGATGGCAACACCCGAGGCCGGCCTGCTGCCCGCGCTCAGGCCCGCTGGCCCCGCAGCGGCCCAGGAAGCCGCCGGCAGCTGAACCTCGCCCGCCGGCAGGCGGTGCGAGCGCGTACCGCGGCTGGACGGCCTTGAGCCATGCTCATATTCTGGCGGCTGCGGCGCCACGACCGGGTCGCACGCCACAGGCCGACAACAACCCACAAAAGGATCCTTCCATGATGACCAGACTGACCCTCCGGATGGCTGCGGTGGCCCTTGCTGCCGGCTCGTTCGCCGGCAGCGCACTGGCCGATGAACCCGGCCACTGTGTCTACATCCAGCAGAACATGTTTGCCGGCCCCTTCCATGTCTGCGAGATGCCCATCGATGCCGCCCGCTGCGATGAACTCGGCAAGACCGACGAGAACAAGGATGCCGTGCATGCCGCCGGCGCCTGCCCGACGGAAAGCCTGGTCGGCACCTGCGACAAGGGCGCCACCAAGCTTCTCTACTACGACGGGGATCCTTCGGGGCTGGAGATCGGCTGCGGCTTCCAGGACGGCACCTGGTCCACGCCCTGAGCGGCACCACGCTCCTGGCCGAGCCTGCGTCATGCCCGGCCAGGGGCGGCACCCGTCCCGGCAACTGCCGGCACCCCGTGGCCGGCAGGCAGCCCCGGCCTAGCGCTGGATGGAGCGCAGGTAGGTCACCAGCTTGTCGAGCATGCGGTTGACGGCGGCCTCCGCCGCCTCGTCGCCACCCTCTTCGGCAACCAGCGCCTCTCCCCACACCGGCATGCTGCGGCTGCCATGCGCAGCATGCACGCTGCGCCCATCGATCGCACGGCGCACGCGCTGCTCGGGGAAGTCGGCACCCGCACGCTGCAGGCGCGTGAGATCGGGCACCATGACGCTGAGCGCAGCCGCCACCGGGCCATCGCCGTGGGCGGTGCCGCCATGGCAGCTGGCGCAGAACCGCGCATAGAGATCGCGCCCCGTGTAGTCATCGAACTGTCCCGGCCCGGCGCCGGCGGCAAGGGGCAACCAGGTGCCAAGGATTGCCGTGGCCATCAGCCCGGCCATGAGCTGTGCTCGCACTGCAGGAACTCCGATCGCTGGAGGGATGGCGGCAGCATACGCAAAAACGCCGGCGGCGGGCAGCGGCCACGACCACCGCCGGCCGCTCAATCCCCGTACAGCCCGGTTGCCACCTGCAGCGCTGCCGCCACCCGCTCGCGCAGGATGGCCGGGGCCAGGACCTCGACATCGGCACCGAACTTGAGGATGTCCATCAGCAGCTCCTGCGGATCGCTGTAGGGCAGCTTGAGGATCCAGGCACCGTCGAGCTCGAAGTGCCCCTCCTGTTGCGGGTGCCAGTTCTCGCGTGCCACCCAGCGTGCCCGCAGCGGGCTGAAGCGCAGCACCGCGACATGCCGCGCAGGGCCGGCGAAGATGCCATAGCCCGCCTCCAGCGCTGCATCGAGCACCTCGTCGGGCACCTCGCGCGCCACGCGGCCGAGGATGCGCGCCTGCTGGATGGCATCCACGGCAAAGGTGCGCAGGGCACGGCGGCGATGGCACCAGGCATCGAGGTACCAGTTGTCGCGGTAATGCACCAGGCGCAGCGGCGAAACCTCGCGCTCCATGACCTCGTCGTCATGGCGCCGGTGGTGGCGAATCTTCAGCCGCCGCCGCGAGAGGAGCGCCGAGGCGATGGCCTGGAAGTGTGCCGGCTGGACCGTGCGTGCGCCCATCTGCAGCACGCGGATGCGCCGCATCACCTCGTCGGCGGCAAGGTCGCCGCCACCGAGGATGCGGCGGATGCGCTCGCGCAGCGGACGGATCTGCTGCGACAACAGGCCGGGCTGCAGATGCTCCAGCAGGCGCTCCATGGTCAGCAACGCATGGATTTCCTCGGCGGAAAACCACAGGCCCGGCAGCTGGAAAGCCGCCGTCTCGCCGCCGCCGGCATCGAGGTAATAGCCGCCGCGCTCGCGATCCCACTCGATGGGAACCTGCATGCGGTCGCGCAGGTAGGCGAGATCGCGCTTGAGGGTGGCACGCGAGACACCCAGGTCCTCGAGGAAGGTCTCGCGCGGCACGATCCTGCGCTGGTTCAGCAAACGCTGGATGCGATAGAAACGCTCGGTACGGTCCATGGATCGCGGCGTGCTCCCTGCGGCTGGCTGGCGGGCATCGCAGCGATCCTACGCCATGCGCCACGCCGTGGCTGCGGCCTGCCTCCCGTCCGTCGCATCCGGCGGCTAAGATTCCCGCTGCCGCAAACACCGGCGCCGCATGCGCAGCCAGCGCAGCAGGCCATAGGAAAGCCGCACCTTCTCCTGGCCGACCGGCAGCCCCGGATGGGCGAATATCCACGAGGACTTGCTGTAGGCCACGTGCTGTTCGGGGTAAACGCTGCGGTGGCCGATGACCAGGTAGGCGGCCACGCCGGCACCGGCAACCGGCAGCAGGGCGGCGGCGCCAAAGAGCTCGACCCCCATGAAGATGGCGGCCAGCGGCGCATTCGATGCCGCGGCCACCACCGCCACCAGCCCCACCGCCGCGCCCAGCGCCGGGGGCAGGCCCAGCCACGGCGCGAAGGCGCTGCCCGCCACGGCACCGATCACGAACTGCGGGGTGACGATGCCGCCGTAGAAGCCCGAGCCCAGGGTGATCGCCACCAGCAGCGACTTCCAGGCGAAGTCGGCGACCGGCAGCGACACGCCCGCAAGCGCCTGGTCCATCGCCCCCAGGCTGAGGCCGAGGTAGGCACGCGGCGCCACCAGCACGAGGGCTGCCAGCACCGCCCCGCCCAGCGCGGGCACCAGCGGTGTCCACAGGCCCAGCCGGCGCTTGAGCCAGGCGAAGGCGAGGTAAGAGCGGCGCAGCAGCTCGACGAAGAGCCAGGACACGGCGCCACAGAGGACGCCGATGGCCACGGTCTTGAAGAACAGCAGCTCGGTGAAGCGCGCGCCAAGGGGAACGGCATGGCCCGGATAAGGCACGCCGAGCCACGCGGAGACCTCGAAGGCGGTCACCCCGGCGACGATGCCGGGGAACAGGAAGTCGTAGCGCAGGCGGCCGATCGCCAGCATTTCCACCCCGTAGATGGCGCCGGCGATGGGAGTGCCGAAGACGCTGGCAAAACCCGCGCTGACGCCGCAGGCAAGGAGTCGCTTGCGCATCTCGCGGTTGAGCCCCAGCGAGCGCCCGATGGCGGCCGCGATGCTGGCGCCGATGTGCGAGCACGGGCCTTCCTTGCCGGCGGAGCCGCCGCAACCCAGCGTCACCAGCGCCGCCACCGGCTTGATCCACATGGTGCGGAACGGCATCTTGCCGCGCTGCTCGTTGACGGCGACGATCGGGTTGTCGACGAAGCGGCTCCGGCGCAGCCGGTAGCCGTAATGAAGCAGCAGGCCGTTGAGCAGGCCGCCCAGCGGCAACAGCAGTGCCAGCAACCACCAGGGGGCTGCCTGCACGCGACCCTCGCTGGCGAAAAGCAGCCGCAGGAAGGCGGTGCAGCCGGCACCGACCAGCGCCCCGGTGGCCGTCGCCAGCACCAGCCATTGCAGCACGGTGGCGAGCATCACCAGCGGCTCGGCGAGCCGGAAGCGGCGCAGGGAGGCGCTCATCGCATCAAGGCATGTACCGTCGGTTGCTGCCCGCCATGTCAGTGCCGGGCCAGCACGTCGGCGATCTCCGCGGCGCTGGCGCCATAGGGGATCAGGTCGAGGATCTCGTCATCCGGGCCCAGCAGGAACATGGTCGCGGTGTGCTCGACCATGTAGCTGCCATCGTCCATCGGCGCCATCTGCTCGTAGTACACGTTGAAGGCCCTGGCCGCCGCGGCCACGCCGGCGGCATCGCCGGTGAAGCCCCTCACCGCCGGGCCGAAGGGCGCCACGTAGTCACGCAGGCGCTGCGGGGTATCGCGCCCGGGGTCCACCGAGATGAACAGGATGCGCGTATCGGACTCGGCCGTGCCGCGCAGCGCCAGCGCCCGGCTGGCGTTCAGCAGCGTGGTCGGGCAGACCTCCGGGCAGTGGCTGAAGCCGAAGAACACCAGCTGGCGCCGGCCCCCGAGCTGCGACCAGGCCACGGACTCGCCATCCATGGCGACCAGGCTGAAGTCGCCGCTGATGCGTGGCCGCTCCATGCTGGCCCCCGTGCCGGACGGCAGGAAGGCGCGCAGGCCGATGGCCACGATGCTGCCCACCACCATGGCCGACAGCAACCACAGCCAGCGCACGCCGGCTTTCCGCTGCCCTCTCCCTGCTTCCACCTTCATCCATCAGCCTCGTCGCATGGCGATGACGCCGGCATGCTTGCGCCCCTGCCGATCGTCACCGCGCCCCGTAAAACCGCTGTCGAGCACCGCCAGGCCCGCCAGTCCGCACTCGCGCACAAGGATATCGGGATCCAGCGGATTGAGGTAAGGCAGCATGCCGTCGACGGTTGCAGGGTCGGGGAAAAAGCTGCCGATGTCGGCGATGAAGCCAGGCCACTCCTCGCCGGCGGCCTTGCGCTGCTCGTAGCTTGCCGCGGCGCTCGCCCAGAAGCCGGCGTAAGGCGTATCGGCCACCAGGAACAACCTCCCGCCGGGCTGCAGCCAGTCATGCATGAGGGCCAGCGCGGCACGGATCTCCTCGCCACGCATGAAATGCAATACCCGCGAGCAGAGGATGGCGGCAAAGCTCGCTGCCCCGAAGCTCAGCGCCGGCAGGGTACCCACGCTGGTGGAAAGGCGCGGACGCAGTGCAGCCGGCGTCTCCGCCTCGAGGATGGCAAGGTGACCGGCCTCCATGTCGCAGGCATGCACCGTGGCGCCCTGCCCGAGGGCGGCATGCGTGGCCACGCCGTAGGCGCAACCCATGTCCAGCACGGTGCCGCCGCAGCCTGCCGCGTAGTGGACAAACGCCGACGAGAAGCGGTCCAGGCTCTCGGCCATGAAGCCACGCCTGTTGAGCGTGGGGATCAGGCCCGGCATGAACGGTGCCGGCCGGCGGTGGGCGGTGGTCACGGGTGCAGCATCCAGCAATCCGGAACCGTCATTGTGGACCAGCCCGCTGCACCGTCCAACGGATGCCCGCGCCATGCAGGAATACATCAAGCCAACTGACGGTATACTTCGATGCCAACATCCAGAGGATCCCAGCATGCGCGACCCGGCACCGGCTCCCGACCCGAGCAGTCGCAGCCATGCCGGTCGGACCGAGCCGGCACGTGTACGCTGCAGCAACTGCGGCATCCTCTCGCGCTGCCTGCCCGCATCGCTCAACCCCGAACAGCTGCGCGTCTTCGAGGAGTCGATGCAGCGCAACCGCCTGCTGGGCGCCGGCGACCACCTGTTCCGCACCGGCGATCCCTTCCATGCGCTGTATGCGGTGCAGTCCGGCTGCCTCAAGAGCTACATGGTGGATGCCGAGGGGCGCGAGCACGTGCTGGCCTTCCACTTCGTCGGCGAGATCATCGGCGTCGATGCCATCTATCCGGAACGCCATGTCTCCAGTTGCGTGGGGCTCGCCGAACAGAACAATGTCTGCGTCATCCCCTACCGCACGCTGACGCGGCTGATGCAGGAGATGCCCGCACTGCAGGCCGAGATCATGCGCATGATGAGCCGCTACGTGCTGACGAGCACCGCCATCGCCGGCGACTTCAGCGCCGAGGAACGGCTGGCAGCCTTTCTGGTGATGGCGGCGGCACGGCTGCGGCGGCCCGGTGGCTGGAGCGGCGAACTCAATCTCGCCATGTCGCGCCAGGACATCGCCAACTTTCTCCGGCTGGCCCCGGAGACCGTCAGCCGCATCCTCGCACGCCTGCACAAGAGCGGCCTGATCAAGGCCGACCGCAAGCGCATCACGCTGGTGGACCCGGAGGGTCTGGGCGAAATCGCGGCCTGCATCAATCCCTACACGCGCCACCGGCCATGATCCCGTGCGTGATCCGGGTCGTGGCGGCGGGAAACACGCTCGTGCCAGGCTGCACTCATGCCTGGCACCGCTAGCCGCATCCTTCTCTTCATGGCCCATCACCTGCGGCCAGGCCTCGCCATGGCCGCAGCCCTCGGCATCGCGTTGCTCGACAGCGCGTCACCGCTGTCCGCCGCGGACACCACGACACCCGCCACCATCAGCACCCGGCCAGCACCACCGGCCAGCCAGCCCGCACCCGCAACCAAGGTCGAGCTGCAGGCCTACCGCGGCTTCGACAGGGGCAGGCATGGAGCGGAGGGCACGCCGATGCGCCTCGACGTCACCGTGGAGCTTGCCGGCTGCGCCGATGGCAACAGGGAAGCCACTGCGATCGATGCCGGTGGCTGGCGCCACGAGGTGGCGGAGGGCTGCACGTCAGCCCCGACGCCCGCCACGGCGGAACCCGGACCGGACCGGGAACAACCGACCGCTGCCGCATCCCCGGCCGGGCCGCCATCGATCAAGCCATCCACCACGGACTGCGATCCGGCCACCTGGAACTGCCGCACCACGGCGCGATGAGGCACTGCCGGCGACGCCGGGTGCTGCTATCCTTGGCGCCCCAGGCTTGGCTGATGGAGTCAATCGATGCGTCGAATCGTGAGCAGCGTGGCGATATTCCTCGTGCTGGCAAGCTCCGTGGCCCAGGCGGCCACACCCGAGGATGCCATCAAGTACCGCAAGGCCGTCATGGAGACCATGGCGGGACATATGGTCGCCATCACCATGATCTTTGGCGGCAGGATCGACGCTCCCTCCCACCTGTCCGGCCATGCCGAGGCGCTGGCTGCCGCAGGCACGGAAATCACCCACATGTTCCCCGCCGGCTCCGATGCCGGGAAGACCGACGCCCTGCCGCTGATCTGGCAGGAGGGCGCCCGCTTCCAGGAGATCGCCGAGACCATGGCGACGGCCACGGCGCAGCTGCGCGATGCCGTCAATGCGGATGACAGGGCGGCCATCGGCAGGGCCATCAAGGCGACCGGGGACTCCTGCAAGGGATGCCACGACCGTTACCGGCAACAGGGTGCAGCTCATTGAAGGCAGCCTGAAGGGATGCCACGGCCGTCACCGGCAAAAGGACTGATCGGCGCGCTGCTGGCGGCCTGCCTGCTGCAGGCCGCGACCGCATCCGCCGAGACAGCCGTCGAGCGCGGCCGCTACCTGGCGGCCGCGGGCGGTTGCGTGAGCTGCCATACCGAGGACCGTGACGGCGCCGAACCCTTTGCCGGCGGCAGGGCGCTGGCCACCCCGTTCGGCACCTTCTACGCGCCGAACATCACCCCGGATGCCGGCACCGGCATTGGCGGGTGGAGCGAGGCGCAATTCCTCGCCGCACTCAGGCGCGGCCGCAGCCCGGCGGGAAGCGCCTATTTCCCGGCCTTCCCCTACACCGCCTATGCCGGCATGAGCGAGGAGGATGCGGCTGCCATCTATGCCTACCTGATGTCGCTCACGCCAGTGGCCAGGGCGAGCCTCCCGCACGAGCTGCCCTGGTACCTCGACACGCGGCTGGCGGCGCGCGCCTGGCAATGGCTGTTCTTCCGCCCCGCCGCCTTCGTCCCCGACGACACGCGGGATGCGGACTGGAACCGCGGCGCCTACCTCGTGCGCCACCTGGGCCACTGCGGGGAATGCCATACCCCGCGCAGCGCGCTGGGTGCGCTGCGGGCCGGCGAGGAAATGGCCGGCAACCCGCTCGGCCCCGAGGAGCGCAAGGTGCCCAACATCACCCCCCACGGGGAAGATGGCATCGGCGGATGGTCAATCTCCGATATCGAGACCTTCCTCGATTTCGGCATGCTGCCGGATGGCGACTTTGCCGGCGCCGGCATGGGCCAGGTGATCAACGACAACACCTCGCAGCTGACGGCCGCGGATCGGCACGCCATCGCCATCTACCTCAAGGCGCTGCCCGCGCTCGCCACGCCGCGCTGAGGCGGGCGTTTTCAGATGCCGAGCTTGGCCAGGCTGTCGGCGACCTGGCCGGCCAGCAGCGCCAGCCGTGGATGGCTGCTTTGCAGCTCGAGGGCTGCCTCCTGCAGGGCGGCCAGGCCATTGGCATCCGGCTCGTCCGACGCACCCGGATCCCGGGATGCCAGCACGCGGGCATCCTCCAGCACCTGCAGCAGCAGCCGGCGCGAATCGGCATCCAGCGTGTCCGTGCGGCCAAGCTCCTGATGCAGCTCGGCCAGCAGTGATTGCAACCTGTCCTTGTCCATGGCCTTCCAGTCGAACCCCATACCCGGGCGCCGCATTGCGCCGTGCCGGCGGACATAAGATGAGCCCGTCCGGCCCGCCGTGCGCTGCGTCACGCTTTGTGCAGCACCGGCCCGCTATCCTCCGTCAAGGAAGAATAACAACAACGAGCATCCCATGGGGCGCCCACTGGCCCGACACCTGGTTCCCGTCCGCAGCGAGGCGCTGCAGCCCGGCATGTATGTTGCCGAGCTCGACCGCTCGTGGCTGCACGTGCCGCTCCCGGCCGCCGGCTTCCTGATCACCGACCAGGCGCAGGTCGAGCAACTGCAGCAACTCTGCCACCATGTCTATGTGGACACGACGCTGAGCGAACAGCCCCCCGTCCCGAATGCCGTCACGCAGCGGCCGGCACCGACAGTCCGGCCCACGGCAACGGGCGAGCGCCTGCTGGCCGCCCGCCGGGTGCTCGACGAAGTCCTGCACGGGATGGCGGCCATCGTGCGTGATGCACGCCAGCGGGGCCGCATCGACAAGGCGGCCGTGACGCGCTGCGCCGTGCTGCTGGCCGGCGAGGCTGGCGGCAATGCCCCCGTGCTGCACTACTGCCTGCGCAGGGAGGAGCATGGCAGCTTCCTGTGCCGGCGCGCCGCCGGCACGGCACTGGCGGTCAATCTCCTCGGGCAGCGCCTCGGCATCGACCGGCACACCCTGCAGGATCTCACCATCGGCGCCCTGCTGCTGGATCTCGGCAAGATCGCGGTGCCGGTGCCGATCCTCGCCAAGCCGGCGGCGCTGACCACCGAGGAGCAGCTGTACGTGCGCAGGCATGTCGAGCGCGGGCTGGAATTCGTGGCCGCGGCGGAGCTGCCCGCAAGGGCGGTGGAGATGATCGCCACCCATCATGAACGCCTCGATGGCAGCGGTTACCCGCAGCAGCTGTGCGGCACCGCCATTCCCGTGTTCGGCCGGCTGGCCGCCATCGCCGATGCCTATGATGCGATGACCCTCAACCGCCGCTATGCCGCCGCCCTGTCGCCGCCGGCTGCCCTGCGCCAGCTGGCAGGCCTCGCCGGCGACCAGTTCGATGCCGCGCTGGTCGGGGAACTGGCAGGGGCGCTTGGCCCCTACCCCAGCGGCACGCTGGTCGAGCTTGCCGATGGCAGCGTGGGCCTGGTGCACGCGGGATCGCCGGTGCGCCCGGAAGTGCTGCTGAGCCATGATGCGCAACGACGCCCGCTGGCCGCGCCGGCGGTGGTCTTCATCGGCGACGAGGCGGACATCTTCCGGGCACTGCCTCCCAATGCCGTGGCCATCGGGACGGCGGAACTGGAACGCGCGCTGGGCTGCCGGCCGGCCGCGGGCGGCTGAAAGCCGCGGAGTGCAGCTGCTAGACTCCCGCCGCGCGGTGCAGCCTGCCCACAGGGCCGGCACCGCATTCGTGGAGTATCCGACATGCCCGCCATCGAGCTCTTCAGCTACGCCGGTTGCCCCTTCGCGCAACGCTCGCACATGGTCCTGCTCGAAAAAGAGCTCGATTTCGAGCTGGTGGAAATCGACCTGCGCAACCGCCCGGACTGGTTCATGGAGGTCTCGCCGCACGGCAAGGTGCCGGTGCTGCGCCACGCAGGCCGCGTGATCCATGAATCGGCCATCATCAACCAGTACCTAGACGAGGCCTTCACCGAACACCCGCTGATGCCGGCCGACGCCCACGGGCGGGCGATGGTGCGCATCTGGATGGATCATTGCGATGCGCGCTTCCTGCCGGCATTGCTGCGGTTGATGGCGGCACGCGACAAGCCCGGCGAGCTGGCCGCGGCGCGGGACCGGCTCGGCGAGGTCATGCGCTTCATGGACCGGGGGCTGCGCAACTCCGGCGACGACCCGTACTGGCTGGGCGCGCACCCCTCGCTGGCGGACTTCCACTACCTGCCCTTCTTCGAGCGCTTTGCCGTCTACGAGGAGCTGGCCGGTGCCGAGTGGCCGGACGATTGCACCCGGCTGCGGGCCTGGTACGAGACGGCCGGGCAGCGGCCGAGCTTCATCGCGACACGGCACACGCTGGACTTCCACCTGTCGCTGCAGCAGCGGATGGACCAGCGTCGCGCGGCCGCCGCTGCCGCAGCCGCGCCGGCCTGAAGGCGGGATCCACGCAGCCGTCCCCGCCCGGCTGCGTACAATTCCCTATGGACCGGAGGGGCTGCCTCCGGCACTTTCGGGAAAAATGAACCGCCGGGCGCCAGCGGTGCCCGGCCCGCACCGGAGAATCCCATGCTCACTCTCAGCGCACGCACGACGGTGGCCGAACTGATGACGGGGCCGCCCGTCCTGTATTCCAAGCTGAAGTCCACCGGCATCTTCCGCGACGGGGACGACCCGGAGGTGATGATCGGCCAGCTATGCTGGAATTTCGGCCTCAACCCGGCCATCCTCCTGGCGATGCTGGAGGACGCCATGGCCACCGCCATCGTGCCACCGCTGGACATCGCCCCCTACCAGGACATGGACCTCGGGGCACTGGTGGACCACATCGAGCACACCCACCACGCCTACCTGCGCGAGGTGATGCCGAAGCTGGTGGCCAACACCAGCAAGCTGGCCGAGGCACATGCCGACAACGAGCAGCTTGCCCAGCTGCGCGATGAATTCCACCGGCTTGCCACCGAACTCGACGGCCACATCCACCACGAGGAGGAGTCGCTGTTCGCCATGGTGCGCGACCTTGCCGCCAGCACGGCCATCCGTGCCACCCGCTGCGGGGACTCGGTCGGCGGACCGATCACCTGCATGGAGAACGAGCACGCCGAGGCCCAGCGCACGCTCAACAAGATGCGCGCCCTGACCGACAACTATGCGATCCCGACGACGCGGACCACCCGGCTGTGGCACGACACCATGACGGAACTCGAGCGCTTCGACCGCGACCTGCAGGAGCACATGTACAAGGAAAACGAGGCGCTGTTCCCGCGCGCCCTGGAGGCCCAGCAGGGCCAGGGCCAGGAGCAGCCGCAGGCGGCCACCGCCTGAAGACCCGCCCCCCCGAGGCCGGGCCTGGATGCGCATGCAAGCGCGCATCCAGGCCCGGCGGCGACCCATGCCCCCGGCCCAGGAGCCGCGCCAGCGCGGATATTTTCCCCGTCGCAGCCTGAAACCGCCCACTGCCCATGACCGGATGCCCCGTCCTGCGGGCGGCACACCGGCAAGATTCGGCCCATTCGGCTGCAGAAACGGGTAGAATTCGCGCCCTTCCCGGCGCGCTGCACCCTGCCAGCCGGCCCGGGCCGCCCTGGCGGCACCGGACCGCTGCGGCAGCAGCGCAGCTTCCAACTCCCGGCCTGATGGAATCCAGCCATGCCCCGCACTACCCCGCTTTCCGACATCCGCAACATCGGCATCATCGCCCACGTCGACGCTGGCAAGACGACGACCACCGAGCGCATCCTGTACTACACGGGGCGCAAGCACACAATGGTCGACGTGCACAACACCAAGGACCTCAAGAGCTCGACGACCACCGATTACCTGGAGCAGGAGCAAAAGCGCGGCATCACCATCCAGTCCGCGGCGGTCTCCGCCTTCTGGAAGGGCAAGAAGCTCAACATCATCGACACCCCGGGACACGTGGACTTCACCATCGAGGTAAACCGCTCGCTGCGCGTGCTCGACGGCGCGGTCTGCGTCTTCGACGGCGTGGCCGGCGTCGAGCCCCAGTCGGAGAGCAACTGGCGCCTGGCCGACAACTACCACGTGCCGCGCATCTGCTACGTCAACAAGATGGATCGCACCGGCTCGAACTTCCTGCGCTGCGTCGGCATGATCAAGACGCGCCTCGGCGCGCGCCCGCTGCCCATCTACCTGCCGATCGGCTCGGAGGACAACTTCCGCGGCATGATCGACCTGGTGCAGTACAAGGCACTGGTCTGGACCTCGGAGGACCGCGACGCCAAGTGGGACATCCTCGACGTCACCCCCGATCTCGCCGACAGGCTCGGCATCACCGTGCCCAGCGACCGGGCCATCCTCGCCGATGCGGAGAAGTACCGCACCCAGCTGGTCGACACCTGCCTGGAGATGGACGACGAGGCCATGGAGGCCTACCTCGAGGGCGAGGAGCCCTCGGTGGAAACGCTGAAGAAGTGCCTGCGCAAGGGCACCGTCGAGAGCGCCTTCAACCCGGTGCTGTGTGGCTCCTCCTACAAGAACCGCGGCGTGCAGCAGGTGCTCGACGCCATCGTCGACTACCTGCCGGCACCCACCGACGTCGCCGCCATCAAGACGGTGGACGCCGACGGCAACGCGGTCGGCGAGAGCCCCAGCTCCGACGACGCCCCCTTCGCGGCGCTGGCCTTCAAGGTCATCAACGACGCCTATGGCGCGCTGACCTTCTGCCGCGTCTACTCCGGGGTGCTGACCAAGGGCATGACGGTGCTCAACGCCACGCGCGGCAAGCGCGAGAAGATCGGCCGCATGGTGGAGATGTTCGCCAAGGAGCCGAACGCCATCGAGGAGGCCCGCGCCGGCGACATCATCGCACTGGTCTCGCTGTCGGAAACCGACACCGGCGACACGCTCTGCGACCCCGCCAAGCCGGTGGTGCTCGAGCGCATCCGCTATCCCGACCCGGTCATCAGCGTGTCGGTGAAGCCCAAGGCAAAGGCCGAGCTCGACAAGTTCACCAGCGCCATGGGCAAGATGGTGCGCGCCGACCCCTCGCTGCAGCTGGAGACCGACCGCGAGACCGGCGAGACCATCCTGCGCGGCATGGGCGAGCTGCACCTCGAGGTGACCCTCGACCGCATGCGCAGCGAGTACAACGTCGAGGCCGAAATGGGCAGGCCGCAGGTGGCCTACCGCGAGGCCTTCACCAAGCCGATCTCCGAGCAGTACGTCCACAAGAAGCAGACCGGCGGTGCCGGCCAGTTCGCCGAGGTGTGGATCACCTTCGAGCCGCTGGAGCGCGGCGCGGGCTTCGAGTTCGTCGACGAGACGGTGGGTGGCTCGGTGCCCCGGGAATACGTGCCCTCGGTGGAGAAGGGCCTGCGGATGCAGATGGAAGACGGCGTGCTGGCGCACTTTCCCACCGTGGACTTCCGTGCCCGCCTCACCGACGGCAGCTACCACGACGTCGACTCCAACGCGCTGACCTTCGAGATCGCCGCCAAGGCCTGCTTCCGCGAGGCGATCCGCAAGGCGGGCCCGATCCTGCTCGAGCCGGTGATGAAGGTGGAGACCGTGACCCCGGGCGACTACCTGGGCGACGTGATCGGCGACATGAACCGCCGCCGTGGTTCCATCCAGGAGCAGATCGAGCGCGGCACCAACACCGCCGTGGTGGCCCACGTGCCGCTGTCGGAGATGTTCGGCTACATCGGCCAGCTGCGCAGCATGACCAGCGGCCGCGCCTCCTTCACCATGGAGTTCTCGCACTACGATCCGGTGCCGAAGAACGTCGCCGATACGGTCATCGCGGAAGTCGCCGCCAAGAAGGGCGGCTGAGCGCAGCGGATCACCACCACCCGCGGGCCGCCTCCAGGCCCGCGGGTGGTGCCCCTCCGGGGCACGGCATCAGCCGATGAAATAGTTCTTGGGGTCGAGGCCGAAAGTGCCGCGATCGTGGCCCCTGGCGATCCACCGCGCATTGCGCGCACCCTGATCGCCCGGCAGCCGGCACAGGTCGACGATGCGGTACTCGCCCAGCGGCCGCCTGTCCGCGCCGAGCACCAGCAGGACCTTGGGGCGCAGGCGGCGGACGCGGTTCTGCTCGACGACGATGCCCACCTCGCCGGTGTTCATCTCCACCACGCTGCCGGTGGGAAACATGCCCATCGCCTGGACGAACTGCTCCACCAGCTCGCTCTGGAACTTCACGCCGGCGAGCATGTTGAGTTCGCGGATGGCGTCGTAGGGCGAGCCGGCCGTCACCGGCGAGCGCTGGCTGATCATCTCGTCATAGCTGTCCACCAGGCCGGCGATGCGGGCAAACACCGGGATGTCGGCACCCTGGAGTCCCTGCGGGTATCCCGAGCCGTCGGCACGCTCGTGGTGGCCACCGATCATCGCCAGCACGTCGGCATTGATGCCGGGCACCAGTCGCACCATCTTCAATCCCAGGGGCACGTGCTTCCTGAGGATCCCGATGTCCTCCTCGGGCAGCCCCTCCTCGCGGCCGCCGAACCTGCCCGGCAACCTGGCCCTGCCGATGTCGAGCAGCATGCCGCCCATGCCCAGGGTATCGAGGCCCCGGCGGTCGAAGCCGAGATGCCTGCCGAGGATGACGGCCCACACCGAGGCGGCAACCGGGTTCCGGTGCGCACGTTCGTCGCGCTTGCGCAGGTAGGCGCACCAGGCCATGGCATCCTGGTTGCGCAAAATACTGTCGACCACCGGCCCGACGGCCGCCAGGATCCGCTCGGCATCCAGTGCCGCGCCCTTGCGGGCCTCGGCCAGCACCTCGCTCATGGTGGTGGTGGCCGCGTCGTAGGCACGGATGGCCTCGGGCGCCTCGCGGGCGGTCGGCACCTGGTTGCGATAGCTGCGCCGGCCACCGGCGTATGCAGCCAGGATGCCGCTCGGGTCCAGCGCGCTTGCCGCGCGCACCAGCCGGCCGGCAAAAGTGGCAAAAGGATCGGCCTGCGGACGGCGCTGCACGACGGCCTCGTCGTCCCGCGGCCGCAGCACCCGCAGGATGCGCTCCTGCGGCAGCCTGCTGCGTGTCACGTCGATATAGACATGCCTGCAGAACTTGCGCAGCAGCTTCAGCTCGTCATCGCCCCGGATCTCGAAGCCGTGGAACAGGAAGGGGGTTTCCAGCCACGGACGGTCCAGCTGGGCCACGTACATGCCCTGCTCGAGGTTGGCGGTCTCGATTTTCTGGCGCTTGAAGTGCATCGGCAGCCCGGGTCCATCCCGCAAAGGCGGACATCGGGTCATAATAATGACCAGTGCCCTGGCCGCTGTGGCAGCGATCACAATCCAGGATGGAGGAAGCGCCCATGAGACCCGCCACGATGTTTTTTGCCGTCGCCACGACGCTGCTGGCTGCCTGTTCGGGGGCAAGCGGGCCCATCGTCGACACCAAGGGCGTGGACATGGCGCGCTACCACCAGGACCTCGCCGAGTGCGAGGCCTATGCCAGCCAGGTATCCACCGGGCAGGCGGTGGTCAAGGGTTCCGCCGGCGGCGCTGCGGTAGGGGCTGCCATCGGCGCGGTGGCCGGAGGTGGCGCGAAGAAGGGCGCCGGCATCGGTGCGGTGACGGGTGGCGCCGAGTCGGCCCGCACCGCGGATCGCGAAAAGGCAAGCGTGGTGCGCAACTGCCTGCGCGGCCGCGGTTATCGGGTACTCAACTGACAGGACACGCTGCCATGAACATCGAAGACCTCATCCAGTCCGGCACCACGCTCGCCCTCGGCATCGGGCTCAAGATCCTCGGCGCCCTCGTCGCCTGGGTCATCGGCCGCTGGCTGATCGGCCTCGTGGTGCGCCTGGCCGGCGCCGCGCTGTCGCGCCAGCAGGTGGATGCCACGCTGCAGCGCTACCTCGGCTCCATCATCGCCGTCACGCTGAACGTCGTGCTGGTCGTCGCCATCCTCGGCTACTTCGGGCTGGAGACCACCTCCTTCGCGGCACTCCTGGCCGCCGCCGGCATTGCCATCGGCGCCGCATGGAGCGGGCTGCTGGCCAACTTCGCCGCCGGCGTGTTCCTGGTGATCCTGCGCCCGTTCAAGGTGGGCGACTACGTCGCCGCGGGCGGCGTGGAGGGTACGGTGGAAACCATCGGCCTGTTCGGCACCACCATCAACAGCGCCGACAACGTCCATACCACCGTGGGCAACAACAAGATCTTCAGCGACAACATCCGCAACTTCTCGGTGAACCCCTGGCGCAGGGTGGATCGCCTGGCGCAGCTCGCCCATGGCGTCGATCCGCAGGATGCGGTCGCCCGCCTCAGGGCCGCCGTCGCCGCGATCCCCCACGTCATGGCCAGCCCCGCCCCGGACATCGAGATCGTCGACTTCAGCGCCATGGGCCCGGTGCTGGCCGTGCGCCCCTACTGCCACAACGATCATTACTGGCAGGTGTACTTCGACACCAACCGGGTGATTGCCGAGACCTTCGGCGCGGCCGGCTATCCGGTGCCCGAGCAGCACATGCGGGTGGAGCAGGTGTCCCGCTGAGGCCTTCACATATGCTGCAGGAGCCCTGCGGCGGGGCCGGGGGCGGTTGCGGACGTGCTAGGGCGTCCGCCCTGCAACCGCACCGAAGGCCACGCCGCAGCCACCCAGCCCGCAGTAGCCGCCGGGGTTCTTCGCCAGGTATTGCTGGTGATACGCCTCGGCGTAGTAGAACTGCGGCGCCGGCAGGATCTCGGTGGTGATCGCGGGCCTGCCGGCTGCCTGCAGCGCCCGGGCATAGATCTCCCGGCTGCGCAGAGCAGCCCCGTGCTGCTCGCCACCGAAGCAATAGATGCCCGAGCGGTACTGGGTGCCGATGTCATTGCCCTGGCGCATGCCCTGCGTGGGGTCATGCGACTCCCAGAACACCCGCAGCAGCTCGCCGTAGCCGATCCGCGCCGGGTCGAAGACCACCAGCACCACCTCGTTGTGGCCGGTCAGCCCGCTGCAGACCTCTTCGTAGTTCGGGTTGGGGGTGCCGCCGCCCGCATAGCCGGCAGCCGTGCTGAAGACGCCGGGCAGCTGCCAGAACAGGCGCTCCGCGCCCCAGAAGCAGCCCAGCCCGAACAGCCCCTGCCGCATCTGCGCCGGGAAAGGCGGCTGCAACGGATGCCCGCTGACCTGGTGCCGGGCCGGTACCGGCATGGCCACCTGCCGCCCGGGAAGCAACTCGCGCGGCTCCGGCATGCGGGTCATTTTCTCGCGCCACGACATGACAGGCTCCTGTCCAGCGCCGCCCGCTGCGGGCAGCTTTCCGAGGATGCTAAATTATCCACCGTGAAACCGCCCCGGACGAGCTCCCTGGCCATGAAGGCATGGCGATGCCTGCTGCCGGCCTGCCTGCTGGCCGCAGGCGCGACCCAGGCGACGGCGCCTGCCGATGCGCCGGCCGCAGCCACGGCCGATGCCATCACTCCCCCGCCCGCAACGGCGGCGCCGGTCATCCCGCCCGGGGACGCAGAAGCGGTCGCCGCCACGCCCGGCCCGGCAGCCCAGCGCGAAGCGGCGCAGCAAAGCTTCCTGCGCCTCATGGACGAAAAGCGCTATGCCGAGGCCGCCACCACCGCGGCCCACATCGTCGAGCTGACGCAGCAACTGCACACCGAGCCCGGGCTCGGGCTGGCGGCGCCGCTGGCCAACCTGGGTACGGCACAGCTGCAAAGCGGCGACCTGGACTCCGCGCAAGCCACCTACATCCAGGCCATCGACCTCATCGAGCGGCACGATGGCATCGCCTCCACCCGGCTGATCAATCCGCTGACGGGGCTGGGCGAGGCCCGGTTGCGGGCCGGGCTGTACCTGTCCGCGATCGAGGCCTACGAACGGGCGCTGCAGGTCAACCATGCCGCCAGCGGCTTCTACAACCTCGAGCAGATCCGCATCCTGGACGGGCTGTCGGAGGCCTTCCTCGGGCTGGAAAAATTCGATCGCGCCGATGCCCGCCAGCGCAGCCAGGTCACCATCCACAGGCGCCACGACCCGGATGACCACGGGGCGCTGGCGCAGGCATGGCAGAAGCTCGGCCGCTGGTACACCCGTACCGGCCAGCAGCAGGCCGCACAGGCCGCCTTCCAGGATGCGCGCCGGGTCCTGCGCAAGGACGGCGGCGATTACGACCCGCGGATGATCGACACGCTGCTCGGTGAGGCCATGAGCTACGAGAGCGAAGGCGAACTACCGATAGCGGCCACGGTGCTCAAGCGCGCGCTGGACCTGGTCGATGCGCAACCGGTGATGGACCATGCCAGGCGGGCCGAGGTGCTGGTGGCGCTGGGCGACCTGCAGATCGTGGCACGCCAGCCGCGGGCGGCCCGCCAGCACTACATCGATGCCTGGCAGGCACTCTCGGGCCATGGCGAAACCCTGCTCGCCGCGCGGGATGCCTACTTCGCGCGGCCGCAGCGCATCGGCGGACCACGACTGCCCGAGGTGGTCGACCCCGACGGCAAGGCGCGCCCGGCGGCCGCGCTCGGGCAACTCGAGCACGAACAGGGGCTGGTGGTGGCCGCGCTGACCGTGACCGCACAGGGACGCGCCACCGATGCCCGCATCATCGAGTCCACGCCCCCCGGCCTGCTCGACAAGCAGTTCCTGCGTGCGCTGGATGGCAGTGCCTTCCGGCCGGCGATGATCGACGGCCAGCCGGTGGACCGGCCCGATACGCAGTTCCGCCACAGCTTCCGCTTTTCTCCCGCCGGCATGGCCGATTCCGGACAGGCGGACCCGGCCACCCGGCGCAAGGGCGAGCGCATCGCCTATCCGGAAGCAACATCCACGCCGGGCGATGACACAGCCGGACGCTGAGCTGCCGCAGATGCTGCGCATGGTGCTGGATGCACCGCGCGCGCGGCTGCGTGCGGAACACCGACCGCTGCCCGCTTGCAGCGGCACCGAGGTCCTCATCCGCGTCGCGGCCTGCGGTGTCTGCCGCACGGACCTGCACCTGCAGGACGGCGAGCTGCCGACCGCCACCTATCCCCGGGTGCCGGGGCACCAGGTGGTGGGCGAGGTGATGGCGGCCGGCCCGCACGCCGCGCTGATGCCCGGCACCCGGGTGGGCGTGCCATGGCTGGCCTCCACCTGCGGTGATTGCCGGTTCTGCCGCAACGGGCAGGAGAACCTCTGTGAAAACGCGCATTTCCATGGCTGCGACGTGGATGGCGGCTACGCCACGCACATGCTGGCCGATTCGCGTTACTGCATCGTGCTGGATGCGCATCTCGAGGCGGCGCAGGCCACGCCGCTGCTGTGCGCCGGGCTGATCGGCTTTCGCAGCCTGCGCATGGCCGGTGCTGCGCGCAGCATCGGCATCTACGGCTTCGGCTCCGCTGCGCACCTGATCACCCAGCTGGCCCGCCACGAGGGCAGGCGCATCCTCGCCTTCACCCGGCCGGGCGACACGATGGCGCAGGATTTTGCGCGCGAACTTGGCGCGGCCTGGGCCGGTGGTTCGGACGAGCCGGCACCCGAAGCGCTCGATGCCGCGCTGATCTTCGCGCCCGATGGCAGCCTGGTGCCCAGGGCGCTTGGCGACATCCGCCAGGGCGGCAGCGTGATCTGCGGCGGCATCCACATGAGCGACATCCCGGCCTTCCCCTATGCCAGACTATGGGGCGAACGCCAGCTGCGCTCGGTGGCCAACCTGACTCGCCAGGACGGCATCGACTTCATGCAGGCTGCCGCGGATGCCGGCATCCGCGCCCACATCACCACCTATCCACTGGAGCAAGCCGACGATGCCCTCGACGACCTGCGCGCAGGCCGGATCAGCGGCACCGCGGTGCTTCTCTGCGACGAGCATGCGCAGCGAGGGGCACCGGGTCTCGCCGGCGAGCCGCATGGCTGAAGTACCACCTGCCGCCCGCCGCCCGCTGCGGCTGCTGGCCACGCTGCTGGCACTGCTGCTGGCAGTCCTGCCGGCGGGCGCCACGGAGACCGGGACCGCGCTGCTCGAGCAGGCACTGCTCTACAACGTACGGGGTGGCTACGTGGACTACGACGGGCTGGCGGCAAGCCCGCAGTTCGCGGGCTTCATCGGCACGCTGGCGACGGCCGCCGTCCCCGCCGGACGCGAGGAGGCGCTGGCCTTCTACATCAATGCCTACAACGCCCTGGCCATCCAGGCGGTCCTCGATGGCCGCTCGACCGCGAGCGCAGCCAGCCGTCGCCGCTTCTTCCGCAGCGCCAGGCATGAGCTGGCAGGCCGCAGCCTCACGCTCGCGGACATCGAGCAGCAGCTGCGGGCACTCGATGAACCACGCGTCTGGTTCAGCCTGGCCTGTACGGCACTGTCCTGCCCGCGCCTCGCCAGCCACGCCTATCGCGCGGCAACGCTGGATGTGCAACTCGATGCAGCAGTGGCGGGCTTCATCGACGATCCCTCGCGCAACCGCTTCGACATCGCGCAGAAAACAGCCTTCGTCTCGCCGCTCTTCGAGCAGCATCGCGCGCAACTGGAGGCCGCGGCAGGCAGCCTGCCGGCCTGGCTGGCCGCCCACGCGGGGGATCCCGCCAGCCGTGCAGCCCTGCGCGAAGGCTGGCTCGAGCTGCGCTTCGTCGACTTCGACTGGGAGCTGAATGGCAGCTACCGCGGAAACGACCGGTAACTGCGCTGCTCCGGCCGGCAAGCCGCATGCGCGGTCGCTGCGACCAGGCAACTTAAAGGGCTGTTTCGCCGGTCTCGCCGGTGCGGATCCTCACCACCTGCTCGAGCTCGAGGACGAAGATCTTGCCATCGCCCACCTTGCCGGTGCGCGCAGCGGTGGCGATGGCCTCGATGGCCCGCTCGGCCAGCTCCTCGGACACCGCGACCTCCACCTTGGCCTTGGGCAGGAAGTCGACCACGTACTCGGCGCCCCGGTACAGCTCGGTGTGACCGCGCTGGCGGCCGAAGCCCTTCACCTCGGTGACGGTCATGCCGTTGACACCCACCTCGGCCAGCGCGTTGCGTACATCGTCGAGCCGGAAGGGCTTGATGATGGCGGTGATCAGCTTCATTGCAGATGACTCCTGCGGTCCGGGCCACGAACACGCGGTTATTCTAGCAAGCTGCCGGCGGCGCGCCGATGCGCAAATCAGGGCTGGCGCATCACCCAGCGCAGCACCGCCTGCTGGACTTCCTCGCCCCAGCCGGGGGCATTCTGGATCATGGTCACGGCAAACCGCCGCCCCCCGGGCGTGTGGACATAGCCGGTCAGCGCCGAGACGTTGTTGAGCGTGCCGGTCTTGAGGTGCGCATACCCGGCGAACTCCCCGGCACGGAAGCGCCGTCTGGCGGTGCCATCCATGCCCGCCAGCGCCAGCGAAGCCTCGAACTCGGCCCCGTAGCGCCCCGCCCTGGCCACCAGCAGCAGGCGGTTGAGGCTCGCCGCCGAGATGCGGGTTTCGCGGGCAAGGCCCGCGCCATTGCCGATCTCGAGCTCCGGGAACACCAGCCCGAGCCGCACCAGCTCCTCGCGCGCGGCAAGCTGGCCCTTCTCGAGGGTGGCCGGCGCGCCAAAGCGCTGTGCGCCCAGCGTCAGCAACAGGTGGCGCGCCATGACGTTGTTGCTGTACTTGTTGACCCCCGCGATGACCTCGCGCAGCGGCACCGAGTCGAGCTCGGCCAGCACCTGCATCCCGGCCGCCGGCACGGCAGCACGACGGAAGCCGCCGCGGATGCTGCCACCGCTTTCCTCCCACAGCGTGCGGAACAGCCCGTAGGCATACTCCGGCGCCTGCATCAGGCTGCGACTGACGCGGTACTCGCGGCACTGGCGGCTGAAGCGCCCGGTGAAGGTCACCTGGTCCCGCCCGCCCAGGCTCTCGACGGTGAAGTTGATGCGATTGGCATCACCGCCGCACTTGCCATCCACCAACTGCACCTGGTTGCGGATGCGCAGGTTGGCCGGCAGCGGATCGGCGATGATCTCCACGCGGCGCCCATCCACATCCGGCCGGAACAGGAAGTTCACCGCCTGGAAGTTCACCAGCAGGGCATCCGGGATGACGTTGTAGGTGTCGTAGGGGCGGCCGTCGAAGTCGCCCGGAGCGGCGCTGCCCATGTCGAAATAGCCGTTGTCGATGACCAGGTCGCCACGGATCTCGCGCACGCCGCGCAGGCGCAGCTCCCTGATGAGCAGCCAGTAGCGCTCGAGCACCAGGAAGGGATCGCCATCGCCGCGCAGGTAGAGGTCGCCCTCCAGCACGCCACCCTGCGGCTGGCCGTGCGCAAGGGCGCTGGTCTTCCACTTGAAGGTGGGGCCCAGCGACTCGAGCGCCAGGTAGGTGGTCAGCAGCTTGATGGTCGAGGCCGGGTTGCGCGGCGTGTCGGCGTTGAAGGCCAGCAGCGGCTGGTTCTTGCCAAGCTCCTGCACCACGAGGCTGAAGCCCGCCTGGGGGATCTTGGCCCGCGCCAGTGCGGCGCTGACGGCATCGGGCAGGCGGTTGTCCTGGGCAAGGGTCGCAAGGGGCAGCAGGATCCATGACAGCATGGCCATGGCCCACAGTGATCTGGAGCGCATCGGAACTTGGCAATCAGGGAAGGAAACGAGGCGCCGATTGTGCCGAAACCACGCCATCACGGTCCAGCGCCGTGCCGGCCTCAACCTCCGCGCTGCGGACGGCTGATGCCGAAGGAGCGCATCCGGTCGTTGAGGGTGGTCGGCCGGATGCCGAGCAGCTCGGCAGCACCTCCCTTGCCCGAGACACGCCAGTCCGCCTTCTCCAGCGCGGCAAGCAGGTTGCGACGCTGCAGGTCGCGCATGCCCGCCTCGGTCAGGAAGCCCTCGCTGGCCTCCGGCACCGCGGATACGGCCGGCGCGGCAGCCGCGGCAGGCGCCGTGCCCGCCGCGGGCAGCGAAAGATCCAGGCGCAGGGCATTGCCCTTCGAGAGGATCACCGCCCTCTCGATGACGTTCTTCAGCTCGCGGACATTGCCGGGCCAGTCGTAGCGACGCAGGTCCTCGATCTGGGCCTCGCTCAGCCGCGCCAGCGGCCGGCCGAACTGGCGGCAGACCTGGCCGAGGAAATGCTGCGCCAGCTGCACCACGTCATCGCCGCGCTTGCGCAGCGGCGGCACCTGCACCGGGAACACGCCAAGGCGGTAGTACAGGTCCTCGCGGAACTCGCCGGCCTCCACCGCCTTCTCGAGGTCCTTGTTGGTGGCGGCGATGACCCGCACGTCCACCTTGCGCGTGCGGTCATCGCCCACGCGCTCGAACTCCCGCTCCTGCAGCACGCGCAGCAGCTTGCCCTGCAGCGGCAGAGGGATCTCGCCGACCTCGTCGAGGAAGATGGTGCCGCCATCGGCCAGCTCGAAGCGGCCCACGCGATCGCGGTGGGCACCGGTGAAGGCGCCGCGCACATGGCCGAAGAACTCGCTTTCAAAGAGCTCGTCGGGGATGGCCGCGCAGTTGACCTTGACCAGCGGCCCGTCAGCCCGCTGGCTGCGGGCGTGGATCGCATGCGCTACCAGCTCCTTGCCCGATCCGGTCTCGCCGATGATCAGCACGCTGGCAGGCGTCGAGGCCACCGCCTCGATGCGCGCCATCATCGCTGCCAGCGCCGGGCTCTCGCCGACGATGCGGCCGAAGTTCATCGAGACATTGACTTCCTCGCGCAGGTAGTCGCGCTCGCGCTCGAGCTCCTCCTTGAGGCGGGCGATCTCGCCATAGGCGTCGCGCAGGCGTGCCTCGGCCCGGTTGCGCTCGGTGACATCCTTGCTGGCGACCAGCAGGCGGATCACCTCGCCCTGGGCATTGAGCTCGGCGCGGGCGTTCATCACCACGTCGACGAGCTCGCCATCCTTCCTGACCATCTGCCGGGGCACGTTGAGGGCATCCCCCCGGCTGATGTGGTCGCGCAGCCGCTCATCCATCAGCGGGCGGCGCGATTCCTCGCTGAGGAACTCGAGGATGGAGCGGCCGATGACCTCCTTGCGCTGATAGCCGAGCTTGCGCAGCCAGTGGTTGCTGACCGCGGTGATGCGCCCATCCGGATCGATGGTATGCAGCATGGCCGGGGTGGACTCATACAGGTCGAGGTAGCGGCGCTCCAGGCGCTCGCGATCCGAGGGCTCCTCGAACAGCGAGACCGAATAGCGCAAGCTGGCGCCATCCGGCCCGTGCACCCCGACCGTGGTGGCCAGCAGCCCCAGCACCTGGCCGCCCTTGGTGAAAAACTCCACCGGTACATGGTCGAGGCGCCCGATGCGGCGGAAATGCGGCAGAAGCTCCTCGCGGATGCGGCGTGCACTGGGCGGCGTGGCGATGTCGTCCGGACGGCGCCCGCGCAGCTCTTCGCGCGTGTAGCCCATGCGCCGCACGCATTCATCGGTCACATCGAGGAAACGCCCCTCGCTGTCGAGCAGCGCCAGCATGACGGGCATGCTGCGAATCAGTCCGGTATTGCCTTCGGTAGGCTCGGCCATGCCGCGATATTACGATATTTCGTAATTTAATACCACGATATTTCGTGATTACGAAATATCGTCATCGTCGAATTGCATGTAAATGACTGATTTGAAAAGAAACCAAGATTGGCACGCTTGTTGCTATACCTACAGTGGATCTGAAGGCAGGTCCATTGCAAGCAGGAAAGGCAACATCATGGATAGCAGAAACTGGCTCTTTAACCTCAACGGCGAACGGCTCTCGGCAGCGCTGCTGGCAGTAGCGGCTACGGTCATGGTCCTGGCGGCCATCAATGCCGGATTCTCGCTCTGATCAGCCAGGTTCTGGCTCGCCGGTCGTCTGCGTCACCACTCATGGTAACTGACGACAGGGATTGGCAGCACAGGCAACCGAGATCAACCCTCTTCAGGGTCGTAGCGTAGCCCCCCTTCGCGCACGACCCGAAGCGACGGCACGGTCCGTCACGGCGGCAGGCCCACCCCCCCCTCCAGGGGCCTGCAGCCAGGAGCCCGCATGGCGGTCCCGGCCGGGACACTGTTCATGCAGATCCAGCCATGCGGGCTCTTTTTTTTCTGGCGCGCGGCCGGCAGCGGCACGGCCATCGGTGGCACGAACGCACTCCCCGACATCCCCCGCACTGTGTTAGCATCACAACGCCGGGATCGGCACACGTTTGCGTGCTTCTTATGCGCGTATCGCACACTCAACAAAGGGGAGATCTCATGAAGCGGATTCTGATCGCAACGGCACTACTGGGCCTGTCGGCCACCGCGATGGCGGAAGCACCCGGCGGCCCGAACTGCGGCTGGGGCAACATGCTGATGAAGGGCCAGTCCGGGCTGGGCGCCCATGTCATCGCCAGCCTGACCAATGGCACCAGCGGCAATGCGACTTTCGGCATGACCACCGGCACCAACGGCTGCTCGGCCAATGGCACCCTGACCTACGGCGGCAAGTCGCTGATCGGCGCGGTCATGGACGAGTTCAGCGAGGACGTGGCGCGTGGTGATGGCGAGGCGCTGAGCGCTGTCGCCGTTGCGCTCGGCATCAACGAGGCCGACCGCGCAGCATTCAAGCAGGTGATGCACGACAACTTCGCCACGCTCTTCCCCTCCAGCGAGGTCACCGCCGAGCAGGTCAGTGATCGCGTCATCGAGCTGATGCGCGCCGACGACCGCCTGGCCGGCTACGTATCCTGAGCCGACGGCCGCCCGGCCCGCAGGGGCCGGGCGGCACCTTCTCCCAGCCGATGCTCCCCAAAGTGCGCGCCCTGCTGGGCGCCCTCTGCCTGCTGCTGGCCCTCGGCGTGGCCCGGGCAGCCGGCCCCGCCGAGGAACTGCAGGCTGCAGCCCGGCACCAGGGCCTGGCCGCGGACCCGCAGTGGCTGCAGCTGCTCCACTACACCTCCTCATGGCGCCCCGGCGGGATTCGCAACTTCGTCGACGATGCCACCTTCTTCCTCAGCCGCCGCGGGCCCACCGACCCGGCGGCCGAGCTCGACGCCACGCTGCAGGGCCTGCTGGAGGATCCCGCGATCCAGTGCCGCTTCCCCGCACGCCGCGCCTGGCTGCAGGAGCGGCTGCCCGGGCTGGCGGCGGGGATGCCGGCGGCAAGCTGCGAGGAGTACGCGGAGTGGCGCCACGTGCTGGCGGTCAACCGGGTGGTGCTGGTCTTTGCCGCCAGCTACCTCAACAGCCCCTCCTCGATGTACGGGCACACCTTCCTGCGCTTCGACTCGCAAAGCCCCGAACGCGAGACCCCGCTGCTCTCGTGGGCCCTGAATTTCGGCGCCACGGTTCCGCCCGGGGAAAACGGCTTCGTCTACGCCTGGCGCGGATTGTTCGGCGGCTACCCGGGGCAGTTCGCTGCCGGACCCTACTTCGAGAAGCTGCGCGAGTACTCGCGCATCGAGAGCCGCGACCTGTGGGAATACGAACTCGACCTCTCCGCCGCGGAAATCGACCGCCTGCTTGCCCATGCCTGGGAATTGCGCGGCATCCGCTTCGACTACTATTTCTTCGACGAGAACTGCTCGCTGCGCCTGCTGGAGCTGCTCGACATCGCCAGGCCGGGCCACGACCTGGCCGGCCGCTTTCCCTACCATGCGATCCCCATCGATACGGTGCGCGCGGTGATCGATGCCGGCATGGTCAGCGCTGTCGCATACCGTCCGGCCAGCCGCACCACGCTCCGGCACCAGATCGGCCTGATGACGGCGGATGAGCGCACCCTCGCACGCAGCATGGCCGATGCCGCTACGCCGGCGCACGCGCCTGCCCTGGCGGCACTGGAACCCGGGCGCCGACACCTGGTGGTCGATACCGCCTATCGATTCTTCCGCGATCGCGCGGTCCACGCCCCCACCACCGAGGCGCTCGCCAGGCAGAACTTCGCGCTGCTCCAGCAGCTCCGGCAAAACGCCGCCGGCGCCGCGCCCCCGCCTCCTCCCCGTCCACCGGCTCCCGAGCAAGGCCACCGCACCGCCCTGCTGGGCTTCGGTGGCGGCGTGGCAGACCAGCGCGGCTTTGCCGAGCTGGAGTGGCGCCTGAGCTACCACGACCTGAATGACCGGGATGTCGGTTATCCGCCCGGCGCCTCGCTCAACATGGGACGCTTCCTCCTGCGCCTCAAGGAGGGCGGCACGCTGCAGCTGCAGCGCCTCGACCTGCTGGAGATCACCTCGCTCGGCACCCGCGACGAGTTCTTCCAGCCGTGGTCCTGGCGGGTCAATGCGGGGCTCGAGCGCCAGTGGACGGCGGGCGATGACGTGCTGGTTCCGCAGCTCAACGCCGGCTTCGGCTGGACGCGGGCGCCAACACCCGGCCTCAGCCTGTTCCTGCTCGCCACCGGCAGGGTGGAATTCAACCATGCCAGGGACAGGGAGCTCGACGTGGCCCCGGGGCTCGCCGCCGGCCTGCGCCTCACCACGCCCGCCGGCGTAACCCTGGCCACCGCCGACCATTACCACTTCAGCGATGGCGACAAGCGCAGCCTGCTTGCCCTGCGCCAGAACCTGCCGCTGGGGACGAACCTGGCGCTGCGCCTCGCGCTGGAGCGGCACCTCGGCGACAGCGACCGCATCAACGAGGCCAGCCTTTCGCTGCGCTACCATTTCGGGCCGTGAAGAAACGCATCTTCAGCCGGCTGATGCTCGCCCTGTGCGCGCTCCTGCTCAGCGGCTGCAGCCGGATGTTGTTCATGCCGATGCGCCCGCTGCTGCGCACCCCGGCCGACGTCGGCATCGCCTACCGCGACGTGGAGCTGATGGCGGCGGACGGCACCCGGCTTGCAGCCTGGTGGCTGCCAGCACAGGGACCGGCGCGGGGCAGCGTGCTGTTCCTGCACGGCAACGCGGAGAACATCAGCACGCACCTGGCAAGCGTGTACTGGCTGCCGGCCGAGGGCTACCAGGTGCTGCTGCTCGACTACCGCGGCTTTGGCGGCTCGGAGGGCACGCCACGCATACCGGCGGTCTTCGCCGACCTGCATGCCGCATTCGACTGGCTGGCCGGCGAGCCGGCGACGCAGGGCCTGCCGCTGTACCTGCTCGGGCAGAGCCTGGGCGCAACGCTGGGTGGCTATCTTGCCGGCGCGGATCCGGCGCTGCGCTCGCGCCTGGCGGGCGTGGTCCTCGACGCCGGCTTTGCACGCTACCGCTGGATCGCCCACGACGTGGCGCGCCAGAGCTGGCTGACCTGGCCGCTGCAATGGCCCATCGGCTGGTCCATGCCGCGCGGCTACGACCTGCTCGACCAGGTCGGCAACATCAGCCCGGTGCCGCTGCTGCTGATCCACGGCAGGCAGGATGCCATCGTCGACCATCGCCATGCCGAGGCGCTGTTTGCCGCCGCCCGCCCGCCGCGCTTCCTGCTCGGCTACGACGGCCCGCACATCGGCAGCTTCATGGACCCGGAGATCCGCGCCGCGCTGCTGCGCTTCCTTGCCGACCCCGCGCAGGGCTGCGAGGCCATCCTGCCCGGGGCATGCCGCAACACGGATTGAGGGATGCACGCAGCCAGGCATGGCCCGGCATGGGCAACGGCTCCCGGAAGCGCCTCAGCGCCTGGGCCTGCTCCGCGGCAACAGCCAGCCCGTGCCCAGCCCGCGGGTCTTTTCCAGCAGGTTACCCAGCTGCTCGCGGTTGAGGCGTGCCTTCAGCCGATCGAGCCAGATCTTCGCCCAGGCAAATTCCAGCGCCAGGATGGCGAGGCCGAGGGCAATGGCCGCCAGGCCCGGCCCCGGGGTCAGCAGCATGATGATGCCGCCGAGCATCACCGTGCCACCGATGAGGGCGATGGCAAGGCGACGTGCCAGCCGGTAGCCACGGATGCCCAGCCCCGCAAACACGCTTGCTCCCGGTCACCGGGACGGCCCCGGCGATACGCGGCGATTCTAGCATTGCGGGCTGCGTGCCCGGCGCTGCATGCCGGCCCGCAGCTGCTAGTATTCGCGCCATGAACACTGCCATGCATCACCTGATGGGCACCATCATCCTGGCCAGCCTCGGGCTGGCCTCCGCCCTGCACGCCGACGAGGCAGCCCCGAACCTCGGGCTGAGCCAGGGTGGCACCGGCGCCCGGCACATGCTGCCAAGGCTCAGCGCAACCGGGGCGGCCGAGCCGGTGCTGGCATTCGAGCTGCTGGTCGATGCGCACTGCCCGGCCGGCCACGACCAGGCCGAGCTGGTCATCTCCGTCGCCAACACGGTGCGCAGCATCCCCGCCAGCCAGGCGGCACAACCACTCATCGTGCAGGTCCCCCGCAGGCAGCTGCCCTGGCTTGCCAACCCGGCGCAGATCTGTGCCAGGCAGGATGCCAGCCGGATTGCCGATGCCGTCGGTGAACAGGGGGAACGCCTGTTCCGCCTGCCTGCGGTCACCGCTGCCTTCGCCACGCTGAGCTGCAGCACCGGCCAGGGCGACAGCAGTGCGGCAAGCAGTGCGCTGCCGCTGGATGCCTGGATCTCCTGCCGCGGACCAGGCGAGAACGGCGGCGGCTGAGGCGGCCGCGTCCGCCACGGACCGGCCACCCTCGCCCGGGACGGGAACCCTGGCTAGCGGAAGCGCGCCTGGATGGCGTCGAGCCCCTTCTGGCCGGGATGCAGCTCGGCGTATGGCAGGCTGTTGAGCGGCCGCTCGGGCGTCGCCTGCAGCTCGTGCATGTCGGGGCTGTTCTCGTCGATATAGAGCAGGCCGGTGACGATGGCGCCCTCGGCCTGGTGCCGCGACAGGTAGCCGAAGGCCGCCAGCCGGTCGGTGGCATCGTAATCGGCGCCCACCTTGTGCAGCAGCAGGCGGCTGCCATCGTGCATCGTCACCGCCTGCAGCGAACCCGCGGCCTGCTCGCTGCGGATCTCCTGTGCCGGCGGCACGTAGTCGGCATATACGGCCGGCTGGTAATGCCGGCGGGTGAAGTCGTAGCTCTTGGTCGAGCCTTCGTGGTTGTTGAAGGTGACGCAGGGCGAGATCACGTCGATCATGGCAAAGCCGCGGTGCCTGATGGCCGCCTTGATCAGCGGCACCAGCTGCTCCTTGTCGCCCGAGAAGCTGCGCGCCACGAAGGTGCAGCCGATGGAGAGCGCCAGCAGGCAGGGATCGATCGGCGGCTGCCGGTTGACCTCGCCCTTCTTGGCCTTGCTGCCGATGTCGGCGGAGGCCGAGAACTGTCCCTTGGTCAGCCCGTACACCCCGTTGTTCTCGATGATGTAGAGCATGTTGAGGTTGCGGCGGATCGCATGGCAGAACTGGCCGAGGCCGATGGAAAGCGTGTCCCCGTCACCCGAGACGCCGACATAGACCAGCTCGTTGTTGGCCGCGTTGGCGCCGGTGGCCACCGAGGCCATGCGGCCATGCACCGAATTGAAGCCGTGCGAGGCCGAGAGGAAGTAGGCGGGGGTCTTCGACGAGCAGCCGATGCCCGAGAGCTTCGCCATGCGGTGCGGCGGCAGCGACAGCTCGAAGGCCGCCTGCACCAGCGCCGCGGTGATCGAATCGTGGCCGCAGCCGGCACACAGCGTGGACATGCCCCCCTCGTAGTCACGCATCGAGAGACCGAGTTCATTGCGCGGCAGCCCGGGGTGGACCACCTTCGGCTTGGCGATGTAGCTCATGCGGCTTTGCCCTTCAGCACGTCCTGGTTGATGCCCTTGATGATGTCGTCGGCGGAGACCGGCATGCCGTCGTAGTGCAGCACCGGCACCAGCTTGTCCTGCTCGACGCCGGTCTCGATCAGCAGCAGCGAGCGCAGCTGGGCATCGCGGTTCTGCTCGACCACGTAGATGCGTTCATGCGCATCGAGGAACTCCCGCACCTCGCTGCCGAAGGGAAAGGCACGCACCCGCAGGTAGTTGGCGTGCATGCCCGTGGCCGCAAGCCGGTCGCGCGCCTCGTGCACCGCGCCATCGCAGGTGCCCACCGAAACGATGCCGACCCGGTGCTGTCCCGCATGGTCGATGAGCGCGGGCGGCACCAGCGTCCTGGCGGTCTCCCACTTCTTCAGCAGGCGGTCCACCAGGTCCCGGTACTCCGCGGCATCCTCGGTATAGGTGCCCCACCTGTTGTGGCCCGAGCCACGGGTGAAGTACGCGCCCTTCGGGTGCACGCCGGGCAGGCTGCGCCAGGGGATGCCGTCGCCATCCACGTCGAGATAGCGGTGGAACTTCTCGATCTTCTCCAGCTGCTCCGCGCTCATCACCTTGCCGCGGTCGGGCTGGTAGGCGGCATCCCACTTCAGCTCGGGGCACATCCAGTCGTTCATGCCGATGTCGAGGTCGGTGAGCACCATCACCGGCGTCTGCAGGCGCTCGGCGAGGTTGAAGGCCTCCGCCGTGAGGTAGAAGGCCTCCTCCGGGTTGGCGGGGAACAGCAGCACGTGGCGCGTATCGCCGTGCGAGGCGTAGGCACAGGCGAGGATGTCGCCCTGCTGGGTGCGCGTCGGCATGCCGGTGGAGGGGCCACAGCGCTGCACGTTGATGAGCACCGCGGGGATCTCGGTGAAGTAGCCATAGCCGAGGAACTCGCTCATCAGCGAGATACCGGGGCCGCTCGTGGAGGTGAAGGCCCGTGCGCCGTTCCAGCCGGCCCCGAGCACCATGCCGATGGCCGCCAGCTCGTCCTCGGCCTGGACGATGGCAACGGCCTGGCGGCCGGTCTGCGGATCGCGGCGCCAGCGCTCGGCCATGGACTTGAAGGAATCGATCACCGAGGTCGATGGCGTGATCGGGTACCAGCCCACCACCGTGGCGCCGGCAAACAGCGCCCCCATGGCGGCCGTGGTGTTGCCGTCCACCATGATGTGGCCGGCGGTCTTGCCTGCGGCCCGGGCGCGGATGGGCAGCGGGCACGGGAAGTGCTCGCGGGCGTAGTCGTAGCCGAGGTCGAAGGCCAGCTGGTTGCCATCCAGCAGCTGCGGCTTGGCGCCATAGCTCTCCCGCAGCAGGGTCTTGACCGCCTCGACATCGATGTCGAGCAGCGCCGCCAGCACCCCGACATAGGCGATGTTCTTCATCAGCACCCGCTCGCGCGCGCGCGTGAAGCGCTCGTTGCACATGCGCGACAGCGGCACGCCGAAGACGCTGATGTCCTCGCGGGCCAGCTGCTTGTCGCGCGGCCAGGTGGAGTCGTAGAGCAGGTAGCCGCCCGGGCTTACCGCCGCCAGGTCCTTCTGGTAGGTCTGGGCATTCATCGCCACCATGATGTCGACGCGCCCGGAGCGGCAGATGTAGCCCTCGTCGCTGACGCGGATCTCGTACCACGTCGGCAGGCCCTGGATGTTCGACGGGAAGTAGTTCTTCCCCGCCACCGGGATGCCCATGCGGAAAAAGGCCTTCATCAGCAGCGTGTTGGCACTGGCCGAGCCGGTGCCATTGACGTTGGCGATCCTGATCGTGAAATCGTTGTTGCGGACTTGCGTGCTCATTGGATCCATGGCGCGTTGTTGTCGGTGGCAGTCTGCGGATGCCGCTGCCGGATGGCGCCGGCAGTCCGCACCAGCACGGATGGTGGCAGATCAGCTCGTGGATTCTGTCCCGGTCGTGGCCGGCTTGCCCGCGTAGGGCACCTTGAGCGTGAACTTCTGCATGTCCCAGGCGCCCGTCGGGCAACGCTCCGCGCACAGGCTGCAGTGCAGGCAGATGTTCTCGTCCTTGACCATGACCCGACCGGTCTGCGGCAGCGGCCCGGAAACGAACAGCGCCTGCTCGAGATTCTCGGCTGGCGCGGACAGCTTCCCGCGCAGCTCCTCCTCGGGGGCGTTCGGCACGATGGTCAGGCAGCGCGTCGGGCAGATGTCGATGCAGGCATCGCACTCGATGCAGAGCTTGTCGGTGAACACCGTCTGCACGTCGCAATTGAGGCAGCGCTCGACTTCCTTGGTGAACTGCTCGGCGCTGAAGCCCAGCTCCACCTCGAGATCGAGCTTCTTGAAGCGCTCGCGAAGGTCCATCTGCGGGACGACACGGCGCGGCGTGCCATCGTAGTCGTTGCTGTACGACCACTCGTGGATGCCCATCTTGGCGGTGGAGAGGTTCATGCCGTAGGCCGGGCGCTCCGCGACATCCTCGCCATGGCAGTGCTTGTGCATGGAGATGGCGGCCTGGTGGCCGTGCTCGACCGACCAGATGATGTTCTTCGGGCCGAAGGCGGCATCGCCGCCGAAGAACACCCCGGGACGGGTACCCTGGTAGGTGCTCTTGTCCACCACCGGCACGTCCCACTTGTCGAACTCGATGCCGGTGTCGCGCTCGATCCACGGGAATGCGTTCTCCTGGCCGATGGCCAGCACCACGTCGTCGCAGGGGATGAGCACCTCGCCCTCGATCTTCTCGCTGGTGATCCGGCCGCTGGCATCGAACTCGTAGGACATCTTGTCGAACAGCATGCCCACCAAGCGCCCGCCCTCGACGACGAAGGACTTCGGCGAATGGTTGACGACGATCTCGACGTTCTCCTCCTCGGCGTCCTCGAGCTCCCAGGCCGAGGCCTTGAAGAACTGGCGCGGCTTGCGCGCCATGACCTTCACGTCCCTGGCGCCGAGGCGCAGCGAGGTGCGGCAGCAGTCCATGGCGGTGTTGCCGACGCCGATGATCAGCACCCGCTCGCCGATCTTGTCGACATGCTCGAAGGCCACCGACTCCAGCCAGTCGATGCCGATGTGGATGTTGGCCGCCGCCTCGTCGCGGCCGGGGAGCCGCAGGTCCTTGCCGCGCGGTGCGCCGCTGCCGACGAAGATGGCGTCGTAGCCCTCGGCCAGCAGCGCCTTCATGCTCTTGACCGGCGTGCCGAGGCGCAGGTCGACACCCATGTCGATGATCATCGCGATCTCTTCGTCGAGCACCTCCACCGGCAGGCGGAAGGAGGGGATGTTGCTGCGCATGAGGCCGCCGGGCACCGCCTGTGCCTCGTAGATCACCACTTCGTAGCCAAGCGGCATGAGGTCGTTGGCGACGGTGAGGGATGCCGGGCCCGCGCCTACCAGCGCCACCCGCTTGCCGTTCTTCTGCTGCGGCGCCTTGGGCAGCAGCTCGTCGATCTCGTCGCGCAGGTCGGAAGCGACGCGCTTGAGGCGGCAGATGGCCACCGGCTTCTCCTCCACGCGGGCGCGGCGGCACACCGGCTCGCAGGGCCGGTCGCAGACGCGGCCGAGGATGCCCGGGAAGACATTCGCCTGCCGGTTGAGCATGTAGGACTCGGTGTAGCGGCCCTGCGCGATGAGGCGGATGTAGCCGGGGACATCGGTATGGGCGGGGCAACCCCACTGGCAATCGACGACCTTGTGGAAATAATCGGGGTTGCGGGTATCCGTGGGCTGCATGGCGGGCGCTGCATCTTCCGGTGGGTCCCTGGCCTGCGGCCCGGGACGGGGAGGGACGAGGTGACCTGGCTGCGAAAGCGGCCTGATTATACCTGCCGGCCCCGCAAAGCAAATCGCGGCTTGCACCACCCCGGATGACAGGGAAGAATCCGCCGACGAGATGAGCGGACGACCGTCATCGCAGGCAGCCGAGGAAGCGAGCAGAAGATGTCAAACACCACCACCCCCGCACCGATCCAGCGCTATGCGGCGCTGGCCCTGCAGATCGACACCGTCTGCGTCAACGACTGCAGCAGCACGGCTGCCGCACGCGAGCGCATGGCGGAGAGCATCCGCCGCATCCGCAGGTCGGTTGCCGGCAGCAACGCCTTCCTGCGCCAGTACAACGGCGCCCCTGCCCGTCTGGTGGTCCTCCCCGAGTACTTCCTCACCGGCTTCCCGATGGGGGAATCGATCGCCGAGTGGCGCGAGAAGGCAGCCCTGCAGCCCGACGGGCCGGAGTACAAGGCGCTGGGCGAGATTGCCCGCGACATGGACATCTACCTGGCGGGCAATGCCTACGAGGTCGATCCGCACTTCCCCGAGCTCTACTTCCAGTGCTGCTTCATCATCGATCCCGCCGGCGAGGTGATCCTGCGCTACCGGCGGCTGGTCTCGCTGAGCGCGCCCACCCCCTACGATGTCTGGGACCGCTACCTCGAGCTGTACGGCATGGACGGTGTCTTCCCGGTGGCGGACACCCCGCTTGGCCGCCTGGCGGCCGTCGCCTCGGAGGAAATCCAGTATCCGGAGATCGCGCGCTGCCATGTCATGCGCGGCGCCGAACTGCTCATCCACCCGACCAGCGAGGTGGGCAGCCCGATGCTGACCAGCAAGGAGATCGCGCGCCGCGCCCGGGCCTGCGAGAACCTGGCTTATGTCGTCTCGGCCAACTCGGCGCGGCTCGACCGCATCGCCATCCCCGCGGCATCGGCCACGGGGATGTCGAAGATCATCGACTACAAGGGCAATGTCCTGGCCGAGGCCGCCGCCGGCGGCGAATCGATGGTGGCAAGCGCCACCATCGACATCGAGGCGCTGCGTGCCGCGCGGCGCATGGCCGGGCTGACCAACATGCTGGTGCGCCAGCCCTTCCAGCTCTATGCGGACAGCTACGCGCAGACGGTCTTCCACCCGGCGAACCTGCTGCTGCGCGACGGCCGGGCACGGATGCCGGAGAAAGGCGAGCTTGCCGGCTGGCAGCGGGCCGATATCGAACGGCTGGCGAAGGACGGCCGCATCTGAGACCACGCGCCGCGGCGGCCCGTCCCGGCGGCGGGGCGGACCGTCGCCGCCATCAGCGTGCGGAATGGCAATCGAGCCGGCGGCCGGCGATCTCCCCGGTCAGCGCACCGTCTTCCCAGGCCACCACCCCGTTGACCAGCGTCAGCGCCACCTGCGAACGCAGGCGCCGGCCCTCGAAGGGTGACCAGCCCACCTTGCAGAGCATGTCGTCACCACGGACCTCGAGCCCGCGCTGCAGGTCCACCAGCACCAGGTCGGCCCAGTAGCCCTCGCGAACATAGCCGCGGTCGGCGATGCCGAAGAGATCCGCCACCGCATGGCTGGTCTTGCGCACGATGGTCGGCAGGTCGAGCCGGCCATCGTGGTGATGCTCGAGCATGAGCGGCAGGGCGTGCTGCACCAGCGGCAGCCCCGAGGGCGCGCGCAGGTAGGGCTCGTCCTTCTCGCGCAGCAGATGGGGCGCGTGGTCGGTGGCCACCACGTCGATGCGGTCTTCCTCGAGCGCGGCGAGCAGGGCCTCGCGGTCGGCGGCGCCCTTGATCGCCGGGTTGCACTTGATGAGGTTGCCGAACTCGGCGTAATCACCCTCGTCGAGGTACAGGTGGTGGACGCAGACCTCCGCGGTGATGCGCTTGCCACGCACCGGCCCGGGCGTGAACAGATCCATCTCGCGCGCGGTGGTCAGGTGCAGCACGTGCAGCCTGGCGTCATGCTGGCGCGCCAAGCCGACCGCCAGCGAGGAGGAGCGATAGCAGGCCTCGGCGGAGCGGATCAGCGGGTGCGCGGACACCGGCACCTCGTCGCCGTACTGCTCGCGGTAGCGCTGCTCGTTGGCGCGGATCAGCGGCGTGTCCTCGCAGTGCGTGGCGATCAGCACCGGGCTGTCGGCGAAGATGCGCTCCAGCGTGCGCGGATCATCCACCAGCATGTTGCCGGTGGAAGCCCCCATGAACACCTTCAGCCCGCAGGCCTGCTCGGGTCCCAGCGCGCGGATCTCGTCGATGTTGTCGTTGGTGGCGCCGAGGTAGAAGGCGAAGTTGGCATGTGCCCGCCCGGTGGCCGCAAGGTACTTGTTGGCCAGCGCAGCACGCGTGGTGGTCGGCGGGTTGGTGTTCGGCATGTCCATGAAGCTGGTGATGCCGCCGGCCACCGCGGCAGCCGACTCGGAACCGATATCGCCCTTGTGGGTGAGGCCGGGTTCGCGGAAATGCACCTGGTCGTCGATCATCCCGGGCAGCAGGTAGCGCCCGTGCGCGTCGATCACCCGGTCCGCCGGCTGCCCGCCGAGGCCGGGGCCCACCTGCTCGATGCGCCCGCCACGGATGAGGACATCGCCCTCGCCGATCCGGCCCTCGTTGACGATGCGGGCATTGACGATGAGAAGGCTGCTGCTGGTCATGATATGGAAAAGCGGTCCGTTGCCGTGATGAGCTCGTGGGTGATGCCTGGTTCGAAGGCCGAATGGCCGGCGTCGGCGACCAGGCGGAAATCGGCTTCCGGCCAGGCGCGATGCAGCTCCCAGGCGGTGGTCATCGGGCAGACGACGTCGTAGCGTCCCTGCACGATGACCGCCGGGATGTGGCGGATGCGCCCGACGCCCTGCAGCAGTTGCTGCGGATCGCCGAGAAAGCCGCCGTTGACGAAATAGTGGGCCTCGATGCGTGCCAGTGCCAGCGAGAAATCCCCGGCAGCGAAGCGCGCCACCGCGGTGGATGATTCGAGCAGGTGGCTGGTGGCTCCCTCCCACACCGACCAGGCCCGCGCCGCCTCGGCTGCCACGGCCGGATCATCCCCGGTCAGCCGCCGGTGATAGGCGGCCAGCAGGTTGCCGCGCTCGGCGGGCGGGATGGGTGCCAGGTAGGCTTCCCAGCGATCGGGAAAGATCTCGCTGGCGCCGTGCTGGTAGAACCAGGCGAGCTCCTGCGGCCGCAGCAGGAAGATGCCGCGCAGCACCAGCGCGCTGACCCGCTGCGGATGCGCCTGTGCGTAGGCCAGCGACAGCGTGCTGCCCCACGAGCCGCCGAACACCAGCCAGCGCTCGATGCCCAGCGCCTCGCGCAGGCGCTCCATGTCGGCCACCAGCTCGGCGGTGGTGTTCTCGCGCAGCTCGGCATGGGGCCGGCTGCGCCCGCAGCCGCGCTGGTCGAAGACCACGATGCGATAGCGCTCCGGGTCGAAGAAGCGGCGCGCATCGGTGCCGCTGCCGGCGCCCGGCCCGCCGTGGACGAAGAGCGCGGGCCTGCCGGCGGGGTTCCCGCATTCCTCGTAATAGATCTCGTGCAGCCCCGACACCCGCAACCAGGCGGCGCGGTACGGCTCGATGGCGGGATAAAGGCCACGCCGCGTGCCGTGGCCGCCTGCTGCAGGTGCGGACATGCCCGCCAGTATAGTCCCATCGCCGGCACCGCTGGCCGCGGCCAGCCGCCTGCTAGAATCCCCCGCTCGTCACCATGCCCGCGCCAGGAGCCTCCATGCGTCCCATCGCCGCCACCCTTGCCGCCCTCCTCCTGCCACTGTGCGCCACCGGCACCGAGATCGACATCCCCTGGCAGAAAACGGTGCTCGACAACGGGCTGACGGTCATCGTCCACGAGGACCACAAGGCGCCGATCGTGGCCATCAACATCTGGTACCACGTCGGCTCGAAGAACGAGGTGCGCGGCCGCACGGGCTTTGCCCACCTCTTCGAGCACCTGATGTTCCAGGGCTCGGAGCACCATGACGACGAATACCTGACCGTCCTCGAGGACATCGGCGCCAGCGACTTCAACGCCACCACCTGGTTCGACCGCACCAACTATTTCCAGACGGTGCCGAAGAACGCGCTGGACAGCATCCTCTGGCTCGAGTCCGACCGCATGGGCCACTTCCTCGGCGCCATCAGCCAGGAGAAGCTCGACGAGCAGCGCGGCGTGGTGCAGAACGAGAAGCGCCAGGGCGACAACCAGCCCTATGGCCAGGTCTGGGAACACATGCTGCCGGCGCTCTTCCCGCAGGAGCACCCGTATTCCTGGGAAACCATCGGCTCGATGGCCGACCTCGATGCCGCCACCCTCGACGATGTGCGCGAATGGTTCAGGGCCTACTACGGCCCCAACAACGCGGTGCTCGTCATCGCCGGCGACATCAGCGCGGAGGATGCCTTCGCCAAGGCGCGCCAGTACTTCGGCGAGCTGGCGCCGGTGCCCCCCATCACCCGCCCCGGCGCGTGGGTCCCGCGCCTGGCCGAGGAGCGCCTGATCACCATGCAGGACCGCGTGCCGCAGGCACGCCTCTACCAGACCTGGACCGGCCCCAGCTGGGGCACGGCCGATGCACGCCACCTCGGGCTTGCCGCCGCGGTGCTGGCCGGCGACCGCAACTCCAGGCTCTACCAGCGCCTCGTCTACCGCGACCGGCTGGCCAGCGATGTTTCGCTGGAGACGCTGGCGCTCGAGATGGCCGGCATCACCGAGCTGGTGGTCTCCGCCCAGCCGGGCGTCGAGCTGGCCGCCATCGAGGCCGCGGTGCAGGAGGAGCTCGATGCCTTCTTCCGCAAGGGCCCCACGCGCAAGGAACTCGAGCGCGTCAGCGCCCGCTTCCGCGCCGACTTCCTGCGCGGCATCGAAAGGGTGGGCGGTTACAGCGGCAAGGCCGGCATCCTCGCCGAAAGCATGACGCTGGGCGGCACCCCCGATGCCTGGAAGGAAGACGTGGCGGCACTCGACAGCGCACGCCCCGAAGAGCTGCGCCTGGCGGCGCGCGAGTGGCTCGGCGGGCCCTCGGTGAGGATGCACGTGCTGCCCTACGAGGAGCTGGCCGCCAGCGGGCAGGCCGCCGACCGCAGCGCGTTGCCCTCCCCGGGACCGGTGCCCGATGCGGTCTTCCCCGCCATTGAGCGCAGCGCGCTGGCCAACGGCCTGCAGATCCAGCTGGTGCCCCGGGCCGGCACCGGGCTCGTCCAGGCAGCGCTCGTCCTCGAGGGCGGCTTTGCCGCCGACCCGGCGCAGCAGCCCGGCACCGCGCGCTTTGCCATGGCGATGCTCGACGAGGGCACCCGCTCGCGCAGCTCGCTGCAGATCAGCGAACAGCTGGCACTGCTGGGCGCCAGCCTCAGCGCCTCGGCCAGCCTCGACAACATGGTGGTCGGCCTCTCCGCGCTGCGCGACCAGCTGGCACCGTCGCTGGACATCTTTGCCGATGTCGTCCTCAACGCCAATTTCCCGGAGGCGGACACCGAACGGCTGCGCGACATCAGCCTGGCCAGCCTGCGCCAGGAAAAGAACCAGCCCAACGGCATGGCGCTGCGGGTACTGCCGCAACTCCTCTATGGCGAGGGCCATCCCTATGCCAGGCCGCTGAGCGGCAGCGGCACGGAAGCCGCCATCCGCTCGATCAGCCGCGCCGACCTCGCCGCCTTCCGCGATGCCTGGTTCCGCCCCAACCACGCCACGCTGGTGGTGTCTGGCGACACCACCATGGCCGAGCTCAGGCCCCTGGTGGAACGCCTGTTCGGCGGCTGGGAGGCCGGCGACGTACCGGCCCATGCCATTCCACCGGCACGGAGCACGGCAGCCGACGACCTGCTCTACATCCTCGACCGCCCGGGCGCCGGCCAGTCGGTGATCTTCGTCGGCCAGGTGATGCCGCCCAAGGCCAATGCCGACGAACAGGCCATCCAGGCCATGAACAACATCCTCGGCGGCCAGGTTTCCGCGCGCATCAACATGAACCTGCGCGAGGACAAGCACTGGTCCTACGGCGCCTACAGCGTGCTGCGCGATGCACGCGGCGAGCGGCCCTTCTTCGCCTATGCCCCGGTGCAGGCCGACAAGACCGCCGAGGCGCTGGTGGAGCTGCGCAACGAACTGCGCGACATCGCCACCACCCGCCCGCCCACCGCGGCCGAGCTCGAGCGGGTGCAGGCCACCGAACTGCGCCAGCTGCCCGCCCGCTGGGAAACCGCGGACGCCATCACCGCCGCCCTCGCCGAAAGCGTGCGCTTCGGCCTGCCGGATGATTACTGGGCCACCTACGGGCAACGCATCCGCAGCGTATCGGCAGCCGAGGTGGCGCGCGTTGCCAGCGCATACCTGCAGCCCTCGCGCCAGGTGTTCGTGGTGGTCGGCGACCGCGCCCGCATCGAAGCCTCGCTGTCGAAGCTGGGCTTTGCCGGGCTGCACGCCATCGATGCGGACGGCGATCCGGACTGAGGCTGGCGCCCGACGCAGGACAGCTGCTGAAGGCCCTCCGGATCCCGCCATCCGGCGGGCTGCCGGCCTGTCGACGGCATCAATAGCGCTTCCCGGGAACGACTTGTGCCCGAGCAACGCAGCATCGCCTTGATTGCCCCCGCACCCTGTGCAAAATACCCGCGCACCCCGGCAGCCGCGCGGGGATGCTGCGTGCTCCCGTGGCGGATGCCTGCCATCCGTCCTGCCAGCTGAAGGGTACAAGCATGATCAAAGCCGAGTCGCTGACCAAGCAATACGGCCGGCTGCACGCCGTCGACAACATCAGCTTCACCGTGCAACCGGGCGAGGTGCTGGGTTTCCTCGGCCCCAACGGCGCCGGCAAGACCACCACCATGCGCATGGTCGCGGGCTTCATCGCACCCACCAGCGGGCACAGCGAGATCTGCGGCTTCTCGGTCGAGGACCAGCCGCTGGAAGCCAAGCGCCAGCTCGGCTACCTGCCCGAAGGGGCACCCTCCTACGGCGAGATGACCCCGCGGCAGTTCCTCGACTTCATCGCCCGCATCCGCGGCCTCGACGGCGGTCGCCGGCGCCGGCGGCTCGACGACGTCGTCGGCCGGCTGCAGCTCGGCACGGTGCTGGACCAGCGCATCGAAACGCTCTCCAAGGGCTTCCGCCGCCGCGTCGGCCTGGCGCAGGCGATCATCCACGACCCGCCGGTGCTGATCCTCGACGAGCCCACCGACGGCCTCGATCCCAACCAGAAGCACGAGGTGCGCGAGCTGATCAACGCGATGGCGAAGGACAAGATCATCGTCATCTCCACCCACATCCTCGAGGAGGTGGGCGCCGTCTGCACCCGTGCCATCATCATCGCCGCCGGCCGGATCGTCGCCGACGAGACGCCCGATGCGCTCATCCGCCGTTCCCGCTACCACAACGCGGTGACCCTGCGCCTGACGACGCCGGCCACCCTGCCGGAGACCGCCGCCGCGCTGCGCGGGCTCGATGGCGTCGACCACGTCGAGGCCGACGAGCGGGCCTGCAGCATCACCGCCTTCCCCGCCGGCGGCGCGGTGATCGTCACCGCCATCGCCGACCTGGCAGGTCGCAACAACTGGCCGCTGGAACAGCTGCACCTGGAGTCCGGGCGCATGGACGAGGTCTTCCGCAGCATCACCGAACAGGAGGCAGGCCAGTGAACGCCATCAGCACTATCGCCATGCGGGAGCTCAGGGCCTACTTCGCCACCCCGCTCGCCTACGTGTTCATCGTCATCTTCCTGGCGCTGATGGGCGCCTTCACCTTCTACATCGGCGGCTTCTACGAGGCCGAACAGGCCAACCTCTCGGCCTTCTTCAACTTCCATCCCTGGCTGTACCTGTTCCTGGTACCGGCCATCTCGATGCGGTTGTGGGCGGAGGAGCGCCGCAGCGGCAACATCGAGCTGCTGATGACGCTGCCGATCACCACGGTGCAGGCGGTGATCGGCAAGTTCCTCGCGGCCTGGGCCTTCACCGGCGTTGCCCTGGCGCTCAGCTTCCCGATCTGGCTGACGGTCAACTACCTCGGCGACCCCGACAACGGCGTGATCCTTGCCGCCTACGTCGGCAGCCTGTTCATGGCCGGCGGCTTCCTCGCCATCGGCTCGTGCATCTCGGCGGCCAACAAGAACCAGGTGGTGGCCTTCATCATCACCGTGGTCATCTGCTTCCTGTTCCTGCTGGCCGGCTTCCCGCTGGTGCTGGACTTCTTCGGCGGCTGGGCGCCCCAGGCGCTGCTGGACACCGTGGCCAGCCTCAGCTTCCGCACCCACTTCGAGTCCATCAGCAAGGGCATCATCGACCTGCGCGACATCGTCTACTTCCTGATGGTGATCGCCGCCTGGCTGTATGCGACGGCGGTGGTCATCGAGCTGAAGAAGGCCGACTAGGAGCAAGCCATGAACAGTGCATCGCGATCCACGTTCGGGCGCCTGGGCCTGGTGGCCGTGGCGGTGATCTTCCTGGTGGCTGTGCCGCTCAGCAACACCATCCTGCGCGGCGCCCGCATCGACCTGACCGAGAACCGGCTCTACACGCTGGCACCGGGCACCCTCCACGTCCTCGACGGCATTCCCGAGCCGATCAACCTCTATTTCTTCTTCTCGAATGCCGCCACCGCCAGGACCCCCTTCTTCCGCACCTATGCGGGGCGGGTGCGCGACATGCTGCACGACTTCGCGCGCCAGTCGGGCGGCAAGCTGCGCGTCACGGAAATCGACCCCGTGCCCTTCTCCGACGAGGAAGACCGTGCCACCCAGTACGGGCTGCAGGGCATCCGCCTCGACAACAGCTCGGACCCGGTGTTCATGGGCATCGCCGGCACCAACAGCATCGGCGACCAGCAGATCATCCCCTTCACGGACCCGCGCAAGGAGGCCTTCCTCGAATACGACCTGGCCAAGCTGGTGTACTCGCTGGCGCACCCCGAGCGCCCGGTGGTCGGCCTGCTGAGCAGCCTGCCGATCACCGCCGGTTTCGACCCGATGACCCAGCAGATCCGCCAGCCCTGGGCCGTGGTGTCGCAGCTGCGGCAGGTCTTCGACCTGCGCCAGCTCGACACCGGCCTCGACCGCATCGCCGACGAGATCCAGGTGCTGATGCTGGTGCATCCCAAGGACCTGTCCGAGAAGACGCTCTACGCGATCGACCAGTTCGTGCTGCGCGGCGGGCGCCTCATGGTGTTCGTGGATCCGTGGTCGGAGGCGGATCCCGGCACGCCGGACCCCGGCGACATGACGGGCAGCTTCGGCGTGCGCAGCTCCAGCCTCGGGCGGCTGTTCGATGCCTGGGGCATCAGCGTCCCCGCGGACACATTCATCGCCGATGACCGCTATGCACTGCAGGTCCTCGGCCCCGACGGCCGCCCGGTGCGCGACATCGGCCTCATGGGCATCGGCAAGGAAGGCATCGACCAGGACGACGTCATCACCGCGGGGCTGGACGCCATCAACATGGGCTATGCCGCCGCCATCAGCCTGCGCGAGGCAGCCCCGGTGACGCTCACCCCGCTCATCCGCTCGAGCCGGCT
>JACFNV010000100.1 GCA_019454675.1 Gammaproteobacteria bacterium | reverse complement strand
TCGATGTTCTCCACCACCACGATGGCATCGTCCACCACGATGGCGATGGCCAGCACCATGGCGAACAGCGTGAGGTTGTTGAGCGAGAAGCCGACCGCGGCCATCACGCCGAAGATGCCGACCAGCGAGACCGGGATGGCGGTGATGGCGATCAGCGCCGCGCGCCAGTTCTGCAGGAACAGCAGGATGACCAGCACCACCAGCAGCGCGGCCTCGAGGATGGTCTCGTAGACCGCATCCACCGATTGCTCGATGAACTCCGAGGGGTTGTAGACGATGCGGTAGCCGAGCCCCGGCGGGAAGTCCTTCGACAGCTCGTCCATCGTGTCCTTGATGGCCTGGGCGGTCTGCAGCGCATTGCTGCCGGGGCGCTGGAACATGGCCATCGCCACCGCGGGGCGGCCATCGAGGAAGCTGGTGCTGCGGTAGTCGACCGCGCCGAGCTCGACCCGCCCGATGTCGCTGACCCGCGTCAGCCGGCCGTCGGGCGCGGACTTGACGATGACCGCGCCGAACTCCTCGGGCGTGACCAGGCGCCCCTGGCCGGTGATGGTGACCTGGAAGGCGTTGTCGCCGTCGACCGGCGGCTCGCCCAGCGCGCCGCCGGCAAGCTGCGCGTTCTGCTTGCGCAGCGCATCCACCGCCTCGCCCGCGCTGATGTTGCGCGCCGCCATGCGTTCGGGGTCGAGCCAGATGCGCATGCTGTATTCCTGCGCGCCGAAGACGAAGATCTGCCCCACGCCGTTGATGCGGGCCAGCACGTCGCGGATGCGCAGCAGCGCGTAGTTGGAGATGTAGAGCTGGTCGAGGCTGTCGTCGGGGGACTCCAGGTGCACCGCGATCATCAGGTCCGGCGAGCTCTTCTGGGTGACGATGCCGAGCCGGCGCACTTCCTCGGGCAGCCTCGATTCGGCGATGGCGACCCGGTTCTGCACCTGCACCTGGGCGATGTCGAGGTTGGTGCCGAGTTCGAAGGTGATGGTCAGCGTCATGACGCCGTCGTTGGTCGACGAGGAGGTCATGTAGAGCATGTGCTCGACGCCGTTGATCTCCTGCTCCAGCGGCGCCGCCACGGTCTCGGCGATCACCTGCGGGTTGGCGCCCGGGTAGGTGGCGCGCACGATCACCGTGGGCGGGGCGATTTCCGGGTACTGCGCCACCGGCAGGCCGAGGTAGGAGAGCATCCCCACCAGGGTGATGATGATGGCGATGACCCCCGCGAAGCGCGGGCGGTCGATGAAGAAGTGGCTGAACCTCATTCGCCGATGCTGCCGTCGACCGCCTCGACGCTCATGCCGGGACGCACGCGCTGCAGGCCCTTGATGACCACGCGGTCGCCGTCCTCGAGCCCGGAGCGGATGACGCGCAGCTTGCCTTCCTGGCGGCCCGGCTCGATCTGCCGTGCCTGCACGGTGTCATTGCCGTCCAGCACGTAGACGATGCGCCTGGTCTGGTCGACGGCCACTGCGGCGTCGGGCACCAGCAGTGCCTCGTAGGCGGCGGGGCCGAGGATCTGCACCCTGGCGAACATGCCCGGCGTGAGCACGCCATCGGGGTTGGCGAACACCGCGCGGCCAAGCACCGTGCCGGTGGCGGGGTCCACCTGGTTGTCGACGAAATCCATGCGGCCTTCGTGCGGGAAGCCCTGCTCGTCGGCCAGCGCCAGGCGGGCGGCATTGGACTGGTTGTGCGAGCTTGGCCGGGTGCCGCTCTCGGCGAGGCGCTGGTAGCGCAGGTAGGCGCGCTCGTCGGCATTGATGTAGACGTGGATGGGATCCAGCGAGACGACGGTGGTGAGCAGCGTGGAATCCTTGCCGCCGCCGGCAATGTAGTTGCCGGCCGTCACCATGCGCCTGCCCACGCGCCCGCCGATGGGGGCGCGGATCTCGCAGAAGCCGAGGTCGAGCTCGGCGCTGCGTACCGCGGCCCGTGCCGCCGCCAGCGCTGCCGCCGCCGCCTTGCGTTCCTCGCTGGCGGCATCGAAGTCGCGCTGCGGGAGCAGCTTCGAGTCAAGCAGCTGCGCCGCGCGCGTGGCATTGAGCCCGGCGAGTTCGAGCCGTGCCTCGGCACCCGCCAGTGCGGCGCGGGCGGATTCGAGCGTGGCCTGGTAGGGGCGCTGGTCGATGACGAAGAGCAGGTCGCCCTTGCGCACCATGGCGCCTTCATCGAAGGCAGCGGCGGTCAGGTAGCCGCTCACCCGTGCACGCACCTCGACCGACTCCGGGGCTGCCAGGCGCCCGGTGTATTCGTCCCAGTCGACGATCTCGCGCTTCAGCGGGTGGGCCACGGTGACCTGCGGCAAGGCTGCCTGCGGCGCGGTGGCGGTGTTGTTGCAGGCGGCCAGGCCGAAGGCCATCGCGGCAGCAAGCCCCGCCAGCAGGAAGCTGTCGGAGCGTTCGTTGATACCGTGCATGTGCCTCATCGTCCGTCGCCGCCTTCGGGCGGCAAGGATACACGCCTGCCCCACGGGCATCCTGATTTTTGCGTGCTCAGGACACGGGCCGGCAGTCGTGGCAGGGGATGCTGGTGAAGTCCGGAGGGCCGTCGATGCGCGCCGCGGTCAGCGTCCGTCCCCAGACGCAGCCGGTGTCGATGCCGAGCAGTCCCGGGCGCTGCAGCAGACCCAGCGCCGACCAGTGACCGAAGACGATGCGGGTGGCCGCGGCCACCCGCCCGGTTGCCTCGAACCAGGGGATGAGGCCGGGGGCCTGGCTGCCCGGCGGGCCGTTGTCGGCAAAATCGAGCCGTCCGTCCGGGCTGCAGTAGCGCATGCGGGTCAGGCAGTTGGTGATGAAGCGCAGCCGGGGCATGCCCTCGAGATCCGCGGACCAGCGCCCGGGTTCGTCGCCGTACATGTCGGCGAGGAAGGCGATGTGCTCCGTGCCGCGCAGGACCTGCTCTACTTCATGTGCATAGTGCAGCGCCTGTGCGATGCTCCAGGCCGGGGCGATGCCGGCGTGGACCAGCAGCGTGCCCAGGTCTTCGCGGTGGTGCAGCAGCGGGCGGTGCCGCAGCCAGTCGAGCAGCTCGCCGCCATCCGGCGCATCGAGCAGTGCGCGCAGGTCGCGATCCCTGAGGCGGCGATGCCCGGCAAGCCCGTAGGCCAGCAGGTGCAGGTCGTGGTTGCCGAGCACCACCACCGCGGCTTCTCCCAGCGACTTCACCAGCCGCAGCACTTCGAGCGAGCGCGGGCCGCGGTTGACCAGGTCGCCGGTGAACCAGAGCTGGTCGGCCGATGGATCGAAGCGCAGCGCGACGAGCAGGCGGGCCAGCTCGTCGTAGCAGCCCTGCACGTCACCGATGGCGTGGATGGCCACCTGCCGGGCACCTGCTCAGTGGAGGATGCCGGGAACCGCGAGGCGGAAGGCGGGTATCGGCGCGGGGAAATGCAGGCCATCCGCGGTGATCATGCCGTAGCGGCCCTCCATCACGCCCACCGGGGTTTCGAAGACGGTGCCGCTGGAGTAGCGGTGCGCCTCGCCCGGCGCGATGCTCGGCTGGTCGCCGATCACCCCGTCACCGGAAACCTCGCGCACCTTGCCGTTGGCGTCGGTGATGATCCAGTGGCGGGTGAGCAGCGTGGCCGATACCGCGCCGCGGTTGCGGATGGTGATCGTGTAGGAGAAGGCATAGCGCGGCACCTGCGGATCGGAGTGCTCCGGCAGGTAGGCGGTTTCCACCTCGATCTCGATGACGATGCGGCGCGGAGGCTGGCTCATGCGGCCATTCTAGCGCGGGTGCGCCGGTGGATCGCCGTGGTCCTGGCGTGCGCGGATGGTGGCGTGGTGGTTGGCCAGCCTGACCCAGGCCGCGGGCGCGATATCGCCCGGGCGCAGCCCGGGGTCCACCCCGCAGCCGATGATGGCGGGTTCGTCCAGCAGCCCCCGCAGTGCATTGGCCAGGCGCTTGCGCCGCATCGAGAAGGCCTGCAGCAGCAGCCGGTCGAAGGCGGCCTGATCGTGGATCTGCGCGGCCAGGCTGGTGTCCGGCACCAGGCGTGCCACGGCCGAATCGACCTGTGGTGGCGGCGTAAAGGCCCCGGGACGGACGATGAACAGCTTCTCCACGCGGCAGCGGGCGGCCAGCGCCACGCTCAGCCGGCCATAGGCGGCGGTGCCCGCCGCAGCCGTCATGCGCTCGACCACCTCGCGCTGCAACATGACATGCAGGTCGCGGAAGATGTCCTGCTGGTCGAGCAGGTGGAAGAGCAGCGGGGTGGAGATGTTGTAGGGCAGGTTGGCGGCGAGCCGCAACCCGCGTGGCGCTGCGCCAAGCTGCCGGAAATCGAACTTCAGGGCATCGGCATGATGCACGCGCAGCCCGGCGGGGCCGAGCTCGTCGACGAGGTTGGCGGCGAGCTCGCGGTCGAGTTCGACGGCATCGAGCCGCACCGGCACCTCGAGCAGCGGTCGCGTCAGTGCGCCGCGGCCGGGGCCGATCTCGACGAAATGTTCGCCCGGCCGCGGGTCGATGGCGGCCAGGATGCGCCCGATGACGCCGCGGTCGTGGAGGAAGTGCTGGCCGAGGGACTTGCGCGGGCGATGGTTCACGCGCTGCGGCGCCGGGCGATGTCGAGGGCGAGGTCGATGGCCGAGCGCAGGCTGCCCGGATCGGCACGGCCGGTCGCGGCCAGGTCCAGCGCGGTGCCATGGTCCACCGAGGTGCGCACGATGGGCAGGCCGAGCGTGATGTTCACCGCCTGGCCGAAGCCCGCGTGCTTGAGCACCGGCAGGCCCTGGTCGTGGTACATGGCAAGCACCGCATCACAGCGTGCCAGCGCCGCGGTGGTGAAGGCGCTGTCGGCCGGCAGCGGCCCGTCGAGGGCGAGGCCCGCGGCACGCAGCCGCCTGAGCGCCGGTGCGATGATGCGCAGTTCCTCGTCCCCCAGGTGCCCGGATTCGCCCGCGTGCGGGTTGAGCCCGAGCACCGCGATGCGGGGCGCCGCCAGGCCGAAGCTCTCGCGCAACCCTGCATCGAGGACCTTCAGTACCGCCTCGATGCGCTCGCCGGTGATGGCATCGGCCACCGAGCGCAGCGGCAGGTGGGTGGTGAGCAGGGCGACGCGCAGCGTGCCCGCCACCAGCAGCATGACCGGCTGCGGGGAGTCCGTCAGCCCGGCGAGGAATTCGGTGTGGCCGGAAAAGGGGATGCCGGCATCGTTGATCACGCCCTTGTGCAGCGGGGCGGTGACCATGGCGTCGAATTCCCCGCTGCGGCAGCCGGCGGCGGCATGCCGCAGCGTATCGAGCACGTAGGGCGCGTTGGCGGCATCGAGCCGTCCCGGCCGGACGACGGGATTCGCCAGTGCGTGCGCCGCCACCAGCAGCTGCCCCGGCGGGGTGGGGGCGGGCAGCTGGCCCGGCTGGTAGGCGCGGAGCTGCAGGTGGATGCCGAGCGCCTCGGCGCGGCTGGCGATGAGCGCGGGGTCGGCGATGGCCACCAGCTCGCCCGCGCAGCCGTCGGCAGCCAGCATGGCGACCAGGTCGGGGCCGATGCCCGCCGGTTCGCCGGCGGTCACGGCAAGGCGGGGGATCATGCCGGGCACCGTGTGCAGGAAGCCTGCGCTCAGATCCGCGTTTCGACGAAGGCCTCGTCGCGCAGTCTCTGCATCCAGATCTCGGTTTCCTCGCCCATCCGGCTGTTGCGGATGGCCAGCGCCGCCTGCTGGCGCTTGACGTCTTCGGTGGTGTCCTGGGTGCGCCGGCCGAGCACCTCGAGGATGTGCCAGCCAAAGCGCGAGCGGAAGGGCTCGCTGATGGTGTTTTCCGCGATGCCGTCGACCACCGTCTGGAACTCGGGCGCGAAGCTCCGCGGGCCGGCCCAGCCGAGGTCACCGCCCTCGACCTTGGAGCCCGGGTCGTCGGAGACGGCCTTGGCGGCGGTGGCGAAGTCGTCCTCGCCGCTGACGATGCGCTGGCGGATGGCGGTGATCTTCTCCCTGGCGGCATCGTCATCGAGCACCTCGTTGGGCGTGATGAGGATGTGGCGCACGTGGGCCTGCTGCTCGATGATGGGTTCGCCGCCGCGACGGTCGTCGAGCTTGACCAGATGCAGGCCGCTGGCGCTGCGGATCGGCTCGGAGACCTGCCCCTTCTGCAGGCCGGGCACCACCTCGGCAAACACGGTGGGCAGCTCGTCGCCCTTCTTCCAGCCCATGCTGCCGCCCTCGAGCGCCTGCTGGCCGTCGGAGTAGGCGATGGCCAGCTGCGCGAAATCTTCCCCGGCTGCCAGCTGTTTCTGCAGCCCGCTGACCTTCTGCTCGGCGGCGGCGATCGCCTCCGGCGTCGCGGTCGAGGAGATCGCCACGAGGATCTGCGAGATCTCGTATTCCATGTTGGCGGCCGCCCGCCCGTCCTGGCGGGCCAGGTATTCGTCGATTTCCTTCGGCGTGACGGCGATGCGCGAGACCACGTCGCGCTGGTGCAGCTGCTCGATGATGATCTGGTCGCGCATCTCGCGGCGGTACTGCTGGTAGTCGATGCCTTCCTTGCCGAGCAGCTGCGGCAGCTGGGTGATCGATATGTTGTTGCGCTCGGCGATGTTCGTCAGCGCATTGTTGAGCGTTTCGTCGGAGACCTGGATGCCGACCCGCTCGGCACGCTGCAGCTGGATCCGGTTGATGATGAGGCGTTCGAGGACCTGCGGCCGCAGCGAGCGCTCGGGTGGTACCGCGGTGCCCTGGGCCTGCAGGCGCTGCACGATGCGCCGGGTTTCCTCGGCCAGCTCGCTTTTCAGCACGATGCCGTCGTTGACCACGGCGGCAATGCCGTCGAGCAGCTCGCCACGGTCGGAGAGGCCGCGGTCCTGGGCAAGGGTGGTAGTGGCGCCCAGCAGCAGCGCCAGGGCGAGGGTGGTGATGGGGCTGGCGGACATGGCGTGCCTCAGTCGGCGTCGTAGCCAAGAATACCACGTTCGAGCTGGCGGCCAGCCGGGTCGCCGACATTGGTCAGCCCCTTGAGGATCAGCTGCAGCGCGATGGCATTGTCGGACTTGCCGGTGCGGTCGGCGATGTAGTTGCGATAGACCAGCC
>JACFNV010000005.1 GCA_019454675.1 Gammaproteobacteria bacterium | reverse complement strand
CGCCGCCAGGAACTCCGCATCCCGGCCTGCCCGCATCGTCTCGGCGACCGGCGCAGCCGCAGGGCCCGCGGGGCCGGCCACGCGCTGCTGGTCGAGCGCGGCCGCCAGTTCCGCGCCCTCGCCCACCGCCCGGCGCCACTCGCGCTGCAGCTCGAGGTTGAGCATCAGCAGCATGCCGGCAATCGCCGTCAGCGCCAGGACCAGGAACAGCAACACCGGCGTGCGCCGGCGCGCCGGTGGCGGCGGGGTGGCCGTCATCGCTGCCACCCCCGCGCCGTGCTCGCGCAGGGCCCGCGCCACCGCTTCCTGAACCTCGTCGCGCAATTCCCGGGCCTGGAGCGCCAGCAGGGACTGCACCCAGAGCTCGAGCTCGTCACGCAGCGCCGGCGTGGCCGCCGCGGGGGGCACGGGGCGCGGGTCCGGGGCTTCGGCAGCGGTGGGCGCCGTGCCGCCGGCGCCCTCGACGAGGCGCAGGGATTGCAGCAGCGCCGAGACCTCCACCGGCTTGATGTCCTTCGGCAGCACGCCGATGGCGCCCAGCGCACGCGCCTGCCCCACGTAGAGCTCCCCGCCCTGGGAGGTGTACATCATGATGGGAATGGTGGCGGTCGCCGGGTTGGCCTTGATGACGCGGACCGCCTGCAACCCGTCCATGCCCGGCATCTGGTGATCCATGAAGATGACATCGGGACGGCTGTGGGCGAGATGCTCGAGCGCCTGCTCGGCCGATGCGGCAGTTTCCACGCGCAGCCCGTTGGCGGCCAGGATCGCGCCCAGCGCGTGCCGTGCCGTCCGGCTGTCATCGACGATCAGTGCGTACTTGGCCAAGGCGATCGGTGTCCCGCAGGGCCGCCAGCGACCTCCACGGCGCCATCTTAGCCCTGCCGCCGCGCGCTTTTCCGCCATTGCGGGCAGCGCCCGGCCATGCCGGCCGGCCGTGCTTGCGCGCCCAGCCCTTCCGCGCTGCTAGAATCGGTCACTGGCCCAGCCCCTGGACGCAACGGCGACCCCTGCAGGGGCCACCCCACAACAAGCACAAACGGGTGTTCTGGCGATCCGGCGGATGAAAGCTCCCAGCCTGCTGCTCAAGTACCTGCTGATCATGGCGGCCGTCTGCGGTGCGGCGGTGGCGCTGACCAGCCTGAGCCTCTACCTGGGGTTCCGCTCCGCGCTGGACACGGCACTCGGCGAAAGCACCGTGCTGTTCCAGGAACAGATGACGGCCCGGCTCGAGGGCCACGCCCGCGACACGACACGCATCCTGGCCGGGCGCCTAGGCGGCCTGCTGGCGGCCGGCAACCATGCGGAGGCCGGCCAGTCCCTGCGGCGCGCCGCCCAGCTCGACGGCGCCAGGCTGATCGTGCTCTTCGATGCAGACGGCAGCATCGTCGACCAGTCGGGGGACCTGGCGCTGCTGCCCCGGCTGGGCGCGGCGGAAGTCGATCCCGTCGTCCTGCGCGACGATTTCATCATTGCCAGGATGCCGCTGCAGCCCGCGGAGGCGGGCGGTGCCGTCGGCCAGGTTTTCCACACCACGCTCAGCAACATCGAGGCGCGCAGCCTGCACGGCTCGCTGAGCGCGCTGGTGGCCCGCTACGGACGCAGCACCATCGTCTGGGCGCTGCTGGTCTCCGCTCTCGTCATGGCCGCGGTGTTCCTCGCGCTCATCGCCTTCACCCGCCGCCAGGTGGGCGATATCCGGCTGCTCACCCGCAGCACGCAGCGCATGACCGAGGGTGATTACGGCCACCCGACCAGGCTGGCCCGGCGCGACGAGCTCGGCCAGCTGGCCACGGCCTTCGACGGGCTGCGCAAGCGGCTGCAGACCGCCACCGTCTCGCGCGACTATCTCGACAAGATCCTCGACAGCATGAGCGAGGCGCTGTTCGTCGTCAGCCCGCAGGGCATCATCACCCGGCTCAACGGTGCCGCGATCCGCCTGCTCGGGCAGCCGGGCGCAGCCCTCATCGGCCTGCGCATGGATGCGCTGCTCGCCCCCACCCATCACGAAAAGCTTGTCCTGCATGACACCGGCGTACGCGCCCGCGAAGGCACGCTCCTCGACCACGGCGGGCGCGAGGTCCCGGTGTCCTTCACCATCTCCGAAATACGCGATGTCGAGCCGGCCTTCCGCGGCTTCATCATCATCGCCCGCAACATCGCCGAACGCCGGCTTGCCGAACAGCGCATCCGCTACCTGGCACGCATCGACGCGCTGACCAAGGTCCCCAACCGCATGCAGTTCCAGCACCTGCTGCAGCGGGCCATTGCACGCGCGAGCCGCCAGGGACGCGGCTTTGCGCTGCTGTACCTCGACGTGGACCGCTTCAAGGACATCAACGACATCTACGGCCACAGCGCCGGCGACCTGTGCCTCGAGACGCTGACCGCCAGGCTCAGGAAGATCCTGCCCGAGAGCAGCACCATCGGCCGCTTCGCGGGCGACGAGTTCGGCATCATCCTGGAACATGCCGAGGGCAGCATCGATCCCAGCCTGCAGCTGGCCAACACCGCCCGCTCCATCCTGCGCGAGCTGGCGCAGCCGCTGCTGTTCCAGGGCCACCAGATCTTCATGACCGCCAGCCTCGGCATCGCCACCTATCCGGTGGATGCGCACAACGTCATCGACCTCGTGCGCAGCGCCGACTCCGCCCTGTACCACGCCAAGCGCGCCGGTGGCGATGCCTTCGAGTTCTTCGACCCGGAGATGAATGCGGCGGCCACCGAGCGACTGATGCTGAAAAGCCGCCTGCGCCGTGCCTTCCAGCGCGAGGAACTGCGGGTGCAGTACCAGCCCAAGGTGTACCTGCGCAGCGGCCAGGTGACGGGCGCCGAGGCGCTGGTGCGCTGGGACATGCCGGAAGGCGGCTGCGTGCTGCCCTCGGAATTCATCCCGCTGGCGGAGGAAAGCAACCTCATCCTCGACATCGGCGAGTGGGTGCTCGACCGCGTCTGCCGCGACTTCCGCATCTGGCAGACGCAGATGGTCTTCCCCGGCAAGATCGCCGTCAATCTTTCGCTGAAGCAGCTGCGCCAGGGCAATTTCGCGCAGCGGGTCGCCGCCACCTGCCGGCAGCATGGCGTACCCCCGGCCAGCCTCGAGCTCGAGATCACCGAGAGCACCCTGATGGAGGACCCCGAGCGCACGGTGAAGACCCTCAACGAGCTCTACGCCATGGGACTGTCGCTGGCCATCGACGACTTCGGCACCGGCTACTCCTCGCTGAGCGCCCTGCAGAAATTCCCCATCAACACGCTGAAGATAGACCAGTCCTTCGTGCGCGAGGCGCCCACCAACGCCGACGATGCCACCATCGTCTCCACCATCGTGCGGATGGGCCACGGCCTCAAGCTCGACGTCGTGGCCGAGGGCGTGGAGTCGCCCGAGCAGCTCGCCTTCCTGCGCGCCACGGGCTGCGATTACGCGCAGGGCCTGCTGTTCGGCGAGCCGATGAACGCCCCGCAGTTCATCGAGCTGCTTGTGTCGCAACGCCACAAAAACACTGCATTCGAAGCCTTGCCCGGTTGAGGCACCCCTGGTGCTGCGGCATAATCGAGGCATGCTGCCGATCGGGAGACGCCGGCGATGACATGGCCCGCATCCATCCTGCTTGCCGTCTTGGGCATGGCGCTGTTGCCCGCCCATGCGGCCTGCGACTACCCGGCGGAGATCGATATCCCCAGCGGCAGCGCTGCCACCGAGGCCGAGATGCAGGCCGCCAACCAGGCTGTCAGGCAGTACATGGCTGACGTGGAGAGCTATCTGGCCTGCCTCGACGAAGAAGAAAAATCGCTCGGCGCCGCCGTCACCGAAGAGCAGAAGCGGATGCATGTCCGGCGGCACAATGCGGCCGTGGACGCGCTCAATGCCGTGGCCGGCCGCTACAACGAGCAGGTACAGCTGTTCAAGAAGAAGGGCTCCCGCTAGTCCGCATCGCCCTCCGGCGCCGCTCCCTGAGCGCTTGCCTTCGGTGATAGAATCGCGCCGCCCCTGGCGGTGCCGGCCGGTCCCGTGCCGGCACCGGCCATCACGTCCACACTGCATCTCCCGGAGGAACACGTCCCATGACCCAGGCTGCCAGAGTCGTCATCACCGGTGCTGCTGGCCAGATCGGCTACCAGCTCGCCTTTCGCATTGCCTCGGGACAGCTCCTAGGACCCAACCAGCCGGTCATCCTGCAGCTGCTGGAGATCCCGCCGGCACTCAAGGCACTGGAAGGCGTGAAGATGGAGCTCGAGGACTGCGCCTTTCCGGCCCTGCAGGGCGTGATCGCCACCGACCAGACGGACGAGGCCTTCCGCGATGCCGATTACGCGCTGCTGGTGGGCGCCAAGCCGCGCGGCCCCGGCATGGAGCGCGCCGACCTGCTCAAGGAAAACGCCAAGATCTTTTCCACCCAGGGCAAGGCGATGAACGAGCACGCCAGCCGCAACATCCGCGTCCTCGTGGTGGGCAACCCGGCCAACACCAATGCGCTCATCGCGCAGCGCAATGCACCGGACCTGAACCCGGCGCATTTCACCGCCATGACGCGGCTCGACCACAACCGCGCGCTGGCCCAGCTGGCGGCGAAGACCGGTGCCCATGCCAGCCAGATCAAGCGCATGATCATCTGGGGCAACCACTCCTCGACGCAGTATCCGGACATCAGCCAGGCACTGGTGAACGAGCGCGCCGCCAGCGAGCTGGTCGACCAGGGCTGGCTGGCCGACGACTTCATCCCGACGGTGCAGCAGCGCGGCGCCGCCATCATCAAGGCGCGCGGCCTGTCCAGCGCCGCATCGGCGGCATCGGCCGCCATCGACCACATCCGAGACTGGGCGCTGGGCACCCCGGGGGATGACTGGGTCAGTATGGCCGTGCCAGCCGATGGCAGCTACGGCATCGAGGAAGGGGTGATCTATTCCTTCCCCTGCCGCTGCAGCAAGGGTCGCTACGAGATCGTCCGCGACCTGCCCATCAGCGATTTCAGCCGGGCACGCATGGATGCCAGCGACCGCGAGCTGCGCGAAGAGCGGGCAGCCATCGCCGAGCTGCTGCCCTGATCTCCTGACACCCGCCAGCAGCGCTACCCGTCCCGCGACAGGGGCCGGACTCAGGTCCGGCCCCTTTTTTCGTTAATATCCAAGGGAAGCGCGTTCCATCGCGCCGGAGGACCCACCGTGCTCGACTTCCTCAGCTGGCTGTTCTGGACCCTTGCACTGGCGGGGGTGGCACTGGCGCTGGCCTATCGCCGCGTGGACCTGCGCACCAGCACGGCAACGCTGGGCCTGGCCTTGCTGGCCTATGCCGCCCTGGCGGGCGCCTGGTGGTGGTGGATCCTGCTGCTGGCCGTCGGCTGGGCCGGGCTCCTGGCCCTCAACTTCAGGCGTTTCCGCCGCGAGCAGCTGACCGCGCCGTTGCTGCGCTTCTACCGCACCCTGATACCGCACATCTCCGCCACCGAGCGCGACGCCCTCGAGGCGGGCAGCGTGTGGTGGGACGGCGAGCTGTTCAGCGGGCTGCCGGACTGGGAGAAGCTCGAGGCGCTGCCGGCACCCCAGCTCAGCGAGGCCGAGCGCGCCTTCCTGCAGGGTCCGACGGAAGAGCTCTGCCGGCTGCTCGACGACTGGCAGATCACCCACGAGCTCGGCGACATGCCGCGCGCGGTGTGGGACTACATCATCGAGCAGCGCTTCTTCGCCATGATCATCCCCGAGCGCTACGGGGGGCACGGCTTCTCGCCGCTGGCGGTGGCGCTGGTGCTGTCCAAGCTGGCGAGCCGCAGCGCGGTGGCCTCCTCGACCATCGGCGTGCCCAACTCGCTGGGCCCCGCGGAGCTGCTGCTCCACTACGGCACCGAGGCGCAGAAGGACCACTACCTGCCGCGCCTGGCACGCGGCGAGGAAATCCCCTGCTTCGCGCTGACCAGCCCGCGCGTCGGCTCCGACGCCTCCGCCATCATGGACACCGGCGTGGTCTGCCGCGGCAGCTTCCGCGGCGAGGAAGTCATCGGCATCCGCCTGAACTGGGACAAGCGCTACATCACGCTGGCGCCGATCGCCACCGTCCTTGGCCTGGCCTTCAAGCTCTACGATCCCGAGCACCTGATCGGCGAGCAGGATGAATACGGCATCACCGCCGCGCTCATCCCCACCGACCTGCCCGGCATCGAGATCGGACGGCGCCACTTCCCGCTCAACATCCCCTTCCAGAACGGCCCCACGCAGGGGCGTGACGTCTTCGTGCCGGTGGACTACATCATCGGCGGGCGCGAGCGCGCCGGCCAGGGCTGGCGCATGCTGGTCGAACAGCTGGCCGCCGGCCGCGGCGTGGTGCTGCCGGCCAATGCCATGGGCGGCGGGCGCGCGGCCGTGCATGCCACCGGCGCCTACGCCCGCATCCGCCGCCAGTTCAACCAGCCCATCGCCCGCTTCGAGGGCGTCGGCGAGGCGCTGGCCCGCATCGCGGGCCACACCTACATCATCAACGCCGCGGTCACCGTGACCTGCACGGTGCTCGGCCGCGGCGAGCACCCGGCGGTGCCCTCGGCCATCCTCAAGTACCACTGCACCGAGATGGCGCGGCGGATCGCCAGCGATGCCATGGACATCCATGGCGGCAAGGGCATCATGCTCGGCCCGAAGAACTACCTCGCCCGCAGCTACGAGGCCATGCCGATCGCCATCACGGTGGAGGGCGCCAACATCCTCACCCGCAGCCTGATCATCTTCGGCCAGGGCGCCATCCGCTGCCATCCCTTCGTCCTCAAGGAAATGGAGGCGGCCCAGGACACCGACTTCGAGCGCGCGCTGGTGAACTTCGACCGCCAGCTGTTCGGCCACATCGGCTTTGCCATCAGCAACGCGGCGCGCTCGCTGTGGCTGGCACTGACCCACGCCCGCTACACCAGCGGGCCGGTGGACGGGCCGACGGCCCGCTTCTACCAGCACATCACCCGCTTCAGCGCCGCCTTCGCGCTGACTGCGGATGTCGCCATGCTCACCCTGGGCGGTGGCCTGAAGCGGCGCGAGCAGCTCTCGGCACGCCTCGGCGACGTGCTGAGCGCGCTGTACCTGGCCAGCATGGTGCTCAAGCACTACGAGAACCAGGGCCGGCAGACCGCCGACCTGCCACTGGTGGAATGGGCTTGCCGGACGCTGCTCTACGACGCGCAGGAACAGCTGCACGGCTTCCTGCGCAATCTGCCCAACCGCTGGGCCGCCGCCGGCCTGCGGGCGCTGGTCTTCCCGCGCGGGCGCATGTACTCGGCACCCTCCGACGAACTCGCCCAGGAGATCGTGGCGCTGGTCACCCACCCGACCGAAACCCGCGAGCGCCTGACCTCGTGCATCTACACCAGCGACGAAGCAGGCAACCCGCTGGGCACCCTGCAGCGCGCGCTGGAGATGGCCGAGCTGCTGGTGCCGGTCGAGCAGCGGTTGCGCGATGCCATCCGCAGCGGGCTGGTCGTCGACGAGCACCCGCTGCAGCAGATCGAAGCGGCCGAACGCCAGGGCATCCTCAACGCCGCCGAGGCCGAACAGCTGCGCGGCTTCGATGCACTGGTCATGGAAATCACCGGCGTCGACGACTTCGCCGTCGACGAAATCGGCAGGCAGGCAGCTGCGTCACCGCAATTCCGCCGGGCCGACCCGTCAGCTCCGCCCCGGACAGGCGGGTGAATTGCGGTACGATGCGCCCTCACCCATCCCCGGGACACAGCATCATGAAGAACACCCTGCCCCTCATCGCACTGTCGACCCTGGCACTGGGGCTTGCCGCCTGCGGTGGCCAGCCCGCGTCCACCGCCCCCGCCGCCTCGGCCGGCGACACCGCGCCCGCCGAGGCCGCAGCCATCGTCCTGCCGCGCACGCCCTCGCCGGCAGGTGCCAGCGTCAGCATCATCACTCCGGTCGATGGCGAAACGCTCAGCTCGCCGGTCACGGTACGCTTTGCCATCGAGGGCATGGCGCTGGTCCCGGCCGGCACCGATGAGCCGGACAGCGGCCATCACCACCTGCTGATCGACACCGACCTGCCCCCGCTCGACCAGCCGATCCCCACCGACGAGCAGCATCTGCACTTCGGCAAGGCACAAACCGAGGCCGAGGTGGAGCTCGCGCCGGGCACCCACACCCTGCAGCTGCTCCTCGGCGATGCCAGGCACATCCCGCACGATCCGCCGGTGGCCTCGGAGCAGATCACGATCACGGTGGAATAAGTCCCGCTCACACGATTGCCGGGGTGGCAGCCGGGGCTGCCACCCCGCGGGACTTCAGCGGGTCTGCAGGCCGGCCACGTCGGCGCCGCCCTCGAGCATCCGGATGCCCGCTGCGGCGAATTCGCGGGCCGCACGCCCGATGACCGCCGCATCATCCGACAGCACCAGGCCGAAATCCCCACCCCCGGCACCTGAAGTCTTGTAGACGCAGCCAAGCTCCGCCGCCATGGTTGCCATGCGCCGGTGGGCGCGGGTGGCGATACCGATGCGGGCCGTGGTATCGAGGATATTGAGTGCCTCGCCATAGATCTCCAGCGTCCTGAGGATCGTGGCTGCATCGGCCTGTTGCCATGCCGTGTAAGCGGCCCTGGCCACCTCGCACAGCTGGTCGAGCGGGCCGGCGCCCACGGCGGACCTAGCCTGCCGGCGGCGATAGGCATTGAAGCGCCGGAGCAGGGGCATGGTGGCCGCACCATAGCCCGACCAGGCGGCAAACCAGTGCAGCCCCGCCGGCCAGCCGAGCACGGCGACCTCCTCGCCCGGCACCAGCCCCACCACGCCGCCATGCACGGCGGCGGCGATGTCAATGCCGCTGCCGCTGCCGGCCTGCAGGCGCCGATGTGCGATCTGCGCCAGCTCGAAGACGGTGTGCTGCGCCAGCGGCCGACCGACCTCGGCACACAGGGCAGCGATCAGGGCGACGGTGATGGCGGCACTCGAGCCCAGGCCGAGCTTGCCACCCCCCGGGACATGGAAGGCGCGGCTATCGAGCGTGATGGACAGGTCTTCCCGTACCGCCAGTCCCGCATCGGCAAGGGTGACTGCCACGGCGCCGAGCACCAGGCCGCGACCATGCTCGGGCTGGGCTTCCCAATCCGGCAAGCCGCGTTCGTCCCAGCGGAAGGCCCAGCTCCCCTCGTCGGGCACCTCGAGGCGGCAGCCCTCCCCGCCGGCCGCCACGCGGGCGCGGGCGCGGACATCCACCGCCACCGCGATGGCCGGCGCATCGGCAAGCACCGCATACTCGCCGCAGACGACCAGTTTCCCGGGTGCCTCCGCCTCAGTCATCGATGCAGTGTGCTCCCGGGCCAAGTCCGCTGTCGATCAGCCGCACCACCCCGGGCACCGCCGCCAGCGCCTCGTGCACGGTCGCGGCAGCAGCAGGCTCGCAGACCGCCTTCAGCTGCGGCCCGGCATCGATGGTGAAGAAGACTGGCACGCCATCGCGCCGCAGGGCCTGCACCACCTGCAGGCAGGCCAGCGTGGCGGGCGACCAGTAGATGAGCGGCGGGCGCGTTGCCAGCATCACCGCATGCATCTTCAGGCAACTGGCCTCGGCCAGCTCCGCCAGGGCAGGAAAGTCACGGGCTTCCACGCAGCGCCGCCCCGCGCGCAGGTCCGCCGGGTGGCTGCGCAGCCATTCACTATAAAAGGGCGAGGTGTCGCGGCTGGCCGCCATGCCGGCACGCGAGCCCATGGCCTTGGGCCCCGCCGCGGTGATGGCGATGATGACCCGCAGCGGCCAGCTGTCGGGCGCCAGCAGCGGCTCGACGCCGACATCGCCATCCGGCGATGGCTGCAGCAGCACGAAGCCGCCGAACAGCGAACGCGGCGCCGAACCCGAGCCGATGCGCGCCATGCGGCACAGCTCGTGGAGCGGCAACCGCAGCCCGAGCGCCGCCGCAGCGGCGGTGACGAGGGCGGCAAAGCCCGATGCCGACGAGGCCAGGCCCGCCGCCGTCGGGAAGTCGTTGTCGGTGTCGACGAGCGCCCCGTGCGTCACCCCGGCGGCCTCGCGCAGCAGATCGAGACAGGCGCTGACACGCAGCGCGGCGGCCTGATCCTCCCGGCCATCGAGCAGCACGTGGTCACCCTTGCGCCCGGGTTCGAAGCGTACCCGCGTCCGCGAGCGGATGGCATCGAGCGTCAGCGACAGCGAGCCGACCGCGGGCAGGTTTTCCGCCACGTCGCGCTTGCCCCAGTACTTGACCAGGGCGATGTTGGGGTGGGCGATGGCGGTAGCTGTCAGCGGGGCACTCATGGCCCGCGGATTATCGTCTATCCTTGGCCGCCTTTGGCTGGCGACCCCGCCCACAGGCAGACCCGTGTCATTCGCTGATCGCATCCCCGGCTACCTGCAACGGACCGAACAGGCGCTCGAACAGGCGCTCCCGCCGGCATCCCTGCCGCCGCAGCGCCTGCATGCCGCCATGCGCTATGCGGTGCTCGGTGGCGGCAAGCGGCTGCGTCCGCTGCTAGTCTATGCCACCGGCGAGGCGCTCGGCGTCGATCCCGCGCGGCTCGATGCACCGGCCGCGGCCATCGAGCTGATGCACGCCTTCTCGCTGATCCACGACGATCTCCCGGCCATGGATGACGACGACATGCGGCGCGGCCGGCCCGCCACCCACCGCGCCTTCGACGAGGCGACCGCCATCCTCGCCGCCGACGCCCTGCAGCCGCTGGCCTTCGAGATCCTCGTCAAGGCGCCGGCCATGGCGGCGGAGGCCGGGGCGCAGCTGCAGCTCGTCGCGCTGCTCAGCGAGGCCTGCGGCCCCAATGGCATCGCCGGCGGCCAGGCCATGGATCTCGCCGCGGAGAAACAGCTGCTCGACCCGGCCGAGCTCGAGCACATGTTCCGCCTGAAGACCGGCCGTCTGCTGCGCGCCAGCGTGTTGCTGGCCGCCCACTGCGCCCCGCAGGTTTCCACCGCCGCGCTGCATCGCCTGGAAGTGTTTGCCGATGCCGTCGGCGTGGCCTACCAGATCTGCGACGACATCCTCGATTTCACCACACCCGGAAGTTCCGATGCGGCAAAGGCGAAGGCCACCTACCCGGGGCTGTTCGGCCTGACCCGAGCCCACACCCGGGTCGAGCAGCTGCTCGCCACCGCCACCGCAGCCATCAGCAGCTTTGACGAAGCGGCGGCAGGCCTGCACTGGATGGCACGCCACACCGTGGCACGCAGCGAGTAGGACGAGCCCGGAGACACTGCCAACCGGCCGTCGCCGCATGGCGGACCTCACCCCGTCACCCGCCGCAAGGCTAGAATGGCAACGATGTACACCAGCTTCTTCGGCCTGCACGAAAAGCCGTTCTCGATCACTCCGGATCCGCGCTACCTCTTCATGAGCGAGCGCCATGCCGAGGCGCTGGCGCACCTGCTGTACGGGGTCCGCGAAGCGGGCGGCTTCATCCAGCTCACCGGCGAGGTGGGCACCGGCAAGACCACCCTGGTGCGCAGCCTCCTGCAGCAGCTGCCCGACAATGCCGATGTCGCGCTGATCCTCAACCCGCAGATCTCGCGCATCGAATTCCTGTGCGCCATCTGCGAGGAACTGGGCGTGGTGCTGCCCGAGACCCGCGGCAGCGTCAAGGCGCTGGTCGATGCGCTCAACCGCTTCCTGCTCGAGAACCACAGCCGGGGCCGGCGCACGATACTGATCGTCGACGAGGCGCAGAACCTCAAGCCCGACGTGCTCGAGCAGGTGCGCCTGCTGACCAACCTCGAGACCACCAAGCAGAAGCTGCTGCAGATCATCCTCATCGGCCAGCCCGAGCTGCGCGAGCTGCTGGCCCGCAACGACATGCGCCAGCTGGCCCAGCGCATCACCGGCCGCTACCACCTCGAGCCGCTCTCGCGCAGCGAGGCCGAGGCCTACATCGACCATCGCGTGAAGGTGGCCGGCGGCGTCGGCAGGCTGTTCGCCGAGGGTGCGGGCAGGGAGATCTACCGCCTCGGCAACGGCATCCCGCGCATGATCAACGTCATCGCCGACCGGGCGCTGCTCGGTGCCTTCACCGCCGACGCCAGCCAGGTCACGCCGGCCATCGTGCGGCGTGCCGCGGCCGAGATCTACGACCGGCCGGCGGTGGCGCTGCGGCCCTGGCTGCGCTGGCTGGGATGGGCCAGCCTGCCGCTGGCGCTCATCCTCGTGGCGGGCATCGGCTGGTGGCTGCTCCGCGGCGGCAACGGGGGCGTCGCGCCCACGGTGGATGCCACGCCACCGCCGGCAGCAGCCGCCGCGCACGATGCGGCGGAGCTGGACTCGCTCGCCGCGCTGCTCGATGCGCAAACCACGGCCAGCAGCATGGAAGACGCCCAGGAACGGCTCTTCGCCCTCTGGGGCGCGCCCTTCGTTCCCGGTGCCGCGGGCGCCTGCCAGCAGGCCCAGGCCAGCGGCCTGCGCTGCCTGCTCCAGCGCGGCACGCTGGCCGACATCGCCACGCTGAACACGCCGGTGATCCTCAGCCTGCGCAGCCACCGGGGGGTCGAGCACCAGGTGGTGCTGACGGCGCTGGACGAGCACAGCGGGCGCATCGGCATCGCCGGCCGCGAGCACCGCGTCGCCGCCAGCGAAATCGCCGATTTCTGGCAGGGCGAATACCTGCTGCTGTGGCGTCCGCAGACAGCGGAGGTCAAGGCCTTCGTGCCAGGCATGCGCGACCCCGGTATCCGCTGGCTGCGCGCCAGCCTCGGCACGATCCAGGGCGAGCCGGTCGCGCCCGTGGATTCCGATCTCTACGACGAGCAGCTCGAGGCGCGGGTGAAGCGCTACCAGCACGACCGCCACCTCGTCGCCGACGGCCTGGCCAGCCACCAGACGCAGGTCGCCATCATCGCCGAGCTGGACACGGCGGGCGCGCCGCGCCTGGCACGGGCCGACTGAGGGCTGGCACCATGTCATTCATCCTCGATGCCCTGCGCAAGAGCGAGACCGAACGGCAGCGCCAGAACGGGCCCGGGCTCATCGATGCCGGCTACCGGCCGCCGGCGGCGCGCCGTTCACCGTGGATACCGCTGCTGGTCGCCGTGCTGGTGGCCAACCTGGCGATCATGGGCTTCCTCTTCCTGCGCAAACCGGCCGGCACCACCCAGGCCGTGGCCAGCGCCCCGCAGGAAGAACGCGTGGTGCAGGAAACGACACCCGCTGTTGTCGCGCCAGCCAGTGCGCCCCCCGCCGAGGAGGCGGATGACGATGCCTATGCCGCCATCGCGGCGCTGCCGGCACTCGAACCCGAGGACGGGTACGAAGACGCGAACGGCGTCGGACAGACGCCCCCCGCTCCGCCAGCCGCGGCATCCGTGCCGCCGGAAGCCGTGCAGCCGGCATCGCGGATCATCAGCGAGGGCCTGCCCAGCGTGGAAACGCTGGTCGCCGAAGGCAGCCTCAACCTGCCCGAGATGCGCCTCGACATGCATGTCTTCGCACCCGGGCCGGACGGCCGCTTCGTGTTCATCAACATGCGCAAGTATGTCGAAGGGGAGCAGCTCGACGAGGGCCCACGGCTCGAGGAAATCACCCGTGACGGCGTGATCCTGAGCCTCGATGGCAGGCGCTTCGTCCTCAACCGCTGAGCCCTCCCACCTTGGCACCCGTCGACCTCCTGCGCTTCCTGGCGATGGCGGCGCTGTTCGGCGCCTCCTTCCTCTTCATGCGCATCGCCGCACCGCATTTCGGTGCCCTGCCCACCGCGGAACTGCGCGTGCTGATCGCCGGCGCGGTGCTGGCGGCCTTCGTGCTCGCCACCGGCAGGCCGATGCTGACCGGGCACCACTGGCGGGCCTTCCTCGTGGTGGGGGCCTTCAACACCGGCATCCCCTATGCGCTGTTCGCCTTTGCCGCCATCCACATCCCGGCCGGTTATTCGGCCATCCTCAACTCGCTGATGCCGATCTGGGCCGCGGCCTTTGCCGCGGCCATGCTGGGCGAGCGCCTGGACTGGAGGGTCTTCAGCGGGGTGGCCACCGGCATCGCGGGGGTAACGCTGCTGGTGCAGCTCGGGCCGGTCCCCGTCACGCCCGGGGTGGTGCAGGCGGCGCTGGCCTGCCTGCTGGCAACGGCCTGCTACGGCTATGCGGGAGCCTACACCAAGAAGCGGCTGGCGGGCCTGCCGGCCCCGGCGGCGGCCGCCAACACGATGCTGTTCGCCGCCGCCCTGCTGCTTCCCGCAGCCTGGCTCGAGCGGCCCGCGCACATGCCACCCGCCGGCGCCTGGCTGGCCATCGGCGGGCTCGGCCTGCTGTGTTCGGCGCTGGCCTATTTCCTCTACTACCAGCTCATCGCCCGCATCAGCGCCACGCAGATCGCCTCGGTCACCTTCCTGCTGCCCGCCTTCGGCATCTTCTGGGGGTGGTTGTTCCTCGGCGAGCCGGTCACCCTCGCCACCCTCGGCGGCTTCCTGCTGGTGGCGCTGGCGGCAGCCCTGGTGCTGGGCATCGGCCCGTTCCGGCGGCTGGCCTGAGGCCGGCAGCCCCGCTCAGCTGCGGATGCCGGTGCCGCGGCGGATCAGCACCAGGCAGATCGCAAACAGCCCCCCGGCAAAAGCCAGGATGATGCCGTAGGCAAACGCAATGTCGATGTCCGAGACGCCCAGCATGCCGTAGCGGAAGGCATTGACCATGTAGAGGATCGGGTTGATCCGCGACAGGTGCTGGGCGAACTCGGGCAGGATCGAGATCGAATAGAAGACGCCACCCAGGTAGCTGAGCGGGGCAAGGATGAAGGAGGGGATGATGGACACGTCATCGAAGTTCTTCGCCAGGATGGCATTGATGAGCCCCCCCAGCGAGAACACGAAGGCGGTGAGCGCCACCACCGACAGCGTGACCAGCAGGTGGGTGACGTAGATGTGCGTGAACAGCATCGCCACCACGGTGACCGCCACCGCCACCGCCAGGCCGCGCACCATGCCGCCCGCGGCATGGCCGAGGATGATGGCCCAGTCGGCCATAGGCGCCACCAGCATCTCCTCGAGGTGGCGCTGCATCTTGGCCGAGAAGAAGGAAGACACCACGTTGCCGTAGGAGTTGGTGACCACCTGCATCATGATCAGCCCGGGCGCGATGTACTGCGCATAGTCGAGGCCATCCATCTGGCCGATGCGCCGCCCGATCAGGTTGCCGAAGATCAGGAAGTACAGCCCGGTGGTCATCGCCGGCGGCAGGATGGTCTGCAGCCAGATGCGGAACACCCGGTTGCACTCCTTGCGCACCAGGGTGCGCAGCGCCACCAGCTGCGTTGCCATGCTCAAGGGCGCACCTCGCCCGCGGCCTGGCTCTCCTGCCCCGTGAGGTGGATGAAGAGCTCCTCGAGGCGGTTGGCCTTGTTGCGCATGCTGGTCACATGCAGCCCCGCGGCGGAGAGCGCCGCAAACATGTCGTTGAGGTCCTGTCCGCGGGTGACCTCCACCTCGATCTCGTGGTCGCCGATGCGGGTGGCCGCGTAGCCGGGCAGGACCGGCATCACGGCCACCGCCTCGCGCAGGTTGAGCACGAAGGTCTCGGCCTGCAGCTCGTGCAGCACATCGCCCATCCTGCCCTGCTCGATGATGCGGCCATGGTTGATGATGGCCACGTTGCGGCAGAGCATCTCGGCCTCTTCGAGGTAGTGCGTGGTGAGGATGATGGTGGTGCCCGCGGCGTTGATCTCGCGCAGGAACTCCCACATCGAGCGGCGGATCTCGATGTCCACCCCCGCGGTCGGTTCGTCGAGGATCAGCAGCGGCGGCCGGTGCATCAGTGCGCGGGCGATCATCAGCCGCCGTTTCATGCCGCCGGAAAGGTTGCGGCCGATGTCCGCGCGCCGGTCCCACAGCTGCAGCTGGCGCAGGCATTCCTCGGCACGCAGCCGCGCCTCACGCGCGCCCATGCCATAGAAGCCCGCCTGGGTGGTCACGATGTTCATGACCGTTTCCCAGTAATTGATGTTGATCTCCTGGGGCACGACGCCGATGGACGACTTCGCTTGCGCCAGGTCGGTGTCGATGCTGTGCCCGAACACCTGCACCTCGCCCGAGGTCTTGGTGACCAGTGAAGTGATGATGCCTATCAGCGTAGTCTTGCCGGCACCGTTGGGGCCGAGCAGCGCGAAGAAATCGCCCGCGGACACCTCGAGGTCCACGCCACGCAGGGCCTGCATGCCATTGGGATAGGTCTTGACCAGGTTATGGACGGCAAGCGCGAGCATGGCGCGCCATTGTGCACAGGCAGCCTGCTGCCGCCAATCCGCTGCCCGCTCAGCGCAGGAACAGCAGTTGCTCCCGTGATGGCAGGCGGCGGGTCCCGCAGGACGGCGCCATTTCCTCCACGGCCAGCTGGATGGCACTCAGGCGCACCAGCTCCAGCCGCCGGAACGCCCCCTCCCGGGCAGCCGCCACCAGCTCGGGCCAGAATCGCGGGTGGCGGCAGAAACGCGCCTCGAGGCGGGGCCGGGTATGGCGGGCATAGGCATGGATCTCGCGGAAGCGCAGCCCGGCGATGGCACGCTCCAGTCCCGGCCCGGCACAAAGCGCGGCCCGCAGCGGGTCGCGGCGCACCATCTGCGAGGCATAGGTCAGCAGCCCGGCAATGAACACCCCCCTGTCGGCCACGCAGGGAGAGCCCGCCTCGGGTCGCGGCTCGGCGGCAGCCTGCGCTGGCCGGTCCGTCGCCTCCGGAAGCCCGGCCAGCAGGCAGGGCGTCGCCGCAATGGCTTCGAGCTGCTCCGCCGCGAGGCGAACAAGGCGCTCATGGACCGCCGCATCGAGGCCGAATGCCATGGCACAGGAGTGGTAGCGGCAGCGAACCAGCAGCCTCAGGAATTCCAGGTTCAGGTCGCGCATCGCGGTATAAAAATCCCTATCAGGTGCTTCCCGCCGCATTTGACCGCCCTCTGTTTGTGTGCATAGAGAATAATATATTTACCGTATATGGGATTTTTTTCCCATATATGGCAAAAACGTCCATACCGGAGGCCAAAAACTCTTTCTGTACCGACTGGGGGGATTCACGATGCGCATCACCGACGACCGCTATTCGGCCGAGCTGGACAAGTTCGATCTGGCCGTGAGGATGATCCGTCACGAGGCGCGGACCGGCACCATCCGCGCCTGCACGGGATTCAGCGAAGACCGCATCCGCAAGATTTACGGCACCTATTTCAAGCCCGTCTCGGGCGCTGCCGCCATTCGCCGCCACCGCGGCAAGTCACCCCGGCGCATCCAGCATTTCATGAGCTCGGCACCGCGCCAGCTCGAGGCCACGGTCCTTGCCGGGCTGTTCCTGCTCTGCAAGGCCGGCCAGCTGGACGAGGCCGGGCGCATGAACCGCGTCCCGGGCACCGATCGGGTCGACCTCGGCCAGCGCCTTTGCCAGGCCTACGAGGCCTACCGCGGGCTGCATCCCGACCCGCAGCTGTCATTCGAGTGGGCCTGGAATCTGTACCATGCGCTGGTGGACAGCCACGAACTGTATTTCGCCCTTTGCGACAGCTGCGGTGGCCACTATGTCCAGGACGCCTATGCGCTCGACTACCGGCGCTGCCCGTTCTGCGAGCTGAAGGATCACCATCCCCCGCCCCATGACCGCACGCCTCCCTGAGCCCATGCACGCCGCCGCCGGATTTGCCGCCCACGCCACCATCGACCATGCCAGCCACATCCGCCAGGCCCCGGCACGCCTCGCCGCGGCATGGCGCGACCCCGCTGCCCGCTTCCTGCCGGTGCGCGAGGCGCAATGCATGATCCGCGATGGCGGCGCCGCCCGCCTCAGTGCCGACGAACTCGGCCAGCGGCTGCCGGCGCTGGAAGAGGCCATCTTCCTTGGCCTGGAGGCAGGTGCACCGCGCTTCGCGATACGGATCGGGGCGCAGGAGGAGCCCCCCGTTCCCGGCCACTTCAGCGGCCTGCGCGAACTGCTCGGCCTGGTGCCGGAGCAGGATGCAGCCCTGCTCGCCTATGCCCGCGCCATGGTGAACTGGCACCGCCAGCACCGGCACTGCACGGCCTGTGGCGCGCCGACCCGCGCCACCGAGGGGGGATTCGTGCTCGGCTGCAGCGCGGAGGCCTGCGGCCAGCGCAGCTTTCCCAGGCTCGACCCCGCCATCATCGTCCTCGTGCACCATGCGGGGCGCTGCCTGCTGGGCCGCCAGGCCAGCTGGCCCGCCGGGCGCTTCTCCACCATCGCCGGCTTCGTCGAACCGGGCGAAGCCCTCGAGGACGCGGTGCGCCGGGAGGTGGCCGAGGAGACCAACATCCGCCTGGCGCAGTGCCACTACATGGGCTCGCAACCCTGGCCCTTCCCCGCCTCCCTCATGATCGGCTTCCACGCGGCGGCGGCCAGCAGCGACATCCTGCTCAACGATGGCGAACTGGCAGAGGCACGCTGGTTCAGCCGCCAGGAACTCGCGACGGGCCGGGTGCTGCTGCCGCCCCCCGCCTCCATCGCCTGGCGGCTGATCGAGGCCTGGTTCGATGCCGCCCCCGGCCCGGCGACGGCCGGGCGGCTGCGGGACGTGGCCTCCCCGTGGACTGCCGGCGCCAGCCCGGGGCGGGCCTGAAGCCATGTGCCTGGTTGCCGTCGCCTGGCGCGCCCATCCGCGCTACCCGCTGATCATCCTCGGCAACCGCGACGAGATGCACCAGCGCCCCACCGCGGCCGCCACCTGGTGGGCCGACCACCCGCAGGTACTCGGTGGCCGCGATCTGGTGGCGGGTGGCAGCTGGCTGGCGGTCAGCCGCAGCGGCCGCTTTGCGGTGGTCACCAACAACCCGCGGCGCCGGCCCGGCCCCGGCAGGGACCTCAGCCGCGGGCAGCTGGTCGCCGGCTTCGTCGCCGGACAGCAGCCGAGCGGGCGCTTCCTCGACGCGGTGCAGGTGGAGGAAGCGCGCTATGCCGGCTTCCGCCTGCTGGTGGGCACGCGGGTGCAGGTGCGTGGCCTGGTGTGCCCGCCCAGCCGGCTGCCGGGGCGCTGGACGCTGGGTGCGGGCGTGACGGTGGTCAGCAATTCATCGTGGCAACAGCCGTGGCCCAAGGTGCGCCACCTCGAACAAGCGCTGGCGGACGCGCTGGCAGCCGCGACACCCACGGCCGGGCAGCTGCTCGCCCTGCTGGAGCAGCGCGACCCGCTGCCCGTCGCAGCCGGGGACGACACCAGCATGGCGGGGCGCCTGCCCTTCATCGTCGGCGACGAGTTCGGCACGCGGGCCAGCACGCTCATCACCATGGATGCCGGCGGCAACTGCAGCTTCATCGAGCGGCGCTTCGATGCGCAGGGTGGCCTGCAGGGAGAGACAACCATGGACTTCGCGCTGGAGTAATGGCGGCTTCTTGCGTTTCGCCAGGGGCGGGCGCAACACTACCGCCCCCTTTGCCGCCCGGTCCGCTCCAGTGCAGGATGATCCAAGCGAAAACCCCTACATGGCGGCGGTCGGCCTGAAGCCGGGCATCTTCACGCCGGACGAATGCCTCTGGCTGTCCCACGTGCCGCTGCCGGCGGCAGCCGCCGAGATCTACGACAGCCACGGCCCCGATGCCCGGATCGACCGCGAGCTGCGCCGCACCCGCGAGCGCCTCCTGCCGCGCAACCACGAATTCCGCTGGGTCTTCCACCGGCTTGGCGTGCTGGCCCGCGAGGCAAACGACCATGGCTACCGCTTCCAGCTCGATGAGCGGATGACCGCACACCTGCTGGAATACGAGCCGGACGGCTTCTTCGACTGGCACATGGACCTCGGCCGCGGGCCGACCGCCTCGCGCAAGCTGACCACGGTCACCTTCCTCACGCCGCCGGATGAATACGAGGGCGGCGAACTGCTGTTCATGGATGGCGGCGAACCGATGCGCCCCGAGCAGGGTACGACCGCCATCTTCCCCTCCTACCTGCTGCACAAGGTCAATCCGGTCACCCGCGGCAACCGCTTTACCCTGGTGGCCTGGCTGCACGGCCCCTGCTTCAGCTGACGCGGCCTGCCGGCCGCCATCCACCGCCAGGAAGCCCCGGCGCCAGGCGCCGCACTGGCACCGCTCGTTTCCCCGTGCGGGTGCTGCTGCACTGCCGACCCTCCCCCGGATTGCCGTCCCCGCAGCCGCGGAAACCGTCACCCGGCGGAACGTGGCGACGGGCATTGACTTTTCGATGAATATGCATATTATGCGCATCCCGTATTTCTTATGCGCATGACATGCCCCAGGCCACCGATTCCATGCAGGAGCGCAGGAAGGCGATCCTGGACATCCTGCGCAACCGTCGGGTGGCACGACAGTCGGAGCTGGTGCGCCTGCTGAAGGAGCGTGGCATCCGCGTGACGCAGTCGAGCGTGAGCCGCGACCTGCAGCAGCTGGGCATCACCAAGCTCGACAGCGGCTACCAGCAGCTCGCGCAGCCGGACCTGCAGGCCGACCGCGACGCCGCGACGGTGGCCAACCTGTTGTGCGAGGTGCGCACGGCGGGCGGCAACCTCACGGTGGTGAAGACCATGGAGGGTGCGGCGCAACGCGTGGCGCTGTACCTCGACCGCAGCGGCTGGCGGGAGATCGTCGGCACGGTCTCCGGCGACGACACGATCTTCGTCGCCACCCGTGGCGGCGCGGAGCAGCGCCGGCTGCTGGTGCGGCTGCGTGCCCTGCTGAACAACGGCTGAAGCATTTCCGTTTCAACTTGACCGATCAGGAACCCGATCCCATGACGACCCAGGCCGATACCTCTCCCATCATCCTCGGCTTTTCCGGCGGGCTGGACACTTCCTTCTGCGTGCCGTGGATGAAGGAACACTATGGCCGCCCGGTGGTGACGGTCACCATCGACACCGGTGGCATCGATGCGGCGGCGGCCCGCAACCTCGAGGCCCGCGCCAGGGCGCTGGGCGCGCAGGAACACCTGCTGGTCGAGGCGCGCCAGGTCTTCTTCGACCGCGTGCTCAAGTACCTGATCTTCGGCAATGTCCGCCGCGGCCACCTGTACCCGCTGTGCGTCGGCGCCGAGCGCGGCATCCAGGCCACGCTGCTGGCCGAGCTCGCCAGGGAGCGTGGCAGCTCGACAGTCGCCCACGGCTGCACCGCCGCGGGCAACGACCAGGTGCGCTTCGAGGTGGCACTGCGCACCATCAGCCCCGGTCTCGAGGTGCTGGCGCCGGTGCGCGACCAGGCCTTCATCCGCAGCGAACAGCTGAAGTACCTCGAGGAGCACGGCCTGCCGGTGCCCGCCCGCGGCTCCGCCTATTCGATCAACCGCGGCCTGTGGGGCGTGACCATCGGCGGGCGCGAAACGCTCGATTCGAAGGGCTCGATCCCCGAGGATGCCTGGGTGCTGTCGCCCAACGCCTTCGCGAAGAACCTGCCCGCCAGCCGGCACGCGCTGGCATTCACCCAGGGCGTACCCACCGCGCTCGACGGCAAGGCCATGGGGCCGGTGGAGCTGATCGAGGCACTCGAAGCGCTGGCCGGTCCCTACGGCATCGGCCGCGGCATCCACGTCGGCGACACCGTGCTTGGCACCAAGGGCCGCGTGGCCTTCGAAGCACCGGCGGCCGAGGTGCTGCTGGTGGCCCACCGCGAGCTCGAGAAGCTGGTGCTCTCCGGCCTGCAGCAGCGCATCAAGGACCAGGTCGCCAGCCAGTACGGCGACTTCATCCACGAAGGCAAGCAGCTCGACCCGGTGTGCCGCGACATCGAGGCCCTGCTGGCCTCCTCGCAGCAGCGGGTCAGCGGCGAGGTACGCTTCGTCCTGCGCCCGGGCAGCCTGTTCATCGAGGGCGTGGACTCGCCGCATTCGCTGATGGCCGCCACCCGTGGCGTCTACGGCGAGCAGGCCGGCGAATGGACCCCGGCCGACGCGCTGGGCTACTCGCGCATCCTCTCGCTGCCGGGCATCCTGCAGACCCGCGCCGCCGGAGCACGTTGATGAAGACGATCATCGCCGACAAGATCAGCTCGGTCGCGCAGTACGCCAAGCTCTCGCGCGAGGTGCGCCTGGGCAGCGAGATCCCCTGCGAGGAAGGCGTGCTGATCGCCGTGGAGATCCTCAACAACAAGGGCACCTACAACAAGCTCGAGCTGACCAGCGGCCGCCAGGCGCAGGTCAAGCGCGGCGACATCGTCGTCGGTGCGCTCGGCCACCGCAACGCGCTGTTCGGCTACGCGGGACACCTGCCCGAGAAGGTGGCGGTGGGCGACGTGCTGCAGATGCTCAACATGGGCGGCGTCATCGGCGTCTGCGACTCGATCAACCCCAGCCTGGGGCCGCCCTTCGAGGCCCGCGTGCTGGGCGTCGTGCTCGATTTCCCCTATCTCGGCGAACGCATCGGCGTGCCGGCACGCGCCGGTGCCGAGGCACTGGACCCCGATGCGCCACTGGACGTGCAGGGCGTTCCCGTGGTGGCCCTGGCTGGCACCTGCATGAACGCCGGCAAGACGGCGGCCGCCTGCGCCATCATCAGCCGGCTGCGCCACGCGGGGCTGGTGGTGGATGCCTTCAAGTCCACCGGCGTGGCCCTGCGTCGCGACATCCTCGCCATGGAAGATGCCGGTGCCCGCAACACCATGGTGTTCTCGGACCTCGGCGTGGTCTGCACCACGGGGAAGAACGGACCGGCGGTGACGCGCACCCTCCTCACCCGGCTGGCGGCCGAGCGCCCCGACGTGATCGTCTTCGAGCTGGGCGACGGCATCCTCGGCGCCTACGGCGTCGAGGCCATCCTGCGCGATTCCGCCATCCGCAACGTGCTGAGCTGCGTGGTGCTGTCAGCCAACGACCCGGTGGCGGCCTGGGGTGGCGTCGAGCTGCTGCGCAAGGACTTCGGCATCGAGCCGCAGGTAGTTACCGGCCCCGCCACCGACAACCAGGTGGGGCGCGACATCATCGCCCAGCGCTGCGGGGTTGCCGCCATCAACGCCATCACCGACTCGGCGACCATCGGCGATGCGGTGGCCATGAGCATCGGCTTCGAGGTGCCGGCATGAGCACGCCGATGGCGGCAGGAACCTCCCGCATCCCGACGCTGATCCTCGGCGGCAGCGGCTATGTCGCCGGCGAGGTGCTGCGGCTGGTGCTGGGCCACCCCGGCCTCGAGCTGGCCGCTATCATGTCCGAGAGCCATGCCGGCCAGCCTGTCGCCGGCATCTTCCCGCACCTGCGCGGCATGGCGGGCCACCTTGCCTTCGCCAGCCGCGACGAGGCGCTCGAGCGCCTGAGCCCCGGCCGCATGCTGCTGCTGTCGGCGGCCCCGCACGGCGCCAGCGCCGCGCTGATCGCCGGCTTCATCGGCAAGGCCGGCGAGCGGGGCACCCAGCTCACCGCGGTGGACATGTCGGCGGACTTCCGCTTTGCCAGGGCCACGGACTACGAGGCCGTCTACCGGCAGCCGCACGGCGCGCCCGAGCTGCTCGACCAGTTCGCCAGCGCCCTGCCCGAACACCTGGCCGCCACCGACCGGCCGCACATCGGCCATCCCGGCTGCTTTGCCACCGGCATGCTGCTGGCCGCCGTGCCGCTGCTCAAGCTCGGCATCGCCGAGGATGACCTGTTTGCCGTCGGCATCACCGGCAGCACCGGGGCGGGGCGCACCCCCACGCCCACCACGCACCATCCCGAGCGGCAATCCAATGTCTTCGCCTACCAGCCGCTGGTGCACCGCCACGGCCCCGAGGTCATCGGGCTGTGCGAACAGGCCAGCGGCCGGCGGCCGCGGCTGCACTTCGTGCCGCAGTCCGGCCCCTTCGCACGCGGCATCCATCTGGTGATGCAGGCGCGGCTCAAGGGTGCCGGCAGCGCCGACACCCTGCGCCAGCAGCTGCAGGACTTCTACGCCGGTGCCGAGTTCGTCACCGTGGTGGATGGCATGCCGCGGCTCAAGGACATCGTCGGCAGCAACCACTGCCACATCGGCCTCGGCGTCAACGCCGGCAGCGTCGCGGTGGTGGTGGTGGAAGACAACCTGGTGAAGGGTGCCGCCGGCGGCGCGCTGCAGTGGGCCAACCGCAAGCTTGGCCTGCCCGAATCGATGGGTCTCGACGCCCCGGGGATGGCATGGGCATGAACACCACCAGTCACCTGCTCGACGTCTACTCCTACCTGCCGTTCAAGCCCGAGGCGGGCGAGGGCGTGTACCTCATGGCGGGTGATCGCCGCATCATCGATTTCTACGGTGGCCACGCGGTGGCCGGCCTCGGCTACGGGCACCCGGATATCGTGCGCGCGCTGGATGCCCAGGCCCGCAAACTGTTCTTCCAGAGCAATGCCGTTGCGCTCGACATCCGCGAGGAAGCAGCCCGGCGGCTGGCCGGTTTCGCGCCCGCAGGGCTCGAGCGGGTGTTCTTCGTCAACAGCGGCGCCGAGGCCAATGAAAATGCGCTGCGGCTGGCCTGCCGGATCACCGGGCGCAGCCGCATCCTCGCCATCGAGCATGGCTTCCACGGGCGCACCGCCGCCGCCGGCGCGGTGACCTGGTCGAGCCGCGACAAGTGGTACGGCTTCCCGCGCACGCCCTTCGACATCGGCTTCATCCCCCGCGACGACGCCGCGGCCGCCGAGCGGCTGGTCGACGACGGCGTGGCCGCGGTGATCGTCGAGCCGGTGCAGGGCCTGGCCGGCGCCCACGCGCTGGATGCAGGCTTTCTGCGTGCCATCGCCGCTGCCTGCCGGCGGCATGGCGCGCTGTTCATCGCCGACGAGATCCAGAGCGGCATGGGCCGCTGCGGCACCGCCTTCGCCATCGAGGAATCGGGCGTCAACCCGGACATGCTGAGCGTGGCCAAGTCGATGGCGGCGGGTTTCCCCTGCAGCGCGCTGCTGATGACCCAGGCCCTTGCCGACAAGCTGCAGCACGGCGACTTCGGCACCACCTTCGGCGGCGGGCCGCTGGCCAGCGTGCTGGTCTCCACCGTCATCGAGGTCATCGAGCGCGACCGGCTCATGGACAACGTGCGCGAGCTGTCCGCCGAGATCGCCGCGGCCATGCCGCTCGGCCCGGTGCGGGCCATCGAGGGACGCGGCTTCCTGCTCGGCCTGCGCTGCGACAGGCCGGCCAGGCAGGTGCTCGGCGCGCTGCTCGAGCGCAACATCCTCGTCGGCACCAGCGCCGACCCGCAGGTGGTGCGGCTGCTGCCGCCACTGATCCTGCAGCGCGAACACGTGCATGCGCTGCTCAACGCCCTGGCCGACATCGGCCGTGGCTGATCCCGTTTCCATCCAACGAAGGGCCCGACCATGCCATTGAAGGAATTCAATGATCTTGCCGACTTCCAGATCGCGGAGGTCGAAGCGCTGATCCAGCTCGCCACCCGCCTGCAACGCCACCCCGAGCCGCAGGCGCTGGCGGGCAAGGTGCTGGCGCTGCTGTTCCTCTCGCCATCGCTGCGCACGCTGTCGTCATTCCAGGCCGCCATGATCCGCCTTGGCGGAGGCTCCTTCGTGATCTCGCCGGACATGTCGATCCATGGCCTGGAGACACGCTCGGGGATCGTCATGGACGGCACCGCGGCGGAGCACATGCGCGAGGGGCTGCCGGTGATCGCAAGCTACGGCGATGCGCTCGGCATTCGCGCCTTCGCCAACCGCAGCAACCTCGCGGACGACCTGGCGGACAAGGAATACGCCGCCATGCGCGCGCTGGTGAACAAGCCGCTCATCAACATGGAATCCGCCATCCAGCACCCCTGCCAGAGCCTCGCGGACTGGAAGACCCTCGACGAGCTCAAGGTGCCACGCGCGGGCGGCAAGTTCGTGCTCTCCTGGGCCTGGCACCCGAAGGCGCTGCCGCTGGCGGTGCCCTCGGCCACGCTGCACATGGCCGCCATGCGCGGCATGGACGTCACCGTGGTCCGGCCCGAGGGCTTCGAGCTGCCGCCACCGGTCATGGACAAGGCGCGCAAGGCGGCCGAACTCTCGGGAGGCTCGCTGCGCGAGACCGCGGATCGCCGCGAGGCGCTCGAAGGCGCGCACGTCATCTATGCCAAGGAATGGTCCTCGACGCGCCACTACGGCGACCGCATGGCCGATGCGAAGCTGCGCGAGCAGCTGCAGGACTGGCGTGTCGACGACCCCTGGTTCGAGGCCACCCGGCCCGACTGCCGCTTCATGCACTGCCTGCCGGTGCGCCGCGGCGTGGCGGTGACCGACCGCGTGCTGGATGGTCCGCGCAGCGTGGTGATCCACGAGGCGGAGAACAGGATGTGGGGCCAGATGGCCGTGCTTTACCAGATGCTTGGGCCGGGAGCCTGAAGATGAGCCTGCAGAATCCACAGAACCGCGATATCGTCGTTGCAGCCCTGCGCCACGCCGCCCCCTACGTGCGGCTGTACCGGCGCAAGACCTTCGTCATCAAGGCGGGTGGCGAAGCCTTCGCCGACGCCGCCAGCGCCCGCGCGCTGCTCGAACAGGTGGCCATCCTCCACCAGGTCGGCATCCGCACCGTGCTGGTCCATGGCGGCGGGCCGCAGAACACGCAGCTTGCCGAGGCGCTCGGCATCGACACCCGCATGGTGCAGGGCCGGCGGATCACCGACGAGCGCACGCTCGGGGTGGCCACCATGGTGCTCAATGGCCAGATCAATACGCAGATCGTCGCCGACTGCCGCCAGCTGGGGCTGCCCGCCATCGGCATGAGCGGCGTCGATGCCGGGCTGATCCAGGCCCGCAAGCGTGCGCCGGTGCGGGTCTCCGGGCAGGATGCCCCGGTCGACTTCGGCTTTGTCGGCGACATCCAGGCCATCGACGTCAGCGTGCTGCGCACGCAGCTGGACAACGGCCTGCTGCCGGTGATGAGCCCGCTCTCGGCGGATGACGACGGCACCCTGCTCAACATCAACGCCGATACGGTGGCCGCCGCGCTGGCCTCCGCGCTCGGGGCGGCCAAGCTGATCCTCGCCACCGGCGCGCCGGGCATCCTCGACGACCCCGCCAATCCCTCCTCGCTGGTGTCCTACGTGGACCTCGCCGGGCTGGAGCGCATGGAGAAATCCGGTTCGCTGACCGACGGCATGCTGCCCAAGGCCCGCGCCATCGAGACCGCCATTCGCGGCGGCGTGCCGCGCGTGCACGTGATTTCCTACAAGGTGCCCGACAGCCTGCTGCTGGAGATTTTCACCAACGAAGGCACCGGCACGCTGGTGGTGGAAAACATCGACATGCTGTCGAAGGCAGAGAAGAACGCCTGAGAGCGATGGAAGGGAACCGGGCATGAGCAGGTTATGGGACAAGGGCGAGGCACTGGATGCGCGGGTACTGCGCTACACCGCGGGCGAGGACCACAGCCTCGACGAGCGCCTAGTGCCCTATGATGTGCGCGGCTCCATCGCCCATGCCACGATGCTCCACCAGCAGGGACTGCTGGCCGATGGCGACTTCGATGCCATCTGCGTGGGGCTCGAGGCGCTGGCCGCCGACCATGCCGCGGGCGAGTGGCACATCGGCCTCGAGGACGAGGATGCCCACACCGCGCTCGAACGCCGCCTCACCGAGAGGATCGGCGCCGCGGGCAAGCGCGTCCACCTCGGCCGCTCGCGCAACGACCAGCTGCTGACGGCGCTGCGGCTCTACCTGCTCGATGCCGCCACCGGCCTGGAACACGAGGCACTGGCGGTGGCCGACGCCCTCGATGCCCTCGCCGGACGCGAGGCAGCCACGGTGCTGCCGGGCTACACCCACATGCAGCAGGCCATGCCGAGCTCGGTGCCGCTGTGGGCCGGCGGCTTCGCGAGCGAGCTGCGCGATGATGCGGCGGGCATCGCCGCCACCCGCCGGCGCCTCGGCAAGAGTCCGCTCGGCAGCGCGGCCGGCTATGGCGTGCCGGGGCTGCCCATCGACCGCGAGTCGACCTGCCGGCAGCTCGGCTTCGACAGCGTGCAGGAACCGGTGACCGCGGTGCAGATCTCGCGTGGCAAGGGCGAGGCCATGCTGGTCTTCGAGCTCTGCCTGCTGATCCAGGACCTCGGCCGCCTGGCTGCCGACCTGCTGCTCTTCTACACGCAGGAATTCGCCTTCGTGCAGCTGCCCGCCACCATGACCACCGGCTCCTCGATCATGCCGCAGAAGCGCAACCCCGACGTGCTGGAGCTGGTACGGGGCGCCACCGCCACCCTGCAGGGCGCGCTGGTGGAAGTGCTGGCGCTGCCCGCCAAGCTGCCATCGGGCTACCAGCGCGACCTGCAGCGCATGAAGGGCCCACTGTTCCGCGCCATCGATGTCGCGGCGGAAAGCTGCCTGGTCATGACGCAGCTGATCGGCGGGCTCGGCTTCCGCCCGGAAAACATCCACCTCGATGCCGGTATCCATGCCGCCAGCCAGGCCAACCGCCTGGTGCTCGAGGAAGGCCTGAGCTTCCGCGAGGCCTACCGGCGCGTGGCGGCGGGACTGAAGGAAGCAGGAAAGCTCTGAGGCATGGCGGCCGCGACGGGCCCTGCGCGGACTGCCTATAATCCGCGCATGCACAAAATGCTTCCGCTCGCGGTGCTCATCGCCCTCGGCAGCGTCCTTGCCGCCTGCGGCCTGAAGGGCGATCTGTACCTGCCGGAACCGGCGCCGGAGGCAGCACCTGCCGCCGGCACCAGCCCGCCCGCGCAGGCGGCCGGGGAAAGCGATGACGACACCGCCGCCGACTGATCCGCCGCCCGTCCAGCTGTACACCGCCAGCGCGGCGGATGCACCGGCCATCACGGCACTGGTCAACCGCGCCTATCGCGGCGACAGCGGGCGCCGAGGCTGGACCACCGAGGCGGATCTCATCGACGGCACGCGCATCAGCACGGCAACGCTCCACGGGCTGCTCGCCGACAAGGACTGCACGATACTGGCCGGAAAGTCCGGGGAACAGCTGGTGGCCTGCATGGAGCTGCGCCGCAAGGACCGCCAGCTCTATGTCGGCATGCTCACCGTGGACCCGGAGCTGCAGGGACGGCGCATCGGCTCGCTGTTCATGGACGCCGCCGAGGCGCATGCACGGCAGCTTGGCCTCGACAGCCTGGTCATGATGGTGATCTCCGTGCGCCACGAGCTCATCGCCTGGTACCAGCGCCGCGGCTTCAGGGCCACGGGGGAAACACGGGCCTTCGGCTTCGCCGACGCCAGCTTCGGCAAGCCACGCCGACCGCTGGAATTCAGCGTGCTCGAAAAGCGCCTGGACGGAGACGCAGGGCGCGCACCCGCCGCCTGAGGCCGGCAGGCCGGGAACCGGCAGCGCCCTCAGTCCATCCCGACCAGATCGCGCAACCGACTCCACGCCTGTTCGATATTGCGCATCATGAAACTTCCCAGGCTGGCATGGGCCAGTGGTGGTTGCACGCTGACCGGCTCCGGGACCAATCCCTCGAAGCCACGGGTCTCGAAACGATCGCCATGGCGGGACAGGAAGCGGGCCAGGCGCAGGTAGCGCTCGACCACGATCGGCTCGGCGGCGTTTCTCGCCTGATTCAGCAATTCGAAATTGTGCGACAGCAGAACGGCGGCCTCCCAGCCGGCATCGGCGCCCTGCTGCAGGATGTCTTCCATTTCATCCGAACTGCAGGCGGTCAGCTGCAGGTGGCGCAGCCGCCCGCCGCCATCGCGGTAGACCGTCATCGGGTACTCGACCACCGCACCCTCGCGGAACGGCTGGTGGGCAAGGCCGAAGCGCTCGAATTCCGGCCGGCTCGCGGCAAGCATGGCGTTGTAGCTGGAGTCGACCGCGAGACCCGCCGCGCCCACTGCTTCGAGGGTCGCCAGATCCATGCCGAAGCTGCCGGCGCGAAAGGCGGAAATGCCCGTTGCCCCGGCATCCGCCAGCAGCCGGCGCGCCTCCTGCAGCAGGCACAGCTGCTCTGCCGGCGTGAACTCATGCAGGTGCGGGCGCTTGCGACTGGTCCTGGACAGTATCGGCTCGCGGGCCTCGTCGACCCATTCGGTGTGCAGGTGCATCTGGATTTCATGCCCTGCCTCCTGGATGAGGCCAACCACCTCCTGGAGCGGTGCCAGCCCGAAACGCAGCGCAAACAGCGGCTCGACGAAAAAGACGCCCCGCAGGCCGTGTTCATTGAGAATGGAGAGCTTGCGCGGCAGCCCCCAGTCGCCGGTCCGGGTCTTGCCGTAGACATGCCGGCGAAAGGCGTCCGGAAACCGCTCGTCGAGACGATCCCAACCCCCTGTCCAGACTTCTACATCGACGGTAAAGAATACTTTCAGCACGTCATCCGGTCCGTTGCAGGGCCGCAGCCCTCGCCTTCCGCCCCCCAACCCTGGGAAACGGCCCCTCCCGGAGCTCGATCCATTATAGGGAGCCCACCCCCGAATGGCCGGCCCGGGTGCACATTTCCGCTGCACGGACCTCGTGATGGCCGGGAGACCGGCTCGCGGCGCCCGCAGGCTGCCTATAATCGGCGCATGCCAGCCCCCGAACGCCTCGTCCTCGTCGACGGCTCCTCCTATCTCTATCGCGCCTTCCACGCCCTGCCCCCGCTGACATCGAGCAGCGGCGAGCCGACCGGCGCCGTGCTGGGGGTGCTCAACATGCTGCACAAGCTGTTGCGGGAAGCCTCGCCGACACTCATCGCCGTGGTCATGGATGCCCCGGGCAGGACCTTCCGCGACGAGATCTTTGCGGACTACAAGGCCCATCGCCCACCCATGCCCGATGACCTGCGCGCCCAGGTCGGGCCGCTGATGGAGGCGGTCCGCGCGGCGGGCCTGCCGCTGCTGCGCATCGAGGGCGTGGAGGCCGACGACGTGATCGGCACGCTGGCGCGCCGGGCGACCGAGGCGGGCATCGACACGCTGATCTCCACGGGCGACAAGGACATGGCCCAGCTGGTCGGCCCGCGCGTCACGGTGGTCGACACCATGGCCGGGAAGACCTACGACCGCGCCGGCGTGCTGGCCAAGTTCGGCGTGGAGCCCGCGCAGATCATCGACTACCTGGCCCTCGTCGGCGACAGTTCCGACAACATCCCCGGCGTGCCCAAGGTGGGTCCCAAGACCGCCGCCAAATGGCTCGGCGAATACGGCTCGCTCGACCAGTTGGTGGCGCAGGCGGGGCAGATTCCCGGCATGGTGGGCGAAAGCCTGAGGGAAAACCTCGATACGCTGGAACTCTCGCGCCGCCTGGCGACCATCGACTGCACGCTCGACCTCGGGCTCGGCCTCGATGAGCTGAAACCGCGTGCCGCGGATGTCGCCACGCTGCGCGCGCTCTACCAGCGCCTCGAGCTGCGGAACCTGCTGAAGGCCCTGGACGAACAGCCTGCAGGCCCCGCGGGCGAGCCGGCCCCGCCGCCGCGGCCCACTGTCGACGCCCGCTACGAGACGATCCTCGACCGCGAGGCCCTCGGGCGCTGGCTCACCCGGATCAACGCGGCCGGCCTGACCGCGCTCGACACCGAGACCACCAGCCTCGACTACATGCAGGCCGAGATCGTCGGCCTGTCGCTGGCAACCAGCGCGGGAGAGGCCGCCTATGTGCCGCTGGTCCACCAGGGACCAGGCTGTCCGCCACAGCTGCCCAGGGACGAGGTGCTGGGGCTGCTCAAGCCCTGGCTGGAATCGGCGCGCCATGCCAAGGTCGGCCACCACCTGAAATACGATGCCCACGTGCTGGCCAACCACGGCATCGTGCTGGACGGCATCGCCTTCGACACCATGCTCGAATCCTATGTGCTCAACAGCACGGCCATCCGCCATGACATGGACTCCGCCGCGCGCCACTACCTGGGCCGCGACACCACGCGCTACGAGGAAGTGGCCGGCAAGGGCGCCAGCCAGATCGGCTTTGCCGAGGTGCCCATCGAAGCGGCGGCGGCCTATGCCGCCGAGGACGCCGACATCACCCTGCAGCTGCACGCGGCGCTCTGGCCGCAGCTCGAGGCGGAACCGGCGCTGGCCGCCATCTACCGGGACATCGAGCAACCGCTGATCGCCGTGCTCGGGCGCATGGAAGCCACCGGCGTGCTGGTCGACACCCGCCTCCTGCGCACGATGAGCGGGGAGCTGGCCACGCAGATGGCGGAGGTGGAAAAGGAAGCCCATGCAGCGGCCGGCCACCCCTTCAACCTGGGCTCGCCCAAGCAGCTGCAGGAAATCCTCTTCGAGGAACACCGGCTGCCCGTGCTGCGCAAAACGCCGGGCGGCCAACCCTCCACCGCGGAGGACGTGCTCGAGGAACTGGCGGGCGAATTTCCGCTGCCAAGGCTCATCCTCGCCTACCGCAGCCTCGCCAAGCTGAAGTCCACCTACACCGACAAGCTGCCCGGGCTGGTCTGCCCGCGTACCGGGCGCATCCATACCTCCTACCACCAGGCGGTGGCGGCCACCGGGCGGCTCTCCTCGTCCGACCCGAACCTGCAGAACATCCCGGCCCGCACCGAGACCGGGCGGCGCATCCGCCAGGCATTCATCGCCCCGCCGGAGCACCTGCTGGTGGCGGCGGACTACTCGCAGATCGAGCTGCGGATCATGGCGCACTTGTCCGGCGACGAGGGCCTGCTCGGCGCCTTTGCGGCGGATGCGGACATCCACCGCGCCACTGCGGCGGAGGTCTTCGGCGTCGGCATCGACGCGGTGAGCGACGAGCAGCGCCGTTCGGCCAAGGCGATCAACTTCGGGCTGATCTACGGCATGTCGGCCTTCGGGCTGGCCCGCCAGCTGGGCATCGGCCGCGACGAGGCACAGGATTACGTCGACCTGTACTTCAGCCGCTACCCGGGCGTGAAGGCCTACATGGACCGTACCCGCCAGGAAGCCCGCGAGCACGGCTTCGTGACCACGGTATCGGGCCGGCGGCTGTACCTGCAGGATATCCATGCCCGCCAGGCGGCCAGGCGCCAGTACGCCGAGCGCAGTGCCATCAACGCCCCCATGCAGGGCACCGCGGCGGACATCATCAAGAAGGCGATGATCGCCACCGATGCCTGGCTGCGCACCACGGGCATCCGTGCGCGCCTGACCATGCAGGTCCACGACGAGCTGGTGCTCGAGGTCCACGCATCGGCCTGCCAGCAGGTCATGGAGGAATTGCCGAGGCTCATGTCCGGCGCCGCCCGGCTGCGCGTCCCGCTCAAGGTGGCCGTCAAGGCGGGCCTCAACTGGGACGAGGCGCACTGAAGATTTTCTGCACCCGTCGCGGAACTTTTGCCAACCCGGCCTGCCCAAGCAATCGGGCGCACGTGAAACGCCCCCCCGCCTCTTCCCTCCCTGGGCGGGTCAAGCCAACCGGTCACCCCAAACCGGTTGCGGCATTGGTCCCGGGTGCTCCCCCTGTACTCCGCACCCGGGACTTTTTTTCTGCCCCGTCATGCAGCAAGGTCTGCAACCGTGCACGGGCCGCCTCCAGGCCCTCCCCGCTGGTGGCCGAGAACAGCTGCACCGTGACCCCCTCCCCCGCTGCCGCCACCGCCGTCCGCAGCGCCGCGGCCATCTCCGCACGGCGCAGTTTGTCTGCCTTGGTGAGCAGCACGTGCACGGGGAGCCCGAGGGAAGCGCACCACTCGATCATCTGCAGGTCCATGGGGCCCAGCCCGCGGCGGCTGTCGACCGCCAGGAACAGCCCGCGCAGGCAGCGCCGGGACTGGAAATAAGCCTCCAGCAGCTGGCGCCAGTGGGCCTGCATGGCCACGGTCACCTTCGCAAAGCCGTAGCCCGGCAGGTCGACGAGGCGCACGCCTTCCACCAGATGGAAGAAGTTCACCAGCTGCGTGCGACCCGGCGTACGGCTGATGCGCGCCAGCTGGCGACGATGGGTGATGGCATTGATGGCGCTGGACTTGCCGGCGTTCGAGCGCCCGACGAAAGCCACCTCGGCACCCTCGTCGGGGAGGAATTGCCCCGGCTGGTTGGCGCTGGTGAGAAACCGGGCTTGCGGATAGCCAGCCATGCCTGGGGATTGCCTGTTTGGACCCGTCCCCGGCATGCCCGCCCGGGGCGGCGGCCGGGCTGGAACATCGGGCTGCCGGGCATTGGTGTAGAATGCGACGCCGCCGCGAGTGTAGCACGCACCCGGCAGCCAAGCCGTTCAACCCTATCAGGGCAGACACGACCACATGAAATCGATGGGCCGTATTGTTTCCATGCCAGTCGCCGCCGGCGCCTGGGCCGCATTTGCCTCCCTCCTGCTGGTCGCCGGACCGGCTGCCGCCACGGGCTCCGCGCAAGCCGGGGAAGCCAAGGCCATGGTCTGCACCGCCTGCCACGGCCCCGAGGGCAACAGCCTGAATCCCATCTGGCCCAGCCTGGCCGGCCAGAACGCAGCCTACCTCCAGAGGACGCTGCGGGCCTTCAAGGCGGGCGAACGCAGCGACCCGCTGATGTCGGCGCAGGCAGCAGTCCTCGGCGACCAGGACATCGACGACCTCGCCGCCTACTTCGCCTCGCGCACGCGCAATCCGTCCGCCACCCAGCCCCAGCAGGGCAGCGAGGGCGAGCGCCTGTACCGGGGCGGCAACAAGGACACCGGCGTCACGGCCTGCGCCGCCTGCCATGGCCCGCACGGCTCGGGCAATGCACCCGCCGGCTATCCGGCGCTTGGCGGCCAGCAGGCCGCCTATGTGGCCACGCAGCTGCGTGCCTACCGGGCGGGGCAGCGCAGCTCCGACCTCAACCAGATGATGCGCAACACCAGTGCCCGGCTGACCGACGCCGAAATCGATGCCGTCGCCTCCTATATCCAGGGGCTGCGCTGATAGCCAGGAGCTCAACCGTCATGACCCATATCTCCGCCACTTCCGTTTCGCGCCTGCAGCACTGGATGCTGGCTTTCGCCGTCGGCCTGCTGGCCGCCTGCGGCAACCCATCGGGCAATGGCAGCTCGGTACAGGCTGCACCAGCAGCACCGGCCATCGCGGCACCCGCAGCAGCAGCGGCGGACGGGGCAGCGGCTACCGGAGCCACAGCCGCTGAAGAGGCCGTGGAGGAAACCGCCGCAGGTGGCGCGGACATCCAGGAAAGCGCTGCAACCAGTGCCGGCAACGAACAACAGCTGCAACTGGCCAGCGCTGCCACCGCGGCACCGGACTGGCGCTTCCGCGAAGGCAACGATTTCAAGGTCCTCACCACCGCACAGGGCACCACCGGCACACCCGGAAAGATCGAGGTCACCGAGGCTTTCTGGTATGGCTGCCCGCATTGCTACCAGTTCGATCCCATCCTGCAGGACTGGGTCAAGAAGCTCCCCGCCGACGTGAGCTTCGTGCGCCTGCCGGTGACCTGGAACCCCACCCACCAGATCCATGCGCGGTTGTTCTATACCGCACAGGCGCTGGGCAAGATCGACGAGATGCACACGGCGATCTTCCGCGAGATCCATCTCGAGAACCACATGCTGACCACCGAAAGCGAGATCCAGGCTTTCTTTGCCCGCTTCGGCGTCAGCGCGGACGAGTTCCAGAAGACCTTTCGCTCGTTTGCCGTCGAAAGCCAGCTCAAGCGTGCGAAGGAACTCACCGAACGCTACCAGATCCGCAGCGTGCCGCTGCTGATCGTCGACGGGAAGTACAGCACCGATGCCCCGGGCATCAAGAGCCTCAACGACATGGTGGCAGTGGCGACCGAGCTGGTGGAGCGCGAACGGCAGCGCTGAGCGGCGCCTAGCCGAGCTGGCAATTGACCCAGCCCGACTCGCCGTCGGCATAGAACTCCTTCTTCCAGATCGGCACCCGCGCCTTCACCTCGTCGATGATGTAGCGGCAGGCGGCGAAGGCATCGCCACGGTGGTGGGCGCTGACACCCGCCCACACGGCAGCATCCCCCAGGGACAGCAGGCCGAGCCGGTGCACGCAGCCGGCGTGCACGATGGCAAAGCGCGCCATGGCCTCGTCGAGGATCCTGTCGCCTTCCTTCTGCGCCAGCGCCTCATAGGCCTCGTACTCGAGCCGCAGCACGCGGCGGCCCTCGTTGTGGTTGCGCACCCGGCCCTGGAACACCACCAGCGCGCCGCAGCTCTCGTCATCGAGGGTGGCCGCCAGCAGCGCCTCGTCCAGCACGCTGCGTGACAGGGAGAAAGATGCGGACACGCAGCTAGCCCCCCGCCACCGGTGGAATGAAGACCACCGTATCACCATCGGCCAGCGGGCTCTCCCAGTCGCGGAACTCGGCATTGAGCGCCACCTTGAGGCTGGGCAGGCGCGGAAAGCCGTGCCGTGCTTCGAGTTCCGCAAACAGGGCGCGCAGCGTGGCGGCCTGCGTCTCGACTTCCTCGTGGCTGCAGCCGGCGCACTCGCGCAAGACCGCAAAATATTCCACGCGCACGCGCATCATGCCTTCAGCTCCTTCCATGCCAGCCTCCTGCCGGGCCGCCCGAAGGTACACCGCAGGCTGCGCGACGGGCAAGGCAAGGTGCCCGCTGCTGCGGCACAGGCCCGCGTGGTCCGCGGGGGTATCCACATCCACCGCGGCATTCGGCATGGCCACGACCGTCAGGGCCGCGGCACCGGCCAGGAGCCGGCGGGCGCCATGATCGCCACGCAGCCGTGCCAGCGCGGGCCAGACGGCCCGCGGAAAGATGGCGGGCACGCCCGCCGTACCGGCATAGCCGGCGGCCGCCATGCGCTGCGGAAACGCTTGCCACGCTTCCACCAGGCGCATCAGATCAGCCGCCGTGAGGGCAGCCTGGTCGCAAAGCAGCACCAGGCAGGCCTCCGCATGCGCGGGCATGGCCTGCACGCCACGGCGCAGCGAGCTGGCGAGGCCCTCGCGCCAGGCCTCGTTGCGGGCCACGGCCACGGGCAGGTGGCCGATGGCCGCCTCGACCGCAGGGGCATGGGCGCCGCTCACCACGACGACACCCGCCGCGCAGCAATCCAGCGCCAGGTGCACCGCCGCCTCCACCAATGACCGGCCACCCACCAGGGCCAGCTGCTTGGGCGCGCCAAAGCGCCGGGCGCCACCCGCCGCCAGCACCAGCCCCGCCAGCCGCGGGCCGCCTTCAGCCGCCATCGTCACGGACGCCTGGCGCAAACCGTGGCCGGCAGCTGCCGCGGGCCCGTGCGCGATTCAGCGTATGCTTGCGATGAACCATCGAACACGGCGATCAACGGGGTGGAAAACACCTGCAAGACGCAGGCTACGGAGTATATGGCATGGCCAAGGCACAGCTGATCCTGGTGGTCGTCGACCCAACCGCAACCGAGCAGCCCGCCGTCGCCCGCGGCATCGACATGGCACGCCGCCTGGGCATGCGCCTGGAGCTGCTGGCCTGCGTGCACGAGGGGCGGCCGGTATCGATGCCGCGCGGCATCGAACCACTCAGCGCACGGCGCGCGGCATTGTGCGGCCAGCTCGAGAAGCTGCGCGAACTCGCCGCGGGCTGCAGCGATATCGAGGTGGTCACCCGGGCCATCTGGGACCGCCCGCTGTACGAGGGCATCATCCGCGAGATCCTGCGCAGCGAGCCCCGGCTGGTGATGAAGGACTCGCACTATCACTCCGCCATTTCACGCGCCCTGATCACCAACACCGACTGGCACCTCATCCGCCACTGCCCCGTCCCCCTGTGGCTGGTCCGCAGCGGTCCGTGGCCGTCCTCGCCGCGCATCGCCGCCTTCGTCGATCCTTCGCACGAAATGGACAAGCCCGCGGACCTCGACCACCGCATCCTCGACGAGGCCGTCACGCTGGCCCGCGAACTGGGCGGGCAAATGCACGCCATCCATTGCCACGACAGCGATGCCCTGCCGGCGGGCTTCTGCGCCCCCTGTGCCGGGGTGGAGGCCGCGGTGCTCGACGCCGAGTCGCAGGCCGAGCATGCGCAATGGCTGCAGGAGCTGCTGGACGAGCACGACATCCCGGCCTGCCGGATGCACCTGCACCGCGGACAAGCGACGGAAATGATCCCGGTCATCGCCCGCGACATGGGGCTGGAACTTGCCATCATGGGCGCGATCACCCGCTCGCGGCTGCAACACGCCTTCATCGGCAGCACCACCGAGCAGGTGCTGGACAAGCTGTCCTGCGACGTGCTGGTCGTCAAGCCGAAGCGCTTCGAAAGCGCGGTGACCTATCGCCCGCAGGCCAGCGACTTCATGGCGATGGACAAGCCGCCGGGTCCCTGAAGGCCATGATGGGCTGGCCGCTGCCCGATCACCGGGTGTATCTTCAGCGGCCCCTGCATCCCTTCCGGCGGAGAGCCTGTTCCGTGAGCGACCCAGGTCAGGCTGGCAATGGCCAGCCCGTGATGCCCGATGCGAGCGAGGCCAGCGAATTCGATGCGCTGCTGGATGCCGCGGTGGATGCAGTCGTCGTCATCGACGATGAAGGACGCATCCTCAGGTTCAACCGGGCGGCCGAGACGATGTTCGGCTATGCCGTCGCCGAGATCCTCGGCCAGCCGCTGGCCATGCTGATGATCAACGAGGATGCCCGTGGCCACCGCCGGCAGGTCGAGCGCTACAAGCAGACCGGCAGGGGACACATCGTCGGCAAGGCCCGCGAGGTCATCGCACGCCGCCGCGACAACTCGACCTTTCCGGCAGGCATCTCGGTGGGTGAGGCGCAGTCGGCGCATGGCAGGCGCTTCGTGGGCCTGATCCGCGACCTCACGGCGCAGAAGGAGGCCGAGGAAGAAGCCCTGCGCCACCGCGACCAGATGCTCCACGCCAGCCGCCTCACCACCATGGGGGAGATGGCGGCGGCCATCGCCCACGAGATCAACCAGCCGCTCTCGGCAATAGCCACCTACACCGCCGCCTGCCAGCGCCTGCTTGATCGCGGCGCCGAGGCCAGGGACGACATCGTGGCGGCCCTGCACGAGATCGGCGGCCAGGCGCACCGCGCGGGGCAGATCATCCAGCGCATGCGCAATTTCACCCGCAGCCGCGAGTCGATGCGCCGCCTGTTGTCGGTCGAGGAAATGATCGAGGAGATCCTGCCCCTGGCCGAGCTCGATGCACGCGCCAACCGGGTCGACCTGCGGGTCGTCATCGCTCCCTCGCTGCCACCCGTCAACGTCGATGGCGTGCAGATCCAGCAGGTGGTGCTGAACCTGCTCCGCAACGGCGTCGATGCGATGGTCGACACGCCCGAGGAACAGCGCCTGCTGAGCCTGCAGGTCGCGCTCACCGACGACAGCCAGGTGCAGGTGGAGATCAGCGACCGCGGCACGGGTGTCGGCAAGCCGGCCCGCGACGGGCTCTTCACGCCCTTTTTCACCACCAAGGCCACCGGCATGGGCATGGGCCTGGCCATCAGCCGTTCCATCATCACCGCGCACGGCGGTAAACTTGACTACATCAACAACACCGCCGGCGGGGCCACCTTCTACTTCACCCTGCCGGCAGCACTGGAAGCATAGACCCGCACGATGGAGCCACAGGTATTCGTCATCGATGATGACCAGGCGGTGCGCGACTCCCTTGGCCTGCTGCTGCGCTCCATGGGGCAGAAGGCACGGCTTTTCGAGTCCGCGCAGGCATTCCTCGACGAGTACGATGGCAGCATGGCCGGCTGCCTGGTGCTCGACATCCGCATGCCCGGCATGAGCGGCATGGAGCTGCAGCAGAAGCTGCGGACGATCGATTGCACCATGCCGATCATTTTCGTCACCGGCCATGGCGACGTGCCCATGGCGGTGGAGGCCATGCATCACGGCGCCTTCGACTTCATCCAGAAGCCGTTCCGCGACCAGGAGCTCCTCGATCGCATCAACCAGGCCCTGGCCTGGGACGAGGAACACCGCTCCGACGATGACTACCGGCGCAGCGTCCAGGAGCATTACCTGAACCTGACCCCCCGCGAGCGCGAAGTGATGGCATGCGTGGTCGCGGGGCTGGCCAACAAGGTCATCGCCATGGACCTCAACCTGAGCCAGCGCACGGTGGAGATCCACCGCGCCAGGGTGATGGAGAAGATGAACGCGCGCTCGCTGGCCGACCTGGTGCGCATGTCGCTGCTGGTCGCGCGCGATACCTGAGCGATCACTCCGCGCCGTCGGGAGAACTCAGGCCTCCGGCGGCGGCAGGCGCCAGTTGTAGGGATCCCATACCGGCGGCTGGCTGGCCAGATGGCGGCGCAGCTCGCGCAGGATGGCCTGCGGCAGCAGCGAGGAAGCGGCTCCACCGACCAGGTGCAGGCGCGGGGCGATGGCCAGCGTATCCTCCCATGCCCAGCTGCCGTTGCGCTCGTGGCGGTTCAGCCAGTCCGCCAGCGGTTGCAGATCGACCCTCATGGCAGGCCGGCGCGAGGCCAGCTGCAGCCAGGATTCATAGCGGTACTGCACCGACAGGCGCCGGCCCTGGATGCGCACCAGGCGCCCGGCACGCGTGCGCCGGTGGATGGCCAGCGGGTGCAGGACGGCCTCTTCGCGCTCCAGGTAGCGCCACACCGGGCGCGCCGGCAGGCCCTCGGGGATGCGGATGATGGCCAGGTCGAGCTCGGGCTCCTCCTCGATGCTCGCCCGGCCGGCATCGAGCAGCGATTCGCTGGCATCGAGGTGCCGCTCCTGGTCCTGCCAGAGTGGCCGCCAGCCATCGGGTGCCGCCAGCAGGGCGGGCAGGCGCGGCAGCATGGCCCGGTAGAGCGCCGCGATCCTCGCCCTCGGCGTACCCACGAAGGTGGCGGCCGGCAGCGGCGAGCGCAGCGGATCGGCATGCCCCTCGAGGATGAAAAACAGGCGCGCAGCCTGGCGACTCCGGTACTCGCCGAGATCCGCGGCACGGGCGGTATCGGCCATCAACTGCCGGTGGCGCCGGGCAAGCGCGGGATCCAGCAGGGCAAACATGCCGAGCAGCCCGTCCTCGTCGAAATGGTTGTTGGTGACGATGGCCGCCACCTCGCGGGGGTCGTGGTGCTCCACCCACGCCAGCACGATCTCGGTGGAGGTATCGCGGCGGAAGGCTTCCGGGGTCAGGCTGTTCGGCCAGTGCGAAAGCGTCAGCACGGTGGAGGCAAGCGGTGCACCATCCACCACGATATTGGGGCGCTCGCCCACCTCGTGGCGCGGCACGTACTGCAGCTCCGGATACCTGGCGGAGGTGCGCACGGCAGGCAGTGGCTACGGCAGCTTCAGCGCAGGCCGACGAGCCGGAAGCCGGACTCGTCGTCGGGCCAGTTGCCCTCGAAGCAGAATGCCTCGAGGGCGATGATCCGCCCCCGGCGCAGCTGGACGAGGAACTCCGCCGGCTCCCGCAGCGCCGGGTGGCTGGCATGGACCGGCAGCAAGCGGCCCACGCTTTCCGCATCGAGCGCCGCCGCATCCTCCGGCACCTCGAGGCGGGTGACGAAGCCAACGCCGCTGTGCGAGCGCCCGACCACGCGCAGCCCCCGGCACTGGGCCAGCCAGGTCGTCCCGGCCGTGCCCAGCGTGCGGGCGAAGGCCTCGAGCACGCTGGTCTCAAGCGCCGTCGGAAAGAGCTCCGAAACGGGGTCGTTGCCTAGTTTCATGGCAGGAACGATAACGCAAAACCGCCCCCTCAGGCGCGGCCATCGCGCCGCGGCAGACGGGGCCTGCCCCAGTACCAGGTGGCGACCACCAGGGCCCCGAAAAGACTGTAGACGAGGGTGAACACCCACGGCGGCGCATCGAAGAAGATCAAGCGATGCAGCCACCAGGCCATGAAGGATCCCGGGTAGGCGTCGCCACCCGCCCGCTCGCGCAACAGGTTCTCGAGGATGGTCAGCGGGCAGGGGATGCCCGCCCAGGCCTGCAGCACGACGATGCCGATGGCGCCGAGGTGCGCAAGCCGGAAGCAGAAACCGCGCACCCATGACCACTTCCGCAGCAGGCCAATGAGGATCAGCAACTGGCCGACGACCACGAAGGCGACGAACAGCGCATGGAGCACGAGTACGCCGTCGGCCAGCAGACCCCAGCTATTCACCTGCGTTCACAACCAGCGTGGCACGCTCCGGCAGTACTCGGCATAGGCCTGCCCGAAGGCCTCGGCCAGCGCCCGCTCTTCGCGGCGGATGAAGGCAATGCTGATCGCCCAGGCGAAGAGCGGCACCACCAGGAAGGCGGCCAGGCTGCCAAGACAGATGGCCACGCCCAGCAGGATGCAGGCAAGCGCCAGGTACACCGGGTTGCGCGTGTAGCGATAAGGACCGTCGATGACCAGCTGGCTGGGCCTGCCGAAGGGATGCAGGGTCGTGCCCCTGCGCACCAGGACGCGCGCCGCCGGCGCGGCAAGCAATACCGCGGGCACCAGCAGCAGCAACCCCAGCCAGCGCCAACGCCCACCCAGCAATTCGGCCCCCGGCAGCACGCTGTCCAGCAGCAGCTGGAGCGCAAGCGCGATGAGGAAATAGACCGGCGGCACGAGGCGCATGCGCGGCATGCCGATCAGCCGCCGGCAGCCTGCCGGACGCTCCCCGCCCAGGGGGCGCGGCGGCTTGCAGCCGGCTCAGCCAAGCTTCGCCAGCGCCTGGTCGTAGATGGGCACCAGTTCGTCCACGCCGGCAATGCTGGTGTCGAGATCGCGCAGGAGGCCATCGGCGAGGCCGTAGATCCAGCCATGCACGGTGAGCTGCTGGCCACGGGCCCAGGCCTCCTGGACGATCGTGGTGCGCCCGACGTTGAGGGCCTGCTCGATGACATTGAGCTCGCAGAGGCGATCGGCCCGCCCTTCGCTGCCGAGGGCATCGAGCATCGGCTGGTGGCGGCGACGCACCTCCTGGACATGCCGCAGCCAGTTGTCTATCAGCCCGTGGCGCTCGTCCTGCAGCGCGGAGGAGACGCCGCCACAGCCGTAGTGGCCCACCACCATGACATGCTTCACCCGCAGGACCTCCACCGCATACTGCAGCACCGAGAGGAAGTTCAGGTCGGTGTGCACCACGACATTGGCGACGTTGCGGTGGACGAAGACCTCGCCGGGCATGAGGCCGACGATCTGGTTGGCCGGCACCCGGCTGTCGGAGCAGCCGATCCAGAGATACTCCGGTGACTGCTGCCGCGACAGCTTGGAGAAGAACTCCGGATCCTGCGCACGCAGCTGTGCAGCCCAGGCTTCGTTGTTGTCGAACAGTGGCTTGAGAAAGCGCATGCTGGGGATCTCCCCGCCGGTTCGGGACGATGCTGCCGGCCTGCCGGCAGCATCGCGCAATGGTTTCTCCACACGCCCACGCCGGCACCCGGCTGCTGTCGGCGGAACGCCCTGCGGAAATCCCGGAAGCTTGTGGCCGGCCCCGGGGCCGGCCACCGGCAACTCTAGCGCGGCGTCAGTTCCACGGTGCCACCGGGGGCCTCGAAGCCGATCTTCCGATGGGTGCCGTCGCAGAAGGGCTTGATGGCCGAGGCACCGCAGCGGCACAGGGCGACGCGGTCCTTCTTGGCGAGCGGCTCGCCCTCGCCATCCCAGCTCCATTCGCCCTGCGTCTCGATGAGGATGGGCCCGTTGGCAACGATCGTGATCTTCAATGGATTCTCCTGGTGGGTATGTCATGGCCCGAGCCTGCACCCATGGGCGCAGGCGGGCCGGCCCGCGGCCGGCGCCATGCGCGCCTGCCCGGGCATGGGCATGCAGCCAATCCCATGCGGACACGGGAAGGGGGTCGCGCTGATCCCCTTCCCGCCGAAATGGCGCGCCCGGCGAGATTCGAACTCACGACCCCTGCCTTCGGAGGGCAGTACTCTATCCAGCTGAGCTACGGGCGCATCGGCAGGCCGGCATCATACCCTCGGGCCGGAGAATGCGTCCACGGCAGATATGGCTTGAGCCCGCGTGAAACCCGCGCCATGCTTCAGCCATGACAGTCCCACCTCTCCCCGGCGAGGTCTTCCTCGAGGCCTTCGCCAGCGCCCCCTCACGCGAGCTCGTTCCCGGGCAGGTGCTGATCGCGGCCGGCGCGCCCGCCAGCGAGGTCTTCAACATCGTCAGCGGCATGCTCATGATGAGCCGCACGGGCAACGATGGGCGCCGCCAGGTGCTGAGCTTCCTGTTCCGCGACAACTTCATCGGCCTCACCGCCGCGGACCGCTACTACTTCACGGTGCAGGCCGTTACCCCGGCGGTGGTGGCCTGCATCCCGCGGGCGGATTTCCAGGCACGCATGCGGCGCGTCCCCGAGGCCGAGCACGCCTTCCTCAACATGACCTTCCGCGTGCTCGAGGACCTGCTGGATGTCATCTACAGCCTCGGCCAGCGCACGGCGCTGGAACGACTGGCGGTCTTCCTGCTGTTCCTGCGCCATGCCAGGCGCCTGGCCGAGGGCCCTGCCGACGACGCCGATCCCGCCCTGAACGAGGTCAAGCTGCCGATGACCCGCGAGGACATCGCCGATTTCGTGGGGCTGCAGAAGGAAACCGTGAGCCGCAGCCTCGGCCAGCTCGAGCGCCGCGGCCTGATCCGGCGCCTGGACAACCACCATGTCCGCATCCTCGACCTGGCGCAGCTGCGCGAGCTTGCCGGCGTGGTGGACTTCGCCTCGTCCTACCGGCTCAGGGGCTGAGCCGGCGCCGGCCGCCGGGGCCTGTGCTCAGGGCACCGCCTCCATGAGGCGCCGCTTGACCTCCGCGGCCAGCCGCCGGCTGACGGGGAGCGGCTCGTCGCGGTGCGCCAGCCAGGCCAGCGTGCGGCCATCGTCTCCTACCTCGATCCGCTGCAGGTAGCGGCGCGCCAGCAGCGTGTTGCGATGGATGCGGATGAACTCGTCCGCGAACTCCTCTTCCAGCCCCTTGAGCGTCTCCTCGCTGAGCTCCTCGCCATCGGCAAGCATCAGCATCACGTACTTCTGGTCGGCACGGAAGCCGAGGATCTCCTCCACCGGCACCAGGCGCAGCCCCCGGGCCTTGCGCACGCAGATATGGCGGCGCCGCCCCTCCCCGCCGACCGCTGCGGCCACCGCCGCCAGGTGGCCGTGCGACAGGCGCGCTGCCTGCTGCAGCGCGCGCTCCAGCCGCTCGCGGCGCACCGGCTTGAGCAGGTAGCCGATGGCCTGCGCCTCGAAGGCCTGGATCGCGTAATCCTCATAGGCCGTGGTGAAGATGACGGCCGGCGGCTCCGGGAAGCCAAGCAGGTGGCGCGCCACCTCGAGGCCATCCATCTCGGGCATGCGGATATCCAGCAGCACCACATCCGGGTCCAGGCTCCGGCACAGCTCCAGGGCCTGGCGGCCATGCATCGCTTCGGCCACCACCTGCCAGCCGCCGATATCGTCCAGCAGCCGGCGCAGGCGGGCGCGGGCGGGCATTTCATCATCGACGATCAGGACGCTGGGCATCGCCTCATCCCTTGTCGAAGCGGCAGGGGAAGCGCAGCGTGGCATTGAAGCGGTCTGCGTTCATTTCGATATCGAGCCCCGCCTCGTCGCCGAAGGCGAGGCCGAGCCGCTCGCGGATGTTGTCGAGCGCCATCTGATGCCCGCTGCGGGCGGCAGCGGCGCCGGCAGCGGGCAGCGGGTTGCTGACCACGATCCTCAGCATCCCGCCCTCGTGCCTGCCGCTGATCTCCACCACCCCCGGCCCGGCCATGCGCTCGATGCCATGATAGATGGCGTTCTCGAGCAGCGGCTGGATGCTGAGGCTGGGCAGCAGGGCGGTGCCCGGCAGTGCCGCGACATCCCAGCGTACCTCGAGTCGCTCGCCCAGCCGCTGGCGCTCCATGCGCTCATAGACGCGGGCGATCTCCAGCTCGTCGGCCAGCGTGATCTGCTGCCGGCTGTCGGCCAGCGAAGCGCGGAACAGGTCGGCGAGATCCTCGACCGCCTGCTCGGCCGCCGCCGGGTTGCTGCGCGTCAGGCTGGCGATGGTGTTCATGCTGTTGAACAGGAAGTGCGGGCGGATGCGAGCCTGCAGGGCATGGATGCGGGCCTGCGCCTCGCGCCGCACGTTGCGCTGCCATTGTCCCGAGACATAAAAGTACCGCAGCATGCCGCCGGCAATCACCCCGCCCACCGCCAGGTTGCGCGCCACGAAGAAGCCGTGGTCGGCGGGCAGCCAGGCCTCGAATGCGGCACCCGGCGCACTGAGGTAGCCGATCCAGTACAGGGCCTCGGAGACCAGCAGGATGTTCAGCAGCAGCGCGGCAAAGGCCAGCAACGAGCCACGGCGCAACGGCAGGGGCGCCAGCCAGCGACGCAGCCCGCACAGCACGGCAGCCGAGCTCAGCGCCAGCCATTGCAGCACGACGGAAATGGAGCCGAGGTCGGCGAAGAAGCTGATCCAGTGGTTTTGGCGCGCCAGCGTCAACGTGATGGCCAGCAGCTCGGCGAGCAGCACCACGCCCAGCACGGCCATGGGCGCACAAAGATCGGGCAGGTAGCTGCAGGTATCGCTGCGGGACTTGTCCGGCGCGGCGCTCACCAGCGACGCTGGGCTACGGGGAGCACCATTCGGCAACGGCCCTGCGGGCATCGACACGGGCGGCATCGATCTCCTCGTCGCTCAGGTACCGGCGCTCGCCATCGGCACCCGGCCGGTAGAGCCGGTGCGCGGTCTCGTACTTCTGCAGCTTCTCGCGGGCCTGCGCACAGGCCTGCTCGCGCTCGGCCTTCACCTGGTCGCGCTGCCCGGCATCCGCCTTGTTGTCCTCGGCCTGCTGCTGCTTGCGCAACTGCGCGGCATCGCCGAGCTCGGCCCTGTCCCGGGCGGCCGCAGCCAGCGCCTCGGGATCGCTCAGGCGGTAACGCAGGCTGAGCTCCTTCGCCTCCTGCGCCGCGTGGACATCCTCGGGCGGACGATCCTGGTAGTGCGGCGTGCCATCGCTGTCCACCCACTGGTAGACGGAGCCCTGGTCGGCGGCGGAGGCCAGGGCCCACGGCCCGGCCACGGCCAGCGTCACGATGATCCTGCACACGACGGCAACGACTCTCATGTTGGATACCTCACGGCCCTGGCCGACACAACCCGCAGCACCTTGCATTATGCCATCGGGCCGGATGGCCGGAATTTGATGGCCGTCACGTAAAAATGCCGGGAAACTGCTGGTTGCCAGCCAATCCGCAGGTATCCGGCACAAAGACCCGCGGCAGGCCCGTGGACGGCAACAGCTTCCGCCATGCGGGATGGCACAGGCTGCCGTCGATGGGAGATTTCTGCATCAAAACACTGCATTGGCATGCTTGCCGCAACCTATCCGCCTTGGCAGGATGCAGTCCTCCGCAATCCGGGCAAGGGAGCCACCAACCCCATGAATGCCAAGCTGATAGAAGAACTTGCCCGCAAACTGGCCGGCAGCCTGCCACCCGGCATGCGCGCCGTGCGCGAGGACATCGAGCAGAACTTCCGCGCCGTGCTCCAGGCCGGCCTGACGCGCATGGACCTGGTGACGCGCGAGGAGTTCGAGGTGCAGCAGCGCGTGCTCGAACGCAGCCGCGAAAAGCTGGCGGCACTGGAGTCGCGCATCGCCGCGCTGGAGGCCGGCAAGACAGCCACCCACTGACCCGCGTCGCGGGCGGGGAGCAGCCTGTGCGCCTGGCATGCACCATGACCCGCGGCGAGCTGGGGCTCGAGGCCCCCGAGGTCAGCGTCGAGGTTTGCCTGAGCGGCGGGCTGCCGGGCCTTGCCATCGTCGGTCTCGCCGAAACCACCGTCAAGGAAAGCCGCGAGCGGGTACGGGCGGCCATCGGCCAGTGCGGCTTCGAGTTCCCCAGCCGCAAGATCGTCGTCAACCTGGCGCCCGCCGACCTGCCCAAGCACGGCGGCCGCTACGACCTGGCCATCGCGGTGGGCGTGCTGGCCGCCTCCGGCCAGGTCCCCGCGGATCGCCTCGCCGAGGTCGAGCTGCTGGGCGAGCTGGGCTTCACCGGCATGCTGCGCCCGTTGTCGGGCCTCCTGCCCGCGCTGCTCGGCGCGCGGCGTGCGGGCCGCAGCGTGGTGGTCCCCGCGGGCTGCGCCGGCGAGGCGGGGCTGCTGCGCGATGCGGGCATCCTGCTGGCCGAACACCTGCTGCCGGTGCTGCGCTTCCTGCAGGGAGAGCTTGCGCTGCCGGCAGCGGTCCTGCCACCGGCCGGCAAGACCCCGTCGACCGATGACCTGCAGGACATCCGCGGACAGGAACTGGCCAAGCGGGCACTGGAGATCGCCGCGGCGGGAGGCCACAACCTCCTCTTCGCGGGCCCGCCCGGCACCGGCAAGAGCATGCTGGCGCGCAGGCTGCCCGGCCTGCTGCCACCAATGAGCGAGGAAGAGGCGGCCGAGAGCGCGGCGCTCAACTCGCTGGCAGGCAACCCGCCCACCGCAAGCTGGGCCGAGCGACCCTTTCGTGCCCCGCACCACACCGCCACCACGGCCTCCCTCGTCGGTGGGGGGAGCTGGCCGCGCCCGGGAGAGATATCCCTGGCGCACCACGGCATCCTGTTCCTCGACGAACTGCCCGAGTTTGCCCGTGCCACCCTCGAAGCGCTGCGCGAGCCGCTGGAAACCGGGCGCATCACCGTCGCACGGGCGGCGCGCACGCTCGAGTTCCCCGCCAGGTTCCAGCTGGTGGCTGCCATGAACCCCTGTCCCTGCGGCCACTACGGCGATCCCGTCCTGCCCTGCCGTTGCTCGCCCGAGCAGATCCGCCGCTACCAGGAGCGGCTCTCCGGCCCGCTGCTGGATCGCATCGACCTGCGCCTGCCGGTCATCCGTGGCGAGATCCGCCTCGGCGAGACCGGCGCTCCCGGCGAAGCCTCGGCGGCAGTGGCCACGCGGGTGGCGGCCGCACGTTGCCGCCAGCTGGCACGCGCCGGGAAAGTCAACGCGGCACTGCCCGCCGACGGCATCCGCGACTGGTGCCTGCCACGGGGCGACGGCCTGCAGCTGCTGGAAAGGGCAGCGGCCCGGCTGCAGCTCTCGCACCGCGCCTGCCACAGCGTGCTGCGGGTGGCGCGCACGATCGCCGACCTCGCCGGCACGGACGATATCGCCGCAGGGCACGTGGCCGAGGCACTCGGCCTGCGCACGAGCTGCCTGCGCGCAGTCACCTGAAGCGCCCGGGTGCCGATACCTGGTCAGCGGCTTCTGCCGTACCATGCGCCACCCGCCCCTCTTCCGGCAGCGGGTGGAGCCCCCGATGGATCAGCACGCCCCCAGGTCAGCCATCCTGCTTGCCTTCCTTTGTGTCCTCGTCGTCTGGGGCACGACCTACCTGGCCGTTGCCATCGTGCTGCGCGACCTCCCGCCATTCCTCTCGGCCGCCATGCGCTACACGCTGGCTGCCGTGGTGCTGTATGCGGGCCTGCGGCTGCGCCAGCCGAGGCCCATGGCAGGCCTGCCGGTGCGCACGGTGGTCATCAGCGGCGTGCTGCTCTGCGGCTGCGGCAATGGCTTTACCGTCTTTGCCATGCAGCAGGTGCCCTCCGGCATCGCCGCGCTGCTGAACTCCACCATCCCGATCTGCGTCACGCTCGTGGACTGGGGCTTCTTTGCCAGGCGACGCCCCAGCATCTGGACGGGCATCGGCCTGGCGGCGGGCGTCGGCGGGGTCACGCTGCTGGTCCGGCAGACCACCGCCACCACCGGCCTGGCCGGGATCGGCTACGTGGCATGCCTGGCCCTCGCCGTACTCACCTGGAGCGTCGGCACGCTGGTCCAGCGCGACGCCGTGCCGCGCGAGCGCCTGCTGGCCCTGCTCTGCGGCCAGATGGCGGCGGGCGCCGCCTTCCTCTGCGCGGCGGGCCTGTTGAACGACGAGTTCTCCAGCCTCGATCTCGCCCGGGTCAGCGCACCGGCCTGGCTGGGCGTGCTGTACCTCGCCCTGTTCGGCAGCCTGCTCACCCAGTGGTGCTATCTCTGGCTGCTGAGCCGCTGGCCGGCCGAAAAGGTCACCACCTACGCCGTGGTCAATCCGGTGATCGCCATGTTCCTCGGTGCCGCGGTACTCGATGAGGCGGTGACGACCTCGAGCCTGCTGGGCGCGCTGCTGGTGCTGGCCGGCGTGGCGCTGGTGCTCTTCGAACACAAGGCCGCGGCCTGGGCGCAGCGCATTCTCAGCCCCGGCTGAACGCAACGCGAGCGCCTGCCGGTCCTGCCCGGCCACCCGGTGGCATGGTCCAGGCCTGCCGACGGACATGCCCGCATGCCGACGCCGCTGCCCCGGCATGGCAGAATGATCCCCTGTCCCTGCAACCACACGGGCCTCCCGCCATGAGCGGACCAGCCGACGACACGCCAGAACCAAGGAACCCGCGCAGCGGGCGCATCGCCCTGCTGCTGGCAGTGGTGGCACTGGCGGCCATCGCCGCACAGTGGCTGGGCCTGGACCGCTCGTTCCGGCCCGTCGCGACCACCACCGACGAGCTGGCCAGGGTGCAGCAGCAAGCCACCACCCTGCAGGATCAGCTGCGACGCCTGCGCGGCGATGTCGACAGGCTCCTCGCCCGCGCCGGGGAGACGGGCGTGGATGCCGGCGAGCTTGCCGCGCGCCTCGGCGCGCTCGAGGCAGCGCGCACCGAAGCAGCGGGTGGCAACCAGGGACGCCGCCTCTGGCTGGCCAGCCAGGCCACCCACTTCCTGCAGCTGGCCAACGCCCAAGCGCGGCTTGCCCACGACAGCCGCGGCGCGCTGGCCGCGCTCGAGGCCGCCGATGACTATCTCCGCGAGGCGGAGGATCCGCGCCTGCTGCCGGTGCGCAGGCTCATCAGCTCGGAGCAGGCCGCGCTGCGCGCGGTCGGCACCGTGGACACCGCCGGGCTCAGCCTGCAACTCGACACCCTCGCTGAACAGATCCGCGATCTGCCGCTGCGCCAGCCGCCCGATGCCTTCAAGCCGCAGGCTGCGCCCGCCCCCGAGGGCATGGGTGGCGGCGCAAGGGCCCTGCAGGTGCTGCGCAACGCCTTCAGCAGCGTGGTCAGCGTACGCCGCACCGAGGGGCCACCTGTCCCGCTGCCCGAGGCCGGGGCCGCCGGCCTCGTGGCGCAGAGCCTCGGGCTCGAGCTGCAGCTGGCGCGGCTCGCGCTGCTGCGTGGCGAGACCGACATCCTGCGGCGCTCGCTCGCCGCGGTGCGCGGGCAACTCCTGCACTACTACGACACGCAGGGTGGCGCCGGAGCGGCGGCACTGGCCAGCCTGGATGCCATCAGCGGCGGGGTGCTGGCCGAGCAGATACCCGACATCAGCGGCTCGCTGGCCGAACTGACACGCCTCCAGGAGCTGGAAGCACGGCCATGAGGGTTGGCGTGCTCATCGTCCTGGCGCTTGCCCTGGGAGCCCTGGCCGCCTCCTTCCTCATGGAGGACAACGGCTACGTACTGCTGAGCTTCGCGGGCTATACCGTCGAAACCTCGGTCCCCGTGGCCGGCGGCCTGCTGGTGCTCGCCTACCTGGCGGTGCGCCTGCTGGCCTGGCTGTGGCGGGTGCCGCGCCAGCTCGGCGAGGCCACCGCACGCGCCCGCCTGCGCTGGGCCGGGCGCCAGGCCACCCGCGGCTACATCGCCATCGCCGAGGGCAAGCTCGATCGCGGCGAACGGCTCCTGACCCGCGGCGCCCGCCGCAGCGGTGCGCCGCTGATGAATTACCTGGCGGCCGCCCGCCTCGCCCACCAGCGCAACGACACCGCCCGCCGCGACGGCTGGCTGCGCCTGGCCTACGAGCAGGAGCCAGCCGCGGCCGATGCCGTGCTGCTCGCCCAGGCCGAGATGCAGATGGATGACCAGGCCTTCGACGAAGCGCTGGCGACGCTCGACCGCATCCGCGAACGCAATCCCAAACACGCCCAGGCACTGAAACTGCTGGCCGCCCTGCACTGGCGCCGACAGGACTGGCGCGGGCTGCTCGCCCTGCTGCCCACCCTGCGCGCCATGCCGCCCATGCCGCAGGCACGGCTCAACCGCTGGACCGTGGATGCCTTCGAGGCGCTGCTCGTCGAGCCCGGGCTCGACAAGGCCGGTCTCGAGACGCTATGGAACGAAGTGCCGAAGGTGCTGCGGCGTGACCCGCGCCTGGTACTGGCCCGCGCCCGGGCACTGGTGCATGCCGGCTCGGCGGTCGCCGCCGTGGCGGAAGTCCGCCAGGCGCTGCGCGATACCTGGGATGCCGGCCTGGTCCGCTTCTACGGCGAACTGGTGGTCCCCGGCACCGCGCAGCAGCTGAAACATGCCGAGGCCTTCCTGCGCGAGCATCCGGAGGACCCGGAACTGCTGCTCGCCGCCGGCCGGCTCTCCTTCCGCAACCAGCTGTGGGGCAAGGCGCGCAGCTATCTGGAAACCAGCCTGTCGATCAGGCCTGCCGCGGAAACCTGCGCCGCCCTCGGGCAGCTGCTCGAGCGCATCGGCGAACACGAGGCCGCCGCCCGCGCCTGGCAGCGCGGCCTCGGCCTGAGCCTCGGCGGCCCGGCCACGACGACCGGACTGGCGCGCCGCCCCGGCTAACCAGGGCCGGCGCGCCTCCCGGGGACCTCAGGCGGCGACGGCAGGACGGCTGCGGCGGCTGCCCAGCCACTCGAGCAGCGGCTCCCACTGCTCCCAGTCGGGCCAGGCCAGGTACTCCGGCAGCTCGAAAATGCCCAGGCCCCGGGTATAGGCGCGGATGTAGTTCTGCGCCTCGCGCAGCTTGGCCACGTAGGGTGTCTTCAGGCCATCGAGGTACTCGTCGAGCTCGCCGGCGATCAGCGTGTTGTCGCGCACGCGGTTGGCGACCACGGCCACGCGCACCTGCCGGCGCTCCACCCGCCCGACTTCGGCAAGCTTCTCGAGAAACTGGCTGGCGGCGGTGATGTCGATGGTCGATGGCAACACCGGCACGATGATGGTCTCGGCGTGGCGCACCATGGCGGTGAGCTCGGCGCCATGCACCCGCGCCGGCGCATCGATGATGACCACCTCCGCGTTGCGCGGCACGCCGCGCAGGCCATGCCGATGGGCCTCCACGCCCTCGATGGGCGGACGATCCGCCGGCCGCCTGGACAGCCAGTCCAGGGCAGAGCACTGCGGATCGAAATCAGCCAGCACCGTACGCTTGCCCTGGGTGGCGTAATAACTGGCGAGATTGGTGGCAAGCGTGCTTTTGCCGCAGCCGCCCTTGGCATTGAGCACCATGATGTAACGCATCGTTCTTTTTCCTCCAGCCCACATTCGGACCATCGGCGTCGGCGTTATCCTTCGCCGCTCATCCAGTCGAGTCTTCACGCCGGATGGGCAAAAGGTACTGGGCGACTTGACAAAAGTCCATGCCGGTATAATGACCGCCCGCCACGAATCACCGCCATGCGCATTTCCTTCACCAAGATGCACGGCCTCGGCAACGACTTCGTCGTGGTGCAGGCCGGCGACATGCCGCTGCCTTCCGCAGCTGCCATCCGCGCCCTGGCCGACCGCAAGACCGGCATCGGCTTCGACCAGCTGCTCTGGCTGGAGGCGCCGCGCAGCCCCGGAACCGCGCTCTACTACCGCATCTTCAACACCGATGGCTCGGAGGCCGAGCAGTGTGGCAATGGCGCACGCTGCATCGCGCGCCTGGTGGCACCCGGCCGCGGCGACACGCTGGTGCTCGGCCACCGCGGCGGCAGCTCGCGGGCACGCATCGAGGACGATGGCCTGGTGAGCGTGGAAATCGCCGTGCCGGAATTCGCCCCCGGGCGCATTCCCTTCATCGCCGGGGCCGCGGCAGACAGCTACGTGGTGCAGGCCGCGGGCGAGGACATCGAGCTGCGCGTGGTCTCGCTCGGCAACCCGCATGCGGTGATCCGCGTGGACGACGTCGACACCGCGCCGGTGGCGCGGCTCGGCCCGCTCCTCGAGCGCCATGAGCGTTTTCCGAACCGTGCTAACATCGGTTTCATGCAGGTGCTCGATCCCGGACACATCCGGCTGCGCGTCTTCGAACGCGGTGTCGGCGAGACACGAGCCTGCGGCACCGGCGCCTGCGCTGCTGCCGTGGTCGGCCGGCAGGCGGGCTGGCTGGCAGCGCGGGTGCATGTCGACCTGCCCGGCGGCGATCTGCTGGTACGCTGGGAGGGGCCGGGATCCGCCGCCTGGCTGACGGGCGAGGCGATTCGCGTATTCGAAGGAACGGCAGACTTATGAGCACCGCCACACGACAGGCTGAACCCGCAGCAATCGCCGATGAAGCCATCGCCGAGTACCTGCGTGCACACCCGGATTTCTTCGAGCGCAACCTCGGCCTGCTGGCCACGCTGCGCCTGCCGCACCACACCACGGGTGGCGCCATCTCGCTGGTGGAACGCCAGCTGGAGGTGCTGCGCCAGCGCAACCTGGCCATGGAAAGCCGGCTCAAGGAGCTGCTCGAGGTCGCCCACGGCAACGACCGCCTGGCAGCCCGCATCCACGCGCTCGCCCTGCAGCTCATGCGTGCCCGCAGCCGCGAGGCGGTCATCGACAGCCTCGACGAGCAGCTGCGCGACGGCTTTGCCGTCGACGAGGCGGGCCTGATCCTCTTCGACAGCGTGCCGGGGCTGCTGCAGGGGCATTCCAGCTTCATCCGCGTGATGCACCGCGAGGACCCGGTGCTCGGTCCCTTCAAGAGCTTCCTGCAGGGCTCGACGCCGCGCTGCTCGCGCCCGCGCGAGGCGCAGCGCGACTTCCTCTTCGGGCCGGACAGCCACATCCAGTCGATGGCGCTGGTGCCGCTCGGGCCCCACTCGGAATTCGGCTTCCTCGCCATCGGCAGCCGCGATCCGGAGCACTTCCACCCCGGCCAGAGCATCGACTTCCTGGCCCGGCTGGGCGAGCTCACCGCCTGCGCGCTGAGCCTGCACTGAGCGGCAACGACGGCACGCCAGCGCCTGGCGGAGCAGCAAGCCGTGGGAACGGGGCATGCAACGGGCTGAGTGGCTGAAGGCGGAAGCCTTCCTCTCGCACCTGGCGCTGGAGCGTCGCCTGTCGAAGCACACCGCCAGCGCCTATCGGCGCGACCTCGACTGCCTTGCCGCCTTCTGCGATGCCGAGGGCATCGCCGCCTGGCGCGAGCTCAAGGTGCACCACCTGCGCCGCTTCGCCGCCACCAGCCATGGCCACGGGCTGAGCCCGCGCAGCATCCAGCGACGGCTGTCGGGTGTGCGCAGCTTCCTGCGCTACCTGGTCCGCGAGGGCGAGATCAGCGTCAACCCGGGCACCGGCGTCTCCGCCCCGCGGGCGGCACGCAAGCTGCCGACCACGCTGGATGTCGACCAGATGGCCCACCTGCTGGCGATCGGCGGCGACACGCCGCTCGCCATCCGCGACCGCGCCATGCTCGAGCTGCTGTATTCCTCGGGCCTGCGCCTGGCCGAGCTGGTGGGGCTCGACCTCGGCGACATCGACCTCGCCGAAGGCCTGGTGCGGGTCACCGGCAAGGGCCGCAAGACGCGCCTGGTGCCGGTAGGCCGCGTCGCCCGCGAGGCCGTGGCGGCCTGGCTGCGCCAGCGTGCCGGCATGGCCGCCATCGACGAGCGGGCCGTGTTCACCGGCACGCGCGGCGGGCGCATCAGCCCGCGCACGGTGCAGGCCAGGGTCAGCCATTGGGCGCGACGCTCGGGCCTCGGCCAGCGCGTGCATCCGCATCTCTTCCGCCACAGCTTCGCCAGCCACCTGCTCGAATCCAGCGGCGACCTGCGCGGCGTCCAGGAGATGCTCGGGCACGCCAACATCAGCACCACGCAGATCTACACCCACCTCGACTTCCAGCACCTGGCACAGGTCTACGACAAGGCCCATCCACGGGCACGCAGGCCGTCGAGGGAGCGGAAGGACGATGACGGCCCGGCGTCGAACCCGCGACAGCGCTGACTGTCGATCCATGGTGAGTCGCCGCATGGGCGCATGCATGATCCGGCCGCCGCAGCAGGCGGCCATTCAGGCCACCCCGATCAAGGAGCCATCGATGTCCGCCAGAACCCTGCTTGCCTGCCTCGGCATGGCGATCTGCCTCGCCTCGGTGCCATGGACTTTGTCTGCGGCCACGCCGGAGGCGCCTGCCGCAATCACCGGACCGGCCTGGTGCCGGGACAACCCTGAAGCCTGCACCGAAATGCGCCAGCGGGCCGCAAGCTGGTGCCAGGAGAACCCGGCGCAATGCGAGAAGATGAAGGCCCGCATGGCCGAGCGTCAGGCGTGGTGCAAGGACAATGCGGCTGCCTGCGAACAGCAGCGCGACAAGCACCGCCGGCGCCTGCAGAAGATGCAGGAAAAATGCGCTGCCGACCCCGCCCGCTGCGAGGAGCGCCGGCAACGGATGCGCCAGCGCATGGATGAATGCGCCGCCGACCCGGCCGGCTGCAAGAGCGAGGGAATGCGCAGGTGGCAACGGCCGGCAGACCCCGCGGGCAAGGACCAGCCGGCATCCAGCCGCAGCTGAAGGCCTGCAGCGGCACGCCCGCATCGGGGCCCGCGCG
>JACFNV010000099.1 GCA_019454675.1 Gammaproteobacteria bacterium | reverse complement strand
CTCGGGCAGGCCGTGGCACTCGGCATAGGCCCACATCTGTGCATCGAACCAGGGCAACTGGTAGGTGGCACAACCACGGATCGCGGTCAGCGCCAGCTCGTGGGTGGGATAAAGCACCGGAAACTGGGCAAGCAGCGACTCGGCCTCGCGGCAGGCATCGGCCAGCGACAGCAGCGAGCCACCCTGCCAGCCGCGCAGGGGCCGGCTGGCGGCGGCGACGAACTCGATCACCGACTGGTAGGCAAGCACCAGCGACTGCGCCTGGATGCCCTCCTCCAGCAGCCGCCTTGCGGTGTCCTGCTTGCCCGGATCACGCGGGTCGAAGCAATAGACCAGGACATTGGTGTCAACGAGGCTTGCCACGCTGGTACAGCTCCGCCCGCGACCAGCCGCGCGTGGCGGGCCGCGTGGATGGCAGCTTCATGGCCTTCTCGCGGCTGCGCTGGCGTGCGCAGGACTCGTGGAACAGGCGCAGCCGCTCCGCCTGGCCGAGCTGGCCGGGCTGCGCCTTGCCGGCGAGGACGATGCGGATGCCGTCACCCGCGGCGACGAAGTCGATTTCGTCGCCGGGCGAGATGGCGTAGAGATCGGCGATCTTCCTCGGGATCGTGACCTGCAGCTTGCTGGTGACCTTGGCCATGTCCTTACTCTAGCAAGGACATTTTCCTTGCTCAACGCCGCGAGATGTGCGGATTGCCCTTGATGTAGAAGCGCAGCAGGCGCCGCGCCCAGACTCCTGCGTAATCCACCCCCACCCGCGGGCGGCGCACGATGGTGAAGCGCACGGGCTCGGGCGGGCGGGTGACGTAGAGATCGTCGCTCAGCAGGTCGTGGCCGTAGTGGCGGCGGTCGATGCCCAGCGCGCGGCACAGCAGCCCCGGCCCCGAGCAGCGGCCCTCGATGTTGCGGATCGGCTCGAGCGCGCGCAGCAGCACGCCGCTGGCATGCCCCTCGGGCCCGGTGACCAGGTTCAGCGAGAAGTGCAGGCCGTAGATCATGTAGACGTAGGCATGTCCCGGCGGGCCGAACATGGCCTCGGTGCGCGCGGTGCGCCCGCGCGCGGAGTGCGCAGCGCGGTCGTGCGGGCCGAGATAGGCCTCGGTCTCGACGATCCTGCCCACCCGCTCCACGCCATCGACCACGTGCACCAGGTGCATGCCGAGCAACTCGCGGGCAACCAGCGCGGTGTCGCGGTTATAGAAGCTGCGCGGCAGGGGCCGCATCGGCAATGCTGTCTCCGCCATCGCGCTCAGCCGGCCAGCGCCGCCTCCAGCGCCCCACGCCAGCGTGCGAAGCGGGCCTGCAGGGCCGCGGCGGGGCGCGGCGCGAAGCCGGTGCCCTGCGCGGGCCAGGCCGCACTGCCCCCGCCAAGCAACCACGCGAGGCCGCGGGCGGTGGCCTCCGGCTCCTCGCTACGCCATACCTGCAGCCCCGAGAGATCCGCCAGCCGCTGGCAGAACAGCAGATTGGCGCCAAGGCCGCCGGTCAGCACGATGCGCTCCAGCGCGGGGCCATGCGGCCGCAGCTCATCGAGATTGACCACCAGCAGGAACACGATGCTCTCCAATACCGCGAGGGCGCGCGCGCCGATGTCGCCCCCGCCCACGAAACGCGAGGCGAAGCCGCTCACCCAATAAGGCGCGCCCAGCCCCGAAATGCCGTTGAGGAACAGCGGTGGTTCGCCGGCGGAGTCCGCCAGCCGCATGGCTTCGAACAGCGCCGCGGGAGAGATGCCCTCGCGCCCTGCCAGCCAGTCGAAGGCGCTGCCGGCACCGTTCACCGTGCCCTCGAGCATGTAGTCTACGCCGTCCGCATCCGACCAGACGACGCTGGCCAGCAGCCGCGGCGCCTCGGGCAGGCGGTTGCGGATCGCACGCTGCACGAAGGCGCCGGTGCCCGCGTTGACATAGGCGGTGGCCGGATCGAGCGGGCCGAAGGCAAAGGGCACCGCCGACTGGTCCCCGGTGACCACGCCGAGCGGCACCGGCCGGCCGGCGACATCCAGTGTGCCGAAGTCGTGGCGGCTGGTGGTGCAGGCGGGCAGCAGCGCACGCGGCACGCCGAACAGCGCCAGCAGGTCATCCGCCCAGTCGCGCGTGCGCGGATCCCACAGCTGGGTGCGCGAGGCATTGGCCGGGTCGGCCAGCAGCGGGCGCTCGCCGGCCAGCGAGAAGACGATGAAGCTCGCCAGCGGCCCCATTACCAGCTCGCCGGAGGCGGCCGCCGCCTGCACCGCGGGCAGGTGGTCGAGGCACCAGCGCATCTTGCTCGCGCCGTAGTGCGGGGTGAGCACCAGCCCGGTGCGCTCGCGAATCCAGTCGCGCCTGGGCTCCAGCGCCTGCAGCCAGGCGGCATGGCGGCGGTCCTGCCAGGAGATGACCGGCGACAGCGCCATGCCCGTGCGGCGGTTCCAGCAGGCCATGCTGGAGCGCTGGGTGGCCAGCCCCGCGGCCGTGATGACATGCCCCGCCGCCTGCGCCCGCACCCCCACCTCGGCGATGGCCTGGCGCAGCGAGCCGATCAGCTGCTGCGGATCGTGCTCCACCACGGCGCCATCCGCCCCGCGCTGCGTGGCGATCGGCGCATAGGCCTCGTCCAGCCGGTTGCCGGCCTCGTCCAGCAGGATGGCACGGCTGGCGTGGCCACCCTGGTCGAGCGCGAGATAACAGTGCTGCAAGCCTCTTCCCGGGATGATGCCGACCCACCCCCGAGGCTACGCCGCTTTGCCGGCGGCGGCCACCGCCGCGGGCGGCTGGCCAGTGCAGGCCACGTCTAGAATGCGCGGCATGGACACCGCCGCACTGCCCATCGTCGAGGCCCTGCCCGCGCTGCTCGCCGCGCTGGAGCTGCAAGGCAGGGTGGCGCTGCATGCGCCACCCGGCGCGGGCAAGAGCACCGGCGTGCCGCCGGCGCTGCTGGCGGCACCCTGGCTCGCCGGCCAGCGCATCCTCATGCTCGAGCCGCGACGCCTCGCTGCGCGCACGGTGGCCGCGCGCATCGCCGCGCTGCTCGGCGAGCAGCTGGGCGAGACGGTGGGCTACCGCATGCGCATGGACAGCCGCATCGGGCCAAACACGCGCCTCGAGGTGGTGACCGAGGGCATCCTCCTGCGCCAGCTCCAGCACGACCCCGCGCTCGAGCAGGTGGGCTGCGTGATCTTCGACGAATTCCACGAACGCAGCCTGCAGGCGGACCTCGGCCTCGCGCTGGTGCTCGACAGCCAGCGCCACCTGCGCCCCGAGCTGCGGCTGCTGGTGATGTCGGCCACGCTCGACACCGCGGCGGTGGCGCGGCTGCTCGACACCGACGCCGTCATCAGCGCGCCCGGCCTCTCCCATCCGGTGACAACCCATTACCTGCCACGGCCCGCGGAGGAGCCCGTCGAGCGGCTGGCAATGGCCGCGGTGCGCCGTGCCCTGGAGACGGAAGAGGGCGATGTCCTCGTCTTCCTGCCCGGCAGCGGCGAGATCCGCCGCGCGGCAGCCGCGCTCGCCACGGCAGCGCTGCCGCCGCGCACGCGCGTGCTGCCGCTCTACGGCGAGCTGCCGCAGGAGGAACAGGAGCGCGCCATCCGCCCCGCCCCGCCCGGCGAACGCAAGGTAGTGCTGGCCACCAACATCGCCGAGACCAGCCTCACCATCGAGGGCGTGCGGGTGGTGGTGGACGGCGGCTTCGAGCGACGCGCGCGCTTCGACCCCGGCAGCGGCATGGGCCGGCTGGAGACGCTGCGCATCTCGCGCGCCTCGGCCGAGCAGCGCCGCGGCCGCGCCGGGCGCCTCGGGCCCGGGGTGTGCCTGCGGCTGTGGAGCGAGGCGCAGCAGCGCGCGCTGGCCGCGCACGCGCCACCCGAGATCCTCGAGGCCGACCTCGCCCCGCTGGCGCTCGAGCTGGCGGCTTGGGGCACGGTCGATGCCGGCACGCTGGCCTGGCTGGACGCACCGCCCGCCGGCACGCTGGCACAGGCGCGCGAGCTGCTCGGGCAGCTCGATGCCATCGACGGGCAAGGCCGCATCACGCCGCAGGGGCGGGAGATGGCGCGGCTCGGCACCCACCCGCGCCTCGCGCACATGCTGCTGCGGGGGGCCCGGGCCGGCGCCGGCGGCAGCGCCGCGGCACTGGCCGCGCTGCTCGGCGAGCGCGACATCCTGCGCGGCACGGAGCGCGATGCCGACCTCGGCAGGCGGCTCGAACTGCTCAGCCGGCCGATGCCGGCGGGCGACGGGGAGGTAGACATCCATGCCATCCGTCGCGTGCGCCGCACGGCCGGGTTCTTCCGCCGCCAGCTGCGCCTCGACGACAAGCGGGCGGGCATCGCCGAGCGCGATGCCGGCTGGCTGCTTGCCTGCGCCTACCCCGATCGCATCGGGCGCTGGCGCGAGCCGGGCACGGGACGCTACCAGCTCAGCAACGGCCGCGGCGCGCACTTCGCCGGGCCGCAGGCGCTGGCGCGCGCCGAGTTCATCGTCGCCGCGGGCGCGATGCGCGCATCTTCCTCGCCGCCGCGCTGGACAGGGAGGACATCGAGCGCCACTTCGCCACGCAGGTCCGCAGCACCGAGGCCATCGCCTGGGACAGCCGCGAGCAGGCCGTGCTCGCCCGCCGCCAGCGTCGGCTCGGCGCGCTGCTGCTGGAAGACAGGGCCCTGCCCGCACCCGATCCCGATGCGGTGGCCGGCGCCATGCTGGAGGGCATCCGCGAGCTCGGCCTCGAGGCGCTGCCGTGGACGCCTGAGCTGCGCAACTGGCAGGCACGCGTGTTGCTGCTGCGCCGAGCGCTCGGCGAGGCCTGGCCCGATGTCGGCGATGCCGCGCTGGCCGCGAGCATGGAAGACTGGCTGCTGCCCTGGCTGGCCGGCATCAGCCGGCGCGAGCACCTTGCCAGGCTGCCGCTGGCCGCCGCCCTGCAGGCCCTGCTCCCCCACGACAGCCAGCGCCGCCTCGACGAGCTGGCGCCCACCCACATCGTAGTGCCCAGCGGCTCGCGCATCCGCATCGACTACCTCGACGGCGAGGTGCCAAGCCTCGCCGTGCGGCTGCAGGAATGCTTCGGCCTCGCCGACACCCCGCGCATCGCCGGCGGGCGCGTGCCGGTGCTGATGAAGCTGCTCTCCCCCGCGCAGCGCCCGGTGCAGCTGACGCAGGACCTGCGCAGCTTCTGGGAGCGCGGCTACCCCGAGGTGAAGAAGGAACTCAGGGGCCGCTACCCCAGGCACTACTGGCCCGACGACCCCTGGCAGGCGCAGCCGACGCGGCGGACGCGGCCGCGCTGAGGCCAGCGCCGGGCCCGCTAGCGCGCACCGCCCTCCAGCCGCTCGACCTCGGGCCGTGCCTTGGGCTCGCCCTGCTCCACCGCAAGCCGGAACAGCCGCAGCGCCTCATCCTTGTCCGCAGGCAGCCCCTTGCCCCGCAAGTAGCAGTAGGCGAGGTTCATCGAGGCAGTGCCCATCTCCTGCGCCGCCGACAGCCGATACCACTTCACCGCCTTCGCGTAGGACTGACCGCAGCCCAGGCCATGCTCGTAGCAGGCCCCGAGGTTGTTCTGCCCGTTCGGGTCACCCGCCAGCGCGCTCCTGGCGTACCAGCGATAGGTCTCCCGCGGGCTGTAGCGAAAGCCCTCGATGCCCTCGCGGTACCTGTCGCCCAGCCGGCACGCCGCAGCACCATCACCGCGATCGGCCGCCTCGACCAGGCGCTCGAAGGCCTCGGCCTGCCCTGCGCTCATCCGTGACAGCATTTTCTCGACCATGTCGACCTCCCGCTTCGTTGCCAGAACCAGCCGCATCGTCCGATCGGACCAGCCACCTTGCCCGGGCAGGCAGGTTGGCGGGAGCCGCAGCTCCACTCTCGATGCACTCTCGGGAAATGGGGGCTCGAACCCCTGTTTCCAAGCTTCCTCGAATCAGCCTCTGTCCTTCTCCACACCCCAAGCTTAACCAGGCGGAGGCTCAGCAGGTGAGCCTGCCCGTCAATGCACCATCAGGAGAGGGAGGTACCGCCCGACGACTTCCCGCACGCACCAGCAGCCTGGTGCCAGTTCACCGTAGATATGCGGTGTAGCTCGAGGCAAGACCCTCATCAGGTAGGCAACCGTCGGATTCACCTTGGCAGATTGCGCACCAAGTTCGTTCAACGCAGTACGCCAGATGTGGCGCGAACCCCGCATAACCTCAAGATGTCGAGGATGGTGTCGAAGTGGTAGATAGCTGCGTGAGGCGAGTGAGTTCGGCTTCCAGCATCGCCTGGTCCACCTGCTCACCCTCGAAGGCCATGCTACGCGCCACTTTGCGTGGCAGGCACGCCAGCGCCTGTCGCCTCTGTTCTTCTGCCGGCAGGCTACGCCAATGCTTTACGACCTCAATCCAGTTCATGGGCGCTATCGTGGGGTTCGGCATCATCTGGCTCAAGCTATTGGATCTACGCCTGTAGGCCACAAAAATCAATTCTGGCAGGAGCGTATTTCCTGATCTGTTACGCTCCCTGCGCCTGCGCAAGGCGCGACCTGAGCGGTTCCGGTGAGAGCGCATTTCCTGATCTGTTACGCTCTGTTCCGCATCGGGCAGGGTGGTGTGTACGGTTCCGGTGAGAGCGCATTTCCTGATCTGTTACGCTCGGCGACTGACGCAGGCGGGCGAGCTTCAGAGTTCCGGTGAGAGCGCATTTCCTGATCTGTTACGCTCAGCGACGTGACCGGCCAGGCCAAGTGGCAAGTTCCGGTGAGAGCGCATTTCCTGATCTGTTACGCTCGGCTCGCAAGGGATGCCGTGCCTTCACGCCTATCCGGTGATAGCGAATTGCCTGATCTGTTACGCTCTCGCGATTCCGACCGGTGGCACCGCGACGATGTTCCGGTGAGAGCGCATTTCCTGATCTGTTACGCTCCCTGGCGAACCGCAGACCGGCGTCAACATGGTTCCGGTGAGAGCGCATTTCCTGATCTGTTACGCTCCACGATGCGGATCGCGTCATCGGCCAGCTTGTTCCGGTGAGAGCGCATTTCCTGATCTGTTACGCTCCGAAGTGGTGCGCGCCGCCATCCGGCACAAGTTCCGGTGAGAGCGCATTTCCTGATCTGTTACGCTCTGCGCGAATCTGGATCAGCCGCGCCATGAGGTTCCGGTGAGAGCGCATTTCCTGATCTGTTACGCTCGGCTCGCAAGGGATGCCG
>JACFNV010000004.1:23308-56696 GCA_019454675.1 Gammaproteobacteria bacterium | reverse complement strand
TCGTGCTCGCATGGACGGCACCGTGATCATGACCGGTAGTTCAGAGGTTCCCTAAAAACTGCACACTTTTTAATAAAATTATCTCCTCGTGTTATTCAGTTAATCGATCGATCACATTTAAAGCCACTACCAGAATCAGTAGGGACGACCGCTCAGTGGACAGAATTGATAATGACCACCTCGCTTGACGTAATTGCGAGTGAGCTAAAGCTAGCTACAACTGCATATCAGTGTTTATGCATTCTCGCCGAGACACCGGGATTGTTGGGCTTGCAGGCCGTAGGCTTCCGTGAGGAAATGACGCAGCCAGTATTACCAACGATAGTAGATGGCGAGAATTGGGCGCTACGATTTGGCTGGCCACCCAATTTCGTTGACGGATGGATAACAAAAGGCCATGCGTCTAATTTTCCGGCACGCCTAGCTCGCCGCAAGAATAGGCGTATTCATAGCTGGCTTCTTCCCGCATCAAACGCTGCGTATGCCAAGAGAGGCCTCACATCCGAAGAACTTGAAACCATTCAGTACATGCATAATTTCGACATCTGCAGCGGCGTAACGGTCGTTACACCGCTGTCCTTTGGACAACTCGGCTGTATCAGTTGGTTTTCAAAAAATGAAACACAGCATCTCGTTGACGGAGCGATCGCTAATTCGCTACAGAGAATTGTTGAGAATTTCTTCGATGGCATCGACCGCAACCGCCAATGGACCACCGCATCCCCACTTTCACCACGTGAGACAGAATGCCTGCAATGGACTGCACGTGGACTGACCGATAAGGAAATTGCGCATCTTGTCGGTCGGTCTGTGCATACGATTAACTTTCATCTTAAATCAGCCATCAAAAAACTCGGGGCTGCAAATCGAACGCATGCAGTAGCCTTAGCTGTACACGCAAAGATTATTAACCCGGTAAATACATGTTAATGCGCTCTATCTACAAGCTCTGACAAATCAACCACGAGGTGCCTAACATCCGGTAATCCCACATGGTCACCACCAGCCAAGTTACTGGACATTTGGTCTGCAGACTTGGTGACATGAAATGGATGGGCGGATTTGGTCATCTGCCCACACTGGATCACCAGCTCTGCCGGGGCTATGGGCAGGGCGGCGTTTTCTTCAACATCAGGTCAAAATCAGATTGAGCTACTGCACCTCAATCAGGCGGTCGAACAGGTACTAGCCCAGCTACTCGTAGCGCGCCGTCCGGTTGAACCGTTACACACAGATATTTTGCTGCGGCTTGCTCAGCTAGATATATTCGACCCGGCTGCCGCGCTTTCTGGCCCCAGCTTGTCACGCCTCACTGACGTATTCGGGGCTGTTATCACAACGTAGAACGCAGGCTGCCCGCGCAGGCGCTAATCTGCTCCAGACTGCGGATCATCCGCTCAGAGGACAGCGAGCTTCCTCGACGCCCTATCCCCAGCGGCTGAAGTCGTCGGTCACATTAAACAGCACGGAACGTGCGCTCGTCGTTCAGCCGATCCTGCAGGTCAAGCCGAAGAAACGCCTGATATGGGAGCCCCCGGCGTTTCCTGCATCGGCCAGATATTCATCGCGTATCACGCCCAACCCAGTAACACGGCGCCCGGTGCTGGTGGGCTACGGCCATGATGTAGATGCAATCCGTCTCGACTGCGTACAGCAATTTGTAGGGGAAGCGGCTAAGCAATAATCGCCGCACTTCTCCCCGCTCGACCGGTGCTGCCGTGGGCCAATACCGCAGACGCTTCAGCGCAGCCCGAATCTCGCCACGAAAACGCTTGCCCAACCCGGACACCTGCTGTTCATAGTAGCGCTCGGCATCGTCGAACTCCGCCCGCGCCTCGGGCGAGAACAGGATGCGCACTAAAAGTCCCCGACCACATCCTCGGCCGCGATTGCCTTGGCATCGCCGTGGCGGAACGCATCCAGGCGGCGCTGGGCTTCCTCGATCCACAGGTGGTCGATGTGCGGATCCGGGTTGTCCAGGCTCTGCAGGATTTCATCCACCAGGGCGAAGCGCTCGGCAGGTTCAAGTTTCAGGGCGGATGCCAACAGGTCTCTGCTGCGCATGATTCACACCTCCGGTGCCTAAGGAAGTTTGCTTGAATGTAATGCCTTCGCGCGCGATGCGCAGGAAGGAATCTATCAGCTTGTCGGGAACCGGGCGTCACCCACCAGGGCACGGACGAAAAATCGGCCGATGACAATTGGCTTTTCGAATGATGGTGGCCAGGGACGGAATCGAACCATCGACACGCGGATTTTCAGTCCGCTGCTCTACCAACTGAGCTACCTGGCCATCCGGGGTCCGTTGCAGCGGGTGCTGCGGCCGCGAAGGGCGCCGGGCGGCAGGGCCGCACGGGGAGCGGTATTTAAGCCGGGCTTGCCGAGCCGCGTCAAGGCAAGGGGGGCGGATTCTCTCACCGGGTGCCGGGAATGCCCTCGCGCAGCGCGTCGAGCAGCCGTGCCACGGGGGCGGCGAGGCCGATGCGCGCGGGGGCCCGCAGGTCGTAGGCGAGCCAGCGCCCGTCGTCGCGCAGCCTGGCCGGGGCGGGCAGGCGCAGCTCCACCGGGGTCATGTCGAGCTCGAAGTGGGTGAAGCCGTGGCGCAGCACCGGGTGCACCACCATCCCCAGCGGCGCGCCCCCCAGCTCGCGCTCGCACCAGGCCGCGGCCTCGTCCACGGCGTCGAGCTCGGGCAGGCCCCACAGCCCGCCCCACAGCCCGCCGGCGGGGCGCTTTTCCAGCAGCACCTGCGCCTCGCCCACCCGCAGCAGCAGCACCGCGCAGGCACGCAGCGGGCGCGGGCGCGCGGGGCGCCGGGCCGGCAGCTGCCCTGCCACGCCGGCACGGGAGGCCAGGCACATGGCCTGCAGCGGGCAGCGCGTGCAGGCCGGCTGGTGCCGGGTGCAGACGGTGGCGCCGAGATCCATGATGGCCTGCGTGTAGGCGGCGGTGCGCACGGCAGGGGTGTGCTTGTCGGCCAGCTGCCAGAGCCTTGCCAGCACCGCGGCGCCGGCGGGCGGCTCCTCGATGCGGTGCAGGCGGGTAAGCACCCGCTTCACGTTGCCGTCGAGGATGGGATGGCGCTCGCCATGCGCCAGCGCGAGGATGGCGCCGGCGGTGGAGCGGCCGATGCCGGGCAACGACATCAGGCCCTCGAGCGTGGCGGGCAGGATGCCGCCGTGCTCGTCGCGCACCTGGCGCGCAGCCAGCTGCAGGTGGCGTGCACGCCGGTAATAGCCAAGCCCCGACCAGGCGTGGAGCACGGCATCCTCGGTGGCCTCCGCCAGCGCCAGCACGGTGGGGAAGGCGGCCATGAAGCGCCCGTAGTAGCGCAGCACGGTGGCCACCTGCGTCTGCTGCAGCATCACCTCGGAAACCCACACGCGGTAGGGCGTGGGCTCCTGCTGCCAGGGCAGGTCCTTGCGCCCGTGCACGTCCCACCAGGCCAGCAGGGCGGGAGCGATGTCCGGGTCGCCCTCCCCGGCGTGCCGGCGGGCCACTAGGGCTGCTTGAGCAGATCGCGCAGGCCGCGCTTGAGGATGTCGCGCGGTTTCTCGGGCTTCTCGGGTTGCACCGCCGCGGGCTCGCCACCCTCGGCCGGCTGCACGGCGGCTGCCTCGCCAGCCTCCGTGGCCGCGGCCGGTTCCTCGTCATCGCCGCCCAGCTTCTTGAGCAGCCGGTCCTTGAGCTTCTGCGTTGCCACCTCGCCGGCCAGCTGCTTGAGATCGACGCTGACGTCGGGCTCGTCCAGCGCGCCCTGCACCCGCAGCGGGATGCTGAGCCCCTTGAGGTCCTTCAGCTCGCGGCCATCGGCCAGCACCGGCGCCTCGAAGACCTGCGCCTGCAGCGCATAGTCCATGCTGTTTGCCACCAGGCTGAGCTCGCCGCTGCCGGTGAGGCGGATATGCGGGATCTCGGCCAGCAGCTTGCGGCTGCGGAGCACGCCCTTGTCGAGCGTGCCGGCCAGCTCCAGCGCGTTGAGCGGCGTCTGCGGCTGCGCGGGGCGGGGCGGCGGCTCCTCGCGCTTGAGGCGGGCGCGGGCGCTGCTGATCTCGTACCAGAGATCGGTGCCCTGGTAGATGCCATCGGCCAGCGACAGCGCCACCTCGCCACCAAGGCTGGCGAGGATGGCCTGCTTGCTGTTGCCGCTGCCGCTGGCGCTGACCCGCCCGCTGAGCGCACCGCTGAGATTGTCGCTCTGGTAGAGGTCCGCCAGCGCCGCGCCCACCTGCAGCGCATCGAGCTGCTGGTCGAGCGCGATGCGCGCCTGCGGGCCGCTGGCATCGATGCCGATGCTGCCGCGGTAGCTTCCGCCGTAGAGCCGGGCGCTGAGCGGGTCGAGCCGCAGGCGCCCGCCATCGGCGCGCACCGTGGCCTGCAGCTCATCGAGCCGCGTGCCGGCCACCTGCAACTTGCCGATGGCCAGGCGCCCGTCGAGGCGCAGCCCGCGCAGCGTCTCCACGGGGATGTCGTCATCCCCTGCAGCAGCCTGCGCCTTGCCGCTGCCGGCGGCCTTCTGCGCATCGGGTTCGAGGTAGCGGTCCGCATCCAGCTGGTCGAACTGCAGGTCGAAGCGGGTCAGCGGCTTGTCGAAGCCGCGGATGCCGAGGCTGCCCGCGATGCGGGTGTCATCGAGGCGGAAGTCAAGCTTCGAGAGATCCAGCGCATCCTTGCCGAGCTTCCAGCCCGCGGTGCCGGCAAGGCGCGTCAGCGCCTGCGGATCGGCGGTGCGCGGCACCTCCTCGCCCAGCGCCGCCAGCAGCTTGCGCGGCGAGACCGGCTCGAGCTCGAGGCTGCCGCCCAGGTCGCTGCCCTTCTCGCCCAGCTTCCCGCTGCCCTTGAGCAGGAGGCGGGCATCGAGCCCGCTGAGCTGCATGTCGAAGCCGCCCACCGTGCCGGTCATGGCATCGAGGTCGGCGCTGAGATCCTTCAGCGAGGCCTTGGCGAGCAGGCTGCCGCCGGGAATATCCCGGCCCTTGATCTCCAGCCCCGCCTGCAGCGCGGGCAGGCGCAGCCGGCCATCGGCAGCCAGGCCGAGGCTGCCCTCGGCAGCGCTGAAGCTGGCGCTGAGGTCGCCAGCCGGGGAGCTTAAGCCCTGGGCCCTGAGCGTGCCCTCGAGCCCGCTGAAGCGCAGGGCCGCGGCCTTGCCGCCGGTAAGACCGGCCTCGGTGGCGCCGACCTCGCCCTTGAGCGATCTGGCCGGTATCGCGCTGCCGGAGAAGTCGAAATCCAGCGCCGGGCGCTGCAGCAGCAGTTGCGGGGCATCGGTATCCAGCACCGCGCTGGCACGCAGCGCAAGCTGGCCCGTCAGGCTGCCGGCACCATCGGCGAGGCGGGTGGACAGGCGCAGATCGAAGGGCTCGCCCGGGGCGAGCGCACCGGTCTCGAGATCGAGCTCCTCGGCCAGCCAGCTCGAGGCGGCCTGCTCATCGACATAGGACACGCGGCCATTGCGGATGCGCAGGCCGCTGATGTGGAAGTCATCCATGCCGGCCGGCGCGGATGCATCCGCGGGCCCATCCTGGCCGGATGGCTTGCCCTCGTCTTCGAAGTCCCAGTTGGCACGGCCATCCTTGCCCACCCTGAGGCTGGCATCGAGGCCATCGAGGCGCACCACGCCGATCTCCACGCGCCGCTGGCTGAGCAGCGGCCAGATGCGGATGCTGAGATCGGCCTTCTCCACGCTGGCAAAGCCCTCCCCGGCGAAGCCCGGCGGGTTGCCCAGCGCGGCATGGCCGAGGCGCACGCTGCAGCAGGGGAAGAAGCCGAGCCCGAGCTCGCCATCGAGCCTGAACTCGCGCCCGGTGGCCTTCTCCACCGACTGCACCAGCAGCGGCTTGAATTCCTCGGTGTCGAACAGCAAGGCCACCGCCACCGCAAGGCCCACGACCAGGGCCAGCACCGCGGCCAGCAGGCCGAGGACGATCTTCAGCGCACGATTCATCCTGCCATTACACCACCGCCGCCAGTGGCGGCCAAGTTGCGCGCCAGCGTGGCCGGCAGGCGCGGGAGATGCGCCTGCGGCTGGCGAAGACTATCGATCCAGGGCCGCGGCGCGACGCGCCAGCAACCGCCCGAGGTGCCGGCGCCGCCCGGCTGCCACCCACGGCGCCACCAGCACGGCGGGCAGGCACAGCAAGGCATCGCGCTGCCAGCCGGCGAAGTCGAGCTGCCAGACGACGAGCAATGCACCAAGCTGCACCGCCACGGCCAGCAGCAAGGCAAACCAGGTGCCGGGCGCGAGCAGCGCCATGCCGAGGGCGGCGAGGTCGAGCCGCAGGCGGGCAAGGCGGGAATGCCCCGCGTAGCCCGGCACCGCATCGTGGCGGGCCAGCTCGACCCAGCCGGCAAGCCAGCGGATGGTGGCGGCGGGCAGACTCATGCACGAAGCAAAGCGCGGCAGGCGACGCGGCGCCAGCCATCAATCGGGGGTATCCGGCCGGATCAGCCGCCGAAGGCGCGGCCGAGGGCGTAGCCCGCCCAGGCTGCGCCCAGCCCGAGCACCACCTGCGCGGCCACGTTCAGCACGAAGCGCAGCCAGGCGCCATCGAGCCCGAGGCCGAGCGACTCGAAGGCGAAGGCGGAAAAGGTCGTGTAGCCGCCGAGCAGGCCGGTGAACAGGAACAGCCGCAGCTCGGGCACGAGGAACTGCCTGCCCTCGGCCAGGCCGCCGAGCAGGCCGATCAGCAGGGCGCCGCTGACGTTGACCAGCAGCGTGCCGACGGGAAAGGCCAGCCCCGGGAGCAGGCGGTATGCGGCGCCGCTGGCGAGGAAGCGCGCCGCCGATCCCAGCGCGCCACCCAGTGCCACCAGCAGGAGCTGCTGCATTGCTGCTCAGCCGGTGGGGCGGCGCACCCCGCCTGCCGGGCTGGCAGACGGGGCATCGGCATGCCCTTCAGCCGGCATGTCCACGGCTGTTCAGCCGGCGGCGGCCGTGGCGCGCTCCGCGGCGCGACCCTTGAGCGCGGAAGCCAGCGGGGTGGCCAGCAGCATGATCGTTGCGATGACGACGAAGCCCGCCTCGAGCCCGGCCGCCGTGCCGGTACCGCGCGAGGTGGCCACCGCACCCACCAGCGCTGCACCGACCAGCTGGCCGATGGAGAGCATCACCACCAGCAGACCCTGCGCCGCGGCGCGGTTGGCCTCGCCGGCTTCCTGCAGCACGATGTAGCGCAGCGGTGCGCCCAGCAGTGCCGCCAGGCCGAGGCCGGAGATGAGCTGGCCGGCGATGAACATCGGCTTGCTGGTGGCCGCCAGGGCAAAGAAGAAGAAGCCGATGGCGGTCAGCGCGAGGCCCGCCTGCACGATCACCTTCGAGCCGATGCGATCGAGCATGCGCCCGGCGAGCGGCGAACCGACGATCAGCGCCGCCACCGTCCACAGCATGAAGAAGCTCGCCTGCGGGTAGGTCATGTCGAGGCCGATCACCGCCAGCGAGGGCAGGAACACGCTGCTGCTCTCCGCCGTGCCGGTGGCGAGCGCAAGCAGGCTGGCGACGACCATCTGCCGCGACTTGAACAGATCGGGCTCCACCACCGGGTCGGCGGCCTTCTTTTCCACGCTCCAGAACAGCGGGAACAGCACCAGCGCCAGCACGATCGGCCCGCCGACCATGGGGTTCAGCAGGCCGAGCACGGGCTGCGTCTGGTCGATGCTGGTCAGGCCGTAGACCAGCGCGGCCAGCAGCACCGACAGCAGCACGGTGCCGGCGAGGTCGAAGGGCTTGGACTCGGCATGCCTGGCGGTCGGCAGCATGCGCATCGCCGCCAGTGCCAGCAGGAAGGCAATCGGGATATTGATGAGGAACAGCCAATGCCAGTTGGCCACCTTGAGGACGACACCGGCCAGCGGCGGGCCGATGAGGAAGGCGATGCCGAACACCGCACCGAGCAGGCCGAGCGCGCCACCGCGCTTCTCGGGCGGGAAGGTGTCGCCGACCACCGCGGCGGCGACGGGGAAGATGCCGCCGGCGCCGATGGCCTGGATGGCGCGGCCGACGAGCATCATGGTCATGCTGGTGGACATCGCCACCACCACCGAGCCCGCGGCGAACAACGCGAGGTCGAGGATGTAGATCGCACGCCGGCCGTAGCGGTCGGAGAGCTTGCCCATCAGCGGCGTGCCGACCAGCAGGAACAGCACGTAGATGTTGAAGATCCACGCCATGGAGCGGGTATTGGCGCCGAACTCTGCCTGGATGGCGGGCAGTGCCGGGCCGACGATGGCGATGTCGAGCGCCGCCACCAGCACGCCGAGGAAAAGAAGAAGGAGAACCTTGTTGCGCTGCTTGTCATCCATGGCTGTCATCCGTTGGATATGCGAAGAACCCCACCGACCGGGGGCTCATGAGAAACTGGAGCGGGTGATGGGAATCGAACCCACGTCAGTAGCTTGGGAAGCTACGGTTCTACCATTGAACTACACCCGCGGAGGCGTGAAGTTTAAGTGCCGGACAAGCAGCCCAGCAAGCCGCGACAGGGAGCGGACAGTTGATGGCGAAAGTGTCCGACGCCATGCCTTGATGTACCGTTCCGCCTCCCGCAAGCCCGTTTAGCCAAGCCGGAAAGCCATGACCATGAGCGAAGCCCCCCGTGACGCCACGGCTCCGCGCACCATCCGCAGCTTCATCCTGCGGGCGGGACGCATCACCACCGCCCAGAGGCGGGCGCTGGACGAACTCTGGCCCCGCATCGGCCTGGCCTTCACCCCGCAGCCGCTCGACCTCGCCGCGCTCTTCGGGCGCGAGGCACCCTGCATCATGGAGATCGGCTTCGGCGACGGCGAGCTGCTGACGGCCGCCGCGGCCGCCGATCCCGCCACCGACTTCCTCGGCGTCGAGGTGCACGAGCCCGGCGTCGGGCACGCGCTGCTGCTGGCCGAGGCGCGCGGCCTGTCCAACCTGCGCATCATCCGCCACGATGCCATCGAGGTGCTCGAGCAGCAGCTGCCCGACGCATCCCTGGCCGGCATCAACCTGTTCTTCCCCGACCCCTGGCCCAAGAAGCGCCACCACAAGCGACGCATCGTGCAGCCGGCCTTCGCGCGGCTGGTGGCGCGCAAGCTCGCGCCCGGCGGCATCTTCCACGTCGCCACCGACTGGGCGCCCTATGCCGAACACATGGCGGAGGTGCTCGCTGCCGAGCCCGCGCTCGCCCCGCTGCCGGCGCCCCCGCGGGCCCGCCCCACCAGCACCCGCTTCGAGCGCCGGGGCGGGCGGCTGGGACACGAGGTCTGGGAGACGGCCTGGCAACGCTCGACCCCGGCCGGTGGCTGGGTTATAACGGAAGCCTCCGAAGCTTCACGCTCCGCGGCAATCATTCCGGAACCAGGACAATGGCCGAACTAGTCCCCGTGGTGGGCAACTGGTACCAGCACGAAACCGGCGAGCTGTTCGAGGTGGTGGCCATCGATGCCATCGACGCCACCATCGAGATCCAGTACTACGACGGCACCATCGAGGAGATCGATGCCGACTCGTGGGAGCAGATGGAAATCGAGGAAGCGCAGCCGCCCGACGACTGGACCGCCGCCGTCGACATCGACGACGAGGACTTCAGCGACCGGCACGACCAGCCCGGGGAGGGCTTCGACGACCCGCTGGACTACCTCGACCGGCAGGACTGACCCCGCCCCGGCCGATCGCCCTCAGCGCGATCCCTGCTCCGCCCGCGCCCGCCTTGCCACCACCAGCGACAGCATGATGGCCGGCAGGCCCATGGCCGTGGTGTAGAGGAAGAAATTCACCCAGTCGACCGCCTCCGCCACCACGCCGGAGAAGCCGCCGATGAAGCTGCCCAGCACCGACATCAGCGCGGAGAACAGCGCGTACTGGGTGGCGGTATAGGACACGCTGGTCAGGCTGGACAGGTAGGCGATGAACACGGTGCCGGCAAAGCCCGCCGCCAGGTTGTCGGCGGAGATGGTGAGCATCAGGAGGCGCACATCGGCCGCGTGATGCCAGGCCAGCAGCGCGAACAGCAGGTTGGTGGCCGCCGCCAGCAGCGCGCCCGCCGCCAGCGGCCGCACCGCGCCCCAGCGCGCCACCACCACGCCACCCATCGCCGCACCGACCAACGTCATGGCGAAGCCGAAAACCTTGGCCACCGCGGCGATCTGCGACAGCGAAAAGCCGATGTCGATGTAGAAGGGATTGGCCATCACGCCGAGGACCTGGTCGCTGATCCGATAGCAGGCGATGAAGCCGAGCAGCAGCAGGCCGAAGACGCCGCTGCGGCGGAAGAAGTCCGCGAAGGGGCCCAGCACCGCCGAGGCGAACCACTGCCGCAGCCGGACGAGCCCGCCGTGCGGACCGGCCTGCGCGACACCCGCCGCCACGCCGGCTGGTGCCGGCTCGGCGATGACGAACACCGTGGCCACACCGACCAGCATCAGCACCGCCATGCCGCGGTAGGCCGCCGCCCACGAGGCATGATCGGCGATCAGCAGGGCACCCGCGCCCGCCGCCAGCATGGCCAGCCGGTAGCCGAACTGGTAGCTGGCGGCCATCGCCCCCTGCAGCTGCGGATCCACCGCCTCGATGCGCCAGGCGTCGATGGCGATGTCCTGCGTTGCCGAACAGCAGGCCACGGCCAGCGACAGCAGCGCCACCTGCCGCAGCCCGGTGGCAGGGTCCGCAGCGGCCAGCATGAGCAACGCGAGGATCACGCCCGCCTGTGCCACCAGCATCCAGCTGCGGCGCCGGCCGAGCCAGCCGGTCAGCCCGGGCAGCGGCAGGCGGTCGACCAGCGGCGCCCACAGGAACTTGAGCGCATAGGCCATGCCGATCCAGGCGAACATGCCGATGCTCGACCTGCTGATGCCCGCCGTGGCCAGCCAGGCCGACAGCGTGGCGAAGACCAGCGGGAAGGGCAGGCCGGCGGAGAAGCCGAGGAACAGCATGGCCAGCACCCGGCGGTGCAGGTAGACGGCAAGGCCAGCACGGGATGGAGAGCCGCCGCTGGCGGGCTCAGGCGGCATCGATGGCGTAATCCATGATGAGCGGGGCGTGGTCGGAGAAGCGCTCATCCTTGTAGATGGTGGCGCCCTCGACCGCGCCGGCAAGCCCGGGCGAGACGACCTGGTAGTCGATGCGCCACCCCACGTTGTTGGCCCAGGCCTGGCCACGGTTGGACCACCAGGTGTACTGCTCGGGGCGCTGGTCGACGGCACGGAAGGCATCGACGAAGCCGAGCTCGTCGAAGAGCGCATCCATCCAGGCGCGCTCCTCGGGCAGGAAGCCGGAGTTCTTCTGGTTGCTGCGCCAGTTCTTCAGGTCGATCTGCCGGTGCGCGATGTTCCAGTCCCCGCAGATGACGTAGCGCCGGCCATCGGCGCGCAGCCCGCGCAGGTGCTCCATGAAGACATCCATGAAGCGGAACTTGGACTCCTGCCGGTGCGGCCCAGCGGAACCCGAGGGCACGTAGAGAGAAATGACGCTGAGGTCGCCGAAGCGCGCCTCGACATAGCGCCCCTCCTCGTCGAACTCGGGCACGCCGAAGCCGCGGACGAGTTCGTCGGGCGCCTCGCGCGCGAGCAGCGCCACCCCGGCATAGCCCTTCTTCACGGCGGGCTCGTAGCAGGCATGGAAGACAGGCGAAACGAAGGGCGGCTCCTGCAGGTGCTCGAGCCCGGCGCGTATCTCCTGCAGGCAGATGACATCGGCGTGCTGGCGCGGCAACCATTCGAACAGGCCCTTGCTGGCCGCCGAGCGGATGCCGTTGACGTTCAGGGTGATGATGCGCATGCCAGGACCACGGTGCCGCTTGCCGTGCGATACTCTACCAGAAGGCGCAAGCCGCGCCGGGAACCACCACATGCGCGCCTACAAGACGTCATTCATCAAGCTCGCGCTGGAAATCGGCGCGCTGCGCTTCGGCAGCTTCACGCTCAAGTCGGGGCGCATCAGCCCCTACTTCTTCAACTCGGGCCTCTTCAATACCGGCCGGGCGCTGGCGAGCCTCGGGCGCCACTACGCCGCCGCGGCACGCGAAGCGGCGATCGACTGCGACATGATCTTCGGCCCCGCCTACAAGGGCATCCCGCTCGCCACGCTGACGGCAGCCGCGCTGGCCGAGCACCACGGCATCGACCTGCCGTTCTGCTTCAACCGCAAGGAAGCCAAGGACCATGGCGAGGGCGGGGTCATCGTCGGCGCGCCGGTGCACGGCCGCGTGCTGATCGTCGATGACGTCATCACCGCCGGCACCGCCATCCGCGAGTCGGTGGACATCATCCGCGCCGCGGGCGGCGAGCCGGCGGGCGTGCTGATCGCCCTCGACCGCCAGGAGCGCGGCAGCGGCACCAGCTCGGCGGTCCAGGAGGTGGAGCAGGGCCTCGGCCTGGGGGTGGTGAGCATCATCGGCCTCGACGACCTCATGGGCCACCTCCAGGGCAGCCGGGAGCTGGCCGAGCACTTGCCGTCGATGGCCGCATACCGCCAGCGCTACGGCATCGGGACATGAACCAGACGGCGGAATCCATCGCCACGGTGCGGACCAAGGAGCGCGACATCGGCTTTCCCGGCACTGCGTCACTGTCCGGGCCGGGTTTCGTGCCCGATAATCTGTCAAATCCCGTCCGAGGACGCAGGCTCATGAACCGTACAGCAGGCTGGCTCGCGGCTTTCGCCGTGGCGTTCACCTTCTGCGCACCCGGCGCGGGGATGCAGCCTGCCGGTGCACAACAAAGACCGGCCAAGGCCAATGGCGAGGCCAGGACCTATCGCTGGGTCGACAAGGACGGCATGGTGCACTTCGGTGACAGCGTGCCGCCGGAATACGCCACCACCCAGAAGCAGATCCTCAACGACTACGGCGTGCCCGTGGCCACCGAGGACGGTGCCAAGACGGCCGAGCAGCGCGCCATCGAACAGGCCGCGGCCCGCAAGGCCGCCGAGGAAAGGCGGCAGGCAATACTGGATTCCCGCCGCGACCAGGTGCTGCTTGATACCTATCTCTCGGTGGAGGAGATCGAGGCGCTGCGCGACCGGCGCATCGAGCTCATCGATACCCAGATCCGGGTGACCGAGAACTACCTCCAGGGCCTGCGCGACATCCTGCAGCGCCTGCAGGCCGAAGCGGCGGGCTTCAAGCCCTACAGCCCCGACCCCGATGCCCTGCCCATCGACGAGCGCCTGGCCAAGGAGCTCTCGAACACCATGGATTCCATCACGCTGTACGAGAAGAACCTGACCAGCACCAGGGGGCGCAAGGCCGAGCTGCTCGCGCAGTTCAGCGCCGATATCAAGCGCTTCGAGGAACTGCAGGCCGCGCTGGGCTCCAACTGAGCCCGGCGCCGCCGGCGCCACCCTCAGTGGCGACCGGTATGGCCGAAGCCGCCGGCGCCGCGCGCGCTGGCAACGAACTCCCCGACCACCTCGAACTCGGCACGCACCACCGGCACGAACACCATCTGCGCAAGCCGCAGGCCGGGCTCGATGGTGAAAGGCTCGCTGCCACGGTTCCAAGCCGACACCATGAGCTGGCCCTGGTAGTCGGAGTCGATCAGGCCGACGAGGTTGCCGAGCACGATGCCGTTTTTGTGGCCGAGGCCCGAGCGCGGCAGGATCACCGCGGCAAGGCCGGGGTCGGCGATGTGCATCGCGATCCCCGTCGGCACCAGCACCGTGGCGCCGGGCGCGATCGACAGGTCCTGGTCGACGCAGGCGCGCAGGTCGATGCCCGCCGCACCGGCGGTCGCGTATTCCGGCAGGGGAAATTCGCGCCCGAGACGCGGGTCGAGTACCCGCAGCTGGATCCTCGCGCCGCTCACGGGACGTCCGGCCGGCGGTCCGAGGCAGCCGTGCCGGAAACCGCCGCATGGTGCGCGGCAATCGCGGCGATGATGCGCCGCGCCAGCTCGAGCTTCGAAGTCTGCGCCACCTCCTCGCGTCCGCCCGGCCAGAGGATCACCGCGCTGTTGTCATCGCGGTCGAAGCCGAGGTTGGCGCCCACCAGGTTGGCGATGATCATGTCGAGCCCCTTGCGCTGCAGCTTGTCGAGCGCGTGCTCCTCGAGCCTCTCGGTCTCGGCGGCAAAGCCCACGGTGAAGGGGCGTCCCTGCCGCAGGGCCGAGACGGTGGCCAGCACGTCGGCACACTTCACCATGTGCAGGTCGAGGGTGTCGCTTTTCTTCTTGATCTTCTGCGTCGCGGGCTGCCCGGGACGGTAGTCGGAGACGGCGGCGGCACCGATGTAGATATCGGCCTGCACCGCCCGCGCGAGGATGGCCTCATGCATCTCGGCGGCCGATTCCACATCCACGCGCTCCACGCCCGGGGGGGTGGCGACCTGCACCGGCCCCGCCACCAGCGTGACGCGGGCACCCGCCTCCGCGGCCGCCCGGGCCACCGCAAAGCCCATCTTGCCCGAGCTGCGGTTGCTGACGAAGCGCACCGGATCGATGGGCTCGCGCGTCGGCCCTGCGCTGACCAGCACATGGCGACCGGCCAGCGGACCATTGGCCTGCCCGGCCAGCGCCAGCAGCGCCGCGACGATCTCGGCCGGCTCGCTCATGCGCCCGGGGCCGGTCTCGCCGCAGGCCTGCGCGCCATCGGCCGGGCCGACGAAATGCACGCCACGGCTGGCGAGCAGCTGCCTGTTGTCGCGGGTGGCCGGGTGCTGCCACATCCGGTGGTTCATGGCCGGCGCCAGCACCAGCGGGGCGGTGGTGGCGAGGCACAGGGTGGTCAGCAGGTCGGGGGCCAGGCCCGCCGCCAGCAGCGCCATCAGGTGGGCGGTGGCCGGCGCGATCAGTATGCAGTCGGCCCAGCGTGCCAGCTCGATGTGGCCCATGGCGGCCTCGGCGGCCTCATCCCAGAGGTCGTGGCGCACCTCCCGGCCGGAGACCGCCTGGAACACCGTCGGCGACACCATGTGCCGTGCACCGGCGGTCATGACCACCTGCACCTCGGCGCCCTGGTCGCGCAGCCGCCGCACCAGCCCGGCGCTCTTGTAGGCGGCGATGCCGCCCGAGACGCCCAGCAGGACCCTTTTTCCGGCCAGTCCGTTCATTGGGCTAGCGTACAAGAATCGGTCCGCGGCGTGGGTTCCTTTGTCGGTGATGGCAGCGCTTTCGCGGCTGGGACAGCCGTCCACCGGCACCGAGAATGGGCCACGTGAAAGCTTCTTCCCCCAAGCACTGGCCACCCGGCGAGCGACCCCGCGAGCGGTTGGTCAATGCCGGCCCGGAGCGGGTCTCGGATGCCGAGCTGCTGGCCGTCATGCTCGGCCGCGGCGTCCGCGGTCTCTCGGTGCTGGAGCTGGCCCGCAACCTGCTGGCCACCTTCGGCGGCATCCGCGGGCTCCTCAATGCCAGCTTCGAGGATCTCGTGGCCGTGCATGGCATGGGCGCCGGCAAGGCAGCCACGCTCATCGCCGCCCGCGAGTGCGGCTGCCGTTACCTCCAGGAAAAACTGGCGCCCGGCCAGTCCATCCACTCGCCGGGGGACAGCCGCGAGTTCCTGCTGGCTCGCCTGCGCGATCGTCCCCACGAGGTCTTTTGTTGCCTGTTCCTCGACAATCGCCACAGGGTACTGGCATTCGACGAACTTTTCCGCGGCACCATCGACAACACCACGGTCTATCCCAGGGAAGTCGTCCGCCAGGCCCTGCAGCGCAATGCGGCGGCGGTGATCCTCGCCCACAACCACCCCTCCGGGGTGGCCGAGCCGAGCGAGGCCGACCAGCTGATCACCCGGCGCATCCGCGGCGCCCTGGAGCTGATCGATGTCCGCCTGCTCGACCACTTCGTGGTGGGCGATGGCGTGTGCACCTCGCTGGCGGGCCGTGGCATGCTCTGAGAGCATCGCCGTGGCCCGCCCGGCAACACCCGCAAGGCGGGAACCTGTGTCCGGAGCCGTGCCGGGTGGCCACGGATCCCGCACCAGGCCATCGCCGCGGTTGCCTTCCCGCCCCCGTGCTGGTTTAATAGCCGGCCCCTCGCCCGCGCGAGGGTGATTCATTCAGCCGATTCAACAGAGGTTTGTCATGTCGCGCGTCTGCCAGGTGACCGGCAAGCGGCCGTCCTCCGGGAACACCGTTTCGCACGCCAACAACAAGAGCCGGCGCCGCTGGCTGCCGAACCTGCACAGCCACCGCTTCTGGCTGGAAAGCGAAAAGCGCTTCGTCCGCCTGCGGCTTTCCACCCGTGGCCTGCGCACCGTGGACAAGCACGGCATCGAGAAGGTCGTCGCCGAACTCCGCGCCCGCGGCGAAAAGGTCTGAGGACAAGAGCCATGCCAAGCAAGCGCGACAAGATCAAGCTCGTCTCCACCGCCGGTACCGGGCACTTCTATACCACCAGCAAGAACAAGCGCCTCCATCCCGAGAAGATGGAAGTCAGCAAGTTCGACCCGGTGGTGCGCAAGCACGTGCCGTACAAGGAAGCGAAGATCAAGTAGCTTCGCGGCCTCCCACCGCCCGTCGCGGCGGGAATGCCGGCAGAACGCCCCCTCGCGGGGCGTTTTTTGTGCCCGCGGCCAGCGGTCTCCGCCCCGTCCCGGTACGGGGACAAAAAAAGGCCCCGTCTTGACGGGGCCTGAATCAGGGGGGACTCATGAAAACAATCGACTTCCTGCAAACCTCCTGAAGAACGCTGCGCTTCGCGACAACCTGCCTGCGGATTCGTCCGGGCAGGCAGTTGATGGCTCCATCCTGCGCCACGAATCCCGCCCTGACTGTACGGAACCGCACACAGCAGGTTTTTTCATGCGGGCCGGGGCAGCCATGCCGGGGCGAGGGCGATGGGGGCACCTGCCGGCAATCGCCCATTATGTTCGAGGCAATACATATGATACGTTCGCTATCGAACAGACTGAATCACCGCATCCGTTAATCTGGGCCAGGCGCGGACAGCGCACCGAGGGCATGCAACAACGGTCTCAAGGGGGCAGTCGTCATGAGCATCGATACGCACCGGATCGAAAACAGCCTGCTGGCAGCACTCCCGGAGCCGCAGCTGGCCCGGCTCGGCCACCACCTCGAACTGGTTTCCATGCCACTTGGCAGGGTTCTCTACGAACCGGACACGCCGCAGGCCTACGTCTACTTCCCGGCCGACTGCATCGTCTCCCTGGCCTACATGATGGAAGACGGCCACAGCGCCGAGATCGCCGCGGTGGGCCACGAGGGCATGGTCGGGGTGCAGCTGTACATGGGCGGGGAAAGCGTGCCCAATCGCGCACAGGTACGCAGCGCCGGTTCCGCCTACCGGCTGGGCTCGGCCATCCTGCGCGAGGAATTCGGCACCAGCCGCGAGCTGCAGAACCTGCTGCTGCGCTATGCACTGGCACTCTTCAACCAGACCGCGCTGACCGCGGTATGCAATCGCCTGCACACGGTGGACCAGCTGCTGTGCCGCTCGCTGCTCTTCACGCTGGACTGCCTGGGCGGCAGCGAGCTGAAGATGACCCAGGAGCTCATGGCAGGCATGATCGGCGTGCGCCGCGAGGGCATCACCGAGGCCGCCGGCAAGCTGCAGGCGGCCGGCATCATCAGCTACCGGCGCGGCAGCATCTCCATACTCTCCCGCCAGCGTCTCGAAAAGCGTTGCTGCGAGTGCTACCGGGTGATCAAGCGCGAGTTCATGCGCCTCCTGCCCCATGCCGCGCCGCTTGCCAGGGCGGCATGAAATCGGGGTACAGTGCCGCGCCGGGTGCATTGCACCCGCACGGTTTCCGTGAGGCGGACATGGCAGCATCCAGAAAGACCAGCAGCGGCAACAGGCTGCTGGACAGCATCCCGCTGCGCGACCGCCAGCGGCTGGTCCGGCAATGCGAGGAAGTGGAGCTCGTCCCGGGCGACCTGCTGTACAAGCTGGGAGAACCGCTCGACCATGCCTGCTTTCCCATCGACGGTTTCGTCGCGCTCCTCTCGCCGGTCGATGCCAACCTGATGCAGGTCGGCATGGTGGGCAACGAGGGCATGGTGGGCGCCTCGCTCGCCCTCGGAGTCGACCAGCTGATGATGCACGCCGTGGTGCTGGGCGGGGGCAGCGCGTGGCGCATCGGTGCCGGGACACTGACCGCGGAACTCGAGCGCAGCCCGGGGCTGCGCCGGCGGCTCAACCGCTACCTGTGCGTCATGATCGGCCAGCTCGCGCAGAATGCCGGCTGCGCCCGCTACCACCTGGTCGAGGCGCGCCTGGCGCGCTGGTTGCTGATGGCCAGGGACCGCGCCCATGGCGACAGCTTCTTCATCACGCACGAGCTGCTGGCGGACATGCTGGGCGTGCGCCGCGTCGGCGTGACCCAGGCTGCCGGCACGCTGCAGAAGCAGCAGCTCATCACCTACCGGCGGGGCAATGTGGACATCCTCGATGCCCGTGGCCTGGAGACAGCCGCCTGCGATTGCTACCAGGAAGGCAAGCGGATGTACGAGGACATGCTGGCCTGAGCAGCACCCACCCGCGGGCCGGGCCGATGCTTCAGTTTCCGGGTGGCGGCCCGCTGCGGGCAAGGAAGGCCAGCGCCTCCCTCAGGAAGTCCAGTTCCCAGCTTTTTCGCCGCAGGGCGTCGCGCAACTGCTCGATCTCCGCATCCCTGGCCGACGGCCCGGGACCCGGATGATCATCCGCCGGCTGCCTGCCGGTTTTCTTCCCCCTCCGCGCGGCCCCCGTTGCTGCACGCGGCCCCACCCGCTGCTTCTGCCCCCCGCCAGCGCCCATTCGAACCTCCGCTGATTCTCGTTATTTCGCGGTGCCCCGGCTCCCCGGCCGGAACGTCGAACGCAACACCCTACCGGCCGACTGTACCTTATCCGGACCCGGGCACGCAGGATTTCAGATGTCGCGTCATCCGGTGGACGGGCGCGGTGACATCGACGTCCTACCAGGCACTGGCCTGCGCATGCATGATGCTGTCCGCAGCCCCGCATCCACCCGCCCCCCATCAGCCATGCCCGAACTGCCCGAAGTCGAAACCACCCGCCGCGGCCTGATGCCCTGGATGGAGGGCCACCGCATCCGCCGGCTGGTGCTGCGCAACCGCCAGCTGCGCTGGCCGGTGCCGGAGGGGCTGGAGGAGCTGCTGCGCGACGCGCCGGTGCGGGCCATCGGCCGGCGCGGCAAGTACCTGCTGCTGGAGACGCCACGGGGCACCGCGCTGGTGCACCTGGGCATGTCGGGCAGCCTGCGCGTGCTCGAGGGCACGCCGCCGGCGGGCCGGCACGAGCACTTCGACATCCTGCTCGATGACGGCCACTGCATCCGCTTCACCGATCCGCGCCGCTTCGGCGCGCTGCTCTGGGCCGGGACGGAGCCCCTCGCCCACCCGCTGCTCGCCCGCCTGGGGCCCGAACCGCTGGAGGCGGGCTTCAGCGGCGACTATCTCTGGCAGCGCGCGCGCCGCCGGCGGATGGCCATCAAGCCCTTCCTGATGGATGCCGGCATCGTGGTCGGCGTCGGCAACATCTATGCCAGCGAGGCGCTGTTCGCCGCCGGCCTCAGCCCGCGCCGGGCGGCCGGGCGCATCTCGCGTGCGGACATGGCGCGGCTGGTGGCGGCCGTCCGCGCAGTCCTCGAGCGGGCCATCGCCGAAGGCGGCACCACGCTGCGCGACTTCCGCCACGGCACCGGCGAGCCCGGCTACTTCGCCCAGGAACTGGCGGTCTACGGGCGCGAGGGGCAGGCCTGCCCGGCCTGCGGCAGCGCCATCCGCAGGATCACCCAGGGCCAGCGCTCGAGCTTCTTCTGCCCGGCCTGCCAGCGCTGAGCCGGCTCAGTAGACCTGCGCCTCGCCGGCGCTGCGCGGATCGCTGGCGGCATCCACCTTGCCGGTGGCGTAATCCCAGGTGACCACGTTCATGTTGCCGTAGCCGCGCGTGCCCAGCTCGAGGCGATGGCCGAGCGCTTCCAGCGCCGCCACCTCCGCCTCGCTGAAGGCGCCGACCTCGTATTCCACGACATCCGGGTGGAACTGGTGGTGGAAGCGGCGCAGCGCGACCATCGAGTGCGCATCACCGCCATCGGCCCAGTCCAGCGTGGCGAGCAGCACCATGGTGATGATGCGGCTGCCACCCGGCGTGCCGAGGATGGCCACCCCGCGTTCGGACTCGAGGAAGCTGGGCGTCATGCTGGAAAGCATGCGCTTGCCGGGGGCGATATTGTTGGCGGCGGCCCCCAGCAGCTCGTAGGCATTGGCGACGCCGGGCTTGATGGTGAAATCGTCCATCTCGTTGTTGAGCAGCACGCCGGTGCCCGGCGGCATGAAGGCCGCGCCATACCAGGTGTTGATCGACAGCGTGCCGGCCACCCGGTTGCCCTCGGCATCGAGGATCGAAAAGTGGGTGGTGTCCGACCCCGTGCCACCCCCGGCGGCCCCCGGCGCCAGCACCTCGCTCGGCGTCGCCCGGTCGAGGCGGATGGAGACCCGCTGCCCGGCCGCATAGAAGGGGCTGAGCAGCTGCTCCACCGGCGGCCTGCTGAAGGCCGGATCGCCCAGGTACAGGCTGCGGTCGCGGTAGGCGCGGCGCATGGCCTCGATCAGCAGGTGCTTGCGGACCGCGGGCTCGAGCTGCTCGAGACGGTAGCCGGCAAGGATGTTGAGCATGTTCACCAGGCCGATGCCGCCCGCCGAGGGCAGCGGCGCGGAGGTCAGCCGCAGGCCGCGGTAATCGCCACGCACCGGCTCGCGCTCCAGCACCCGGTAGCCCGCCAGATCCTCCAGCGACCAGATGCCGCCGGCCGCGCGCACGCCCTCGACCAGGGCGGCGGCGGTCGGCCCGCGGTAGAAGCCGTCGAAGCCCTCCCTGCCCAGCCTGTGCAAGGTGGTGGCCAGGTCGGGCTGGCGCAGCAGGCTGCCCGCCGCGGGCGGCTTGCCCCCGGGATAGAACACCTCGAGCAGTGCCGGGGAGGCCTCCATCGCCGGGCGACGGAAGCGCAGCCCCATCTGCAGGCGTTCGTGGACGGGAATGCCTTCCCCGGCCAGCCGGATGGCGGGCGCCAGGCTGCGCGCCAGCGGCAGGCGCCCGTAGTGCTCGGCGATGTGTGCCAGGGCGGCGGGCTCGCCGGGGATGCCGGCCGCCAGCGGACCACTGATGCTTGCTCCCTTGATGACCTCGCCCCGCGCATCGAGGTACATCGTGGCGGTGGCCGCGCCCGGTGCCACCTCGCGCCCATCGATGAAGACATCGCGCTGGCCGTCGGCCACGTGCAGCAACCAGAAGCCGCCGCCCCCCAGGCCCGAGGCATAGGGCTCGACCACCGCCAGCGCCGCGCTGACCGCCACCGCGGCATCGAAGGCATTGCCGCCGGCGGCCAGCACCTCCTCGCCGGCGGCGACCGCCAGCGGATGGGCCGCGGCGATGGCCGCCTTGCCCGGCCGTGCGGGGGCCTGCGCGGCCTGCACGCCGGGCAGGCTGGCGAGGAAGACGAGGCACAGCGCCGCGAACGGGACATGCCGTGGCCAGCGGCGTGCCTGCGGGTGCCGTGGCTTCATGGCCTGCCCGCCTGCGCCTGCCCGAAGCGCCGGCGCAGGGCTTCCCCCACGCACGGGTGCACGAACTCGTCGACGTTGCCGCCAAGCGCCGCCACCTCGCGCACCAGCGAGGAGGACACGAAGGTGTACTGCGCCGCCGGCGTCATGAACATGGTCTCGATGCCGGCATGCAGGTGGCGGTTCATGCTCGCGAGCTGGAACTCGTACTCGAAGTCGGACACCGCGCGCAGCCCGCGGATGACCACCTGCAGGCCGTGCGCGGCCGCGTATTCCACCGTCAGGCCGCTGTAGCCATCGACACGCACATTGGGCAGCCCGGCGAGCACCTCGCGGGCAAGCGCCATGCGTTCCCCGAGGCTGAAGAGCGGCGCCTTGCGCGGGCTTGCCGCCACCGCCACCACCAACTCGTCGAAGATGTCCGCGGCACGGCGCACCAGCTCGTGGTGGCCGTTGGTGACGGGATCGAAGGTCCCCGGGTACATGGCGGCAACTGGCACGCTTCAGGCTTCCTCTGGCATGGATGGCCGACGGCGGGCCAGCGCATAACGGACCTGTCCCGCCTCCTTTTCCCGCAGGAGCTCCCAGCCCGGCGGCAAGGGCGGCAGGGAAGCGCTGCGTGCCATCTCGAGATAGATGCGCGCGCCATCGGCAAGCCAGCCGCCGTCGAGCAGTGTACACAAGCGGCCGAGGTCCACCGCACCGAAGGGTGGATCGAGGAACACGAGGTCGAAGGCCCGTGGCGGGCCGGCCAGGTACTGCAGCGCATCGGCTCGCACCACCCGCGCCCGCGCCGGCTCGCAGCCAAGCCGCGCCAGCGCCTGCTCCAGCGCGCGGGCCAGCGCCGGCTGCGCCTCGACGAAGCAGGCCTGCGCGGCGCCGCGCGAGAGCGCCTCCAGGCCCAGCGCGCCGGTGCCGGCAAAGAGATCGAGGCAGTGCATCCCCGGCAGCACGGGGGCCAGCCAGTTGAACAGGGTTTCGCGGATGCGGTCCGGGGTGGGGCGCAGCCCGGCGGCATCGCCCACGGGCACGCGCCGACCGCGCCATTCGCCGGCGATGATGCGGAGCGTTCCGGGCGCCAGTGGCGGGGCGGGCATATGGAGGAATGGCCGGGCTGCTGCAGCTGGGTCACCCCTTTTATCAAAAAGGGCAATGCCGCGTAAAAGGCGCCGCCCGCGGGCCTGCGCAGGGCCGGCCGCTTCCGCTAACATGCCGCGCATGAGTGACGCGACCCCCAACCCGGATGCACCCCGCCCCGGGTTTTTTCAACGCCTGAAGCAAAAGCTCAACCGCGGCCTCGGCCTCGGCGTGGCGATCGACTGGCTGGCCGGGCGCAAGCTCGATCCGGCGGTGCTGGCCGAGCTCGAGGACCAGCTGCTGCTGGCCGATGTCGGCATCGAGGCCAGCGAGCGCATCATCGAGGGCCTGCGCCGGCGCATCGGCCGCGAGGGAGTGACCGATGCCGAGGGCGCCAGGGCGGCGCTCGCCGCCACGCTGGCCGAAATCCTCGCCCCGCGCGCGCAGCCGCTGCTCATCCCGCGCGGCGGCAAGCCCTTCCTGATGCTGATGATCGGCGTCAACGGCTCGGGCAAGACCACCACCATCGGCAAGCTCGCGCGGCGCTACCGCGACGAGGGCCTCAAGGTGATGCTGGCGGCCGGCGACACCTACCGGGCGGCCGCCATCGAGCAGCTGCAGGCCTGGGGCGAGCGCAACCAGGTGCCGGTGGTGGCCCAGCAGCAGGGCGCGGACTCGGCGGCGGTGGTCTTCGATGCGCTGCAGGCGGCCACCGCCAGGAACTACGACGTGGTGCTGGCCGATACCGCCGGGCGGCTGCAGAACCAGGCCGGGCTGATGCAGGAGCTGGCCAAGGTGGTGCGGGTGGCGGGGCGCGTGGACCCGACCGCACCCCACGAGAAGATGCTGGTGCTCGATGCCAGCCTCGGCCAGAACGCGGTCAACCAGGCGCTGCAGTTCCACCAGGCCGTGGGGCTGACCGGCATCACCATGACCAAGCTCGATGGCGGCGGCAAGGGCGGCGTGCTGCTGAGCCTGGCCGACCGCCTCGAGGTGCCCTTCCGCTACGTGGGCGTCGGCGAGGATGCCGCCGACCTGGATGTCTTCAGCGCCACGCAGTTCGCCGCCGCCCTGGCCGGCACCGCGCCGTGATCCGGCTCGACAAGGTCACCAAGCTGTACCGGGGCGGGCACGAGGCGCTGCGCGAGGTCTCGCTCGACATCAACCCCGGCGAGCTGATCTTCCTCACCGGCCATTCCGGCGCCGGCAAGAGCACCATCCTCAAGCTGCTGGCGCTGATCGAGCGCCCCACCCGCGGCCAGCTGCTGGTGGACGGGCGCAACGTCGGACGCATGCCGGCCAGGGAGATCCCCGCCTACCGGCGCCAGGTGGGCATGGTGTTCCAGGACCACAAGCTGCTCGACGACCGCCCGGCCTTCGACAACGTGGCGCTGCCGCTCATCATCGCCGGGCTCGGCCGCCGGGAGATCGAGAAGCGGGTGCGCGCGGCGCTCGACCAGGTGGGGCTGCTCGACAAGGAGCGCCAGGTGCCGCTCGCGCTCTCGGCGGGCGAGCAGCAGCGCGTGGGCATCGCCAGGGCGGTGGTGGCCAGGCCGCGGCTGCTCATCGCCGACGAGCCCACCGGCAACCTCGACGCCGCGCTGTCGCTGGAGATCATGCAGGTCTTCCGCCGCTTCAACGAGGTGGGCGTCACCATGGTCATCGCCACCCACGACCTGGCGCTCGCCAGCCGCATCAGCGGCCGGCACGTGGCGCTGGACCACGGCCGCATCCTCGACGACGGCAGCGGCAGAAGCTGAACCATGGCAGGCCTGTTCACCCACCAGCTGCGCGATGCGCTCGCCACCCTGGGACGGCTCAGCCGTCAGCCGGTGGCCACCTTCCTCACCGTGGGGGTGATCGGCATCGCGCTCGCCCTGCCCGCCGGCCTGCAGCTGCTGGTCGAGGGTGGCCGCGGGCTGGCCGGCAGCTGGAACGACCTCCGCGACTTCTCGGTCTACCTGAAGCCGGGCACCGGGATCGACAAGGCGCGGGAACTGTCCGCCAGCATCGGCGGGCACGAGGAGATCCTCGACGTACGGCTCATCGAGGCCGACAGCGCGCTGGCCGAGTTCGGCGCGGATCCGGCCTTCGGCGAAGCGCTGCGTGCGCTCAAGGAGAACCCGCTACCGCACACGCTGGTGGTGCGCCCCCGCCCGGAAGCCACCCCCGAACAGCTCGACAACCTGCAGGCGGAGCTTGGCGCACGGCCGGAGGTCGACCTGGTGCAGCTCGACACCCAGTGGTTGATGCGGCTGGCAGCCATCCTCGAGGTGCTGCGGCGGGGCATCTGGATCGCCGCCGTGCTGCTGGTGGCCGCGGTCATCTTCATCGTCGGCAACACCATCCGCCTCGACATCCAGAACCGGCGCCAGGAAATCGAGGTCTCCAAGCTGCTGGGCGCCACCGATGCCTTCGTGCGCCGCCCCTTCCTCTACATCGGCTTCTGGTACGGGCTGCTCGGCGGCCTGCTGGCCCTGCTCCTGCTGGGCATCGCGCTCCTGCTGCTGCAGGGCCCGCTCGGCCGCCTGGCGGCGCTCTACGGTGCGGACTTCGCCGGCTTCGGGGTGGGCCTGCGCACGCTGCTGGGCGTACTGGGTGCCGGCGTGGCCTCCGGCTGCGCCGGGGCCTGGCTTGCCGTCAGCCGGCACCTTTCGGCCATCGAGCCGCGGGTCTGAGACGGGCTGGCGCCGCTACCTCTGATACCTTTGCGCGGGAAGGGCCTGCCTCCCTCATCGGGCCGGCCAAACGGAACCGAGGCACAAGAAACCGCAAGCATGATCACCGGCACCATCCGCAGCCAGATCGACGGCATCTGGAACGCCTTCTGGTCAGGGGGCATCGCCAACCCGCTGGAGGTCATCGAACAGATCACCTACCTGCTCTTCATCCGCCGCCTCGACGAGCTGCACACGCTGGCCGAGAACAAGGCGCGGCGCACCGGCAAGCCGATCGAGCAGCCCGTCTTCCCCGAGGGCGCGGACAGCCGCGGCCGTGACTGGAGCGACTGCCGCTGGTCGCGCTTCAAGAACTTCGCCCCCGCCGAGATGTTCGAGGTGGTGGGCGAGCATGTCTTCCCCTTCCTGCGCAGCGGCCTGGGCCGGGGCGAGGGCAGCACCTACGCGCAGCACATGAAGGATGCGCGCTTCACCATCCCCACGCCCGCGCTGCTGGCCAAGGTGGTGGACCTGCTCGACGCGGTACCCATGCAGGAGCGCGACACCAACGGCGACATCTACGAGTACATGCTGGCCAAGATCGCCAGCGCCGGCCAGAACGGTCAGTTCCGCACCCCGCGCCACATCATCCAGCTGATGGTGGAACTGGTGCAGCCCGCACCCGGGGACACCATCTGCGACCCCGCTTGCGGCACCGCGGGCTTCCTCGTCGCCGCCGGCGAGTACCTGCGCCGCGAACACCCGCAGCTGCTGCACGATCCCGCGCAACGCGCGCATTTCCACCGCGGGATGTTCCACGGCTTCGACTTCGACAGCACCATGCTGCGCATCGGCAGCATGAACATGCTGCTGCATGGCGTGGAGGCGCCCGATATCCGCTACCGCGACTCGCTGGCGCAGGACCACGCCGGCGAGGAGGAGGCCTACACGCTGGTGCTGGCCAACCCGCCCTTCGCCGGCAGCCTCGACTACGAGAACACCTCCAAAGACCTGCTGCAGGTGGTCAAGACCAAGAAGACCGAGCTGCTCTTTCTGGCTCTGTTCCTGCGGCTCTTGAAGCCGGGTGGCCGTGCCGCCGTCATCGTCCCCGATGGCGTGCTGTTTGGCTCCAGCCGTGCGCACAAGGCGCTGCGCCAGATGCTGGTGGAAGAACAGAAGCTGGACGCGGTGGTTTCGCTCCCCGGCGGCACCTTCAGGCCCTATGCGGGTGTATCGACGGCCATCCTCGTCTTCACCAAAACCAACTCCGGCGGCACCGAGAACGTCTGGTTCTACGATGTGCAGGCCGATGGCTGGAGCCTCGACGACAAGCGCAGCCCGCTGCTGGACGCGGAAAAGCTCGGCCCCCTGCCCGCCACGGCACTGAGCGCTGAGGAGCACGAGAAGAACAACCTGCCCGATGTGCTGGCACGCTGGCAGCAACGCGGCGGCAGCGAGCTTTCGCGCCCGCGCAGCGTGCAGAGCTTCTGTGTGCCGAAGGCGGACATTGCCGCCGAGGGCTATGACCTCTCACTCAACCGCTACAAGCAGGTGGTGTATGAGACGGTGGAACACGAGCCGCCGAAGAAGATCCTGGCCGAGCTGCGGGCGCTGGAGCAGGAGATCCAGCGGGGAATGGAGGAGCTGGAGGGGATGCTGGGGTGAGTGCTATGCGGACCGTTCGCCTCGGGGATGTAGCCGAATTGCAAGCAGGGGTGGGTTTCCCTCTTACTCTTCAAGGACGTTCTACGGGCGATTACCCATTCGCAAAGGTCGGAGATATTTCAGACGCTGGGCGTGCAGGAAAAATAACATTATCAGCCGCCACTCATTTTATTGATGAAGGCGATCTGAATAAGCTTCGAGCCAAACCAATTCCACCCGGTGCGACACTATTCGCCAAGATCGGCGAGGCAATTCGGCAGAATCATCGCGTGCGTGCCGGCTGCCCAATACTTATCGATAACAACGCGATGGCGGCCATTCCAGGGCCGAATCTGGATGGTCAATTTTTATTTAGATATTTGCAGAGCGTTGATTTTTACCGACTAACTTCGTCCACAACTGTTCCGGCACTGAGAAAGTCAGAGCTTCAGCAGCTCCCCATTCCGTTCCCACCCCTCTCCGAACAAAAGCGCATCGCCGACATCCTCGACAAGGCTGATGCGCTGCGCACCCAGCGCCGTGCCACCCTCGCCAGGCTCGACGAACTCACCCAGTCCATCTTTCTGAATATGTTTGGGGATCCAGTAATAAACCCGAAAGGGTGGCCAAGATGGACATTTGATCAAACGATACGTGATGAAACAGCAAAATCAGAAAAATTACAGAAATCAGACTATCTACCGACCGGAGCCCATCCAGTAATCGATCAAGGTCAGTCAGTAGTAGCCGGATACTGTGACGACGATAAATTTCTCTGTAAGAGTGAGCTGCCACTCGTGGTATTCGGCGACCATACGCGTGTAGTCAAATTGGTCAAATCCCCATTCGTAGTCGGCGCAGACGGTGCAAAAGTTTTGGTTCCCCAACATCAGGTAGGTGCTACCTATTTGTCATTCTTGCTGGAACACCTACCAATCCCAGATTTGGGTTACTCCCGGCACATGAAGGAAGTGAAACGTCTTGCATTTCCCATACCTCCTCTCGCACTGCAGGAAGAGTTTGCAGCGCGTGTCTCACACGCTGACAGACACCGAGTAAAGCTAGAACGGGCGCTAGCGATATGCGACGGGCTCTTCGCCTCCCTTCAGCACCGCGCCTTCTCCGGCACACTCTGAGCCACAAGCTGGCTCGCCTTCCTCCTGCCCTTCCAGGCCGTGCGCAAGACGGGGGCGCTGGCCGTGCAGCGGGACCACAAGGCGGATCCACGCTGGGGCATAAGAATCACTTGTTGAAACGTACGTTATGACGTACGATATGGGTAACTGCCAGACGAGCGACCGGCCATGACCCAGCTCACTGCCACCGAAGCACGCGCCAACCTCTACCGTCTGATCGACCAGGCGGCCGAGACCAGCGAGCCCATCGTCATCACCGGCAAGCGCGCCAGCGTCGTGCTGGTTTCGCAGGATGACTGGAACGCTATCCAGGAAACCCTGCACCTGCTGTCCGTGCCCGGCATGCGCGAATCGATACAGGCCGGTATGGCCGAAACCGTGGATCAATGCGCCACGGATCCGGACTGGTGAGCTGGCGCATAGTCTTCGCCAGGGCCGCGCAGAAGGATGCACGCAAGCTGGCCGCTGCCGGTCTCAAGGAAAAAACCCTGGAACTGCTGGCCATACTGACCGACAACCCGTTCCAGAACCCACCGCCCTACGAAAAACTGGTGGGCGACCTGAGTGGCGCCTACTCCCGGCGCATCAATATCCAGCACCGCCTGGTGTACCAGGTGCTCAGGGAAGAGCATGTCGTCAAGGTGCTGCGCATGTGGACGCACTATGAATGACGCGGTTTCATCCACTGGAATCAGATGAATCACCTCGCATTCATGGAGTGGCACTCCATAATTGCAGACATGTTGCAGCCTAATCCGCAGGCGAAAGCCCTATCGACACTCGGCCGGGCATGAGCCAGTTCGCCTTTCTCCAGCTCGAATGGCCCCTGGTGTACCAGGCCGCCCGCAAGGCGGAGGAGCTGGCGCGCGGCGATGCGCGCACCGCCTGCTTCTATGCGCGGCGCGCGCTGGAGCTGGCGGTGCACTGGGCCTACAAGGCCGATCCGGCGCTGCGCCTGCCCTACCAGGACAATCTCTCGGCGCTGGTCCACGAGCCGAGCTTCAAGCAGGCCGCCGGCGAACCGGTGTTCCGCAAGGCGCGCATCCTCGTCACGCTGGGCAATCGTGCCGTGCACGATACCCGCGCGATACCGCCCGAGGACGCCATCACCGCGGTGCGCGAGCTGTTCCACGTCGGCTACTGGCTGGCCCGCCAGTACGGCCGCCGCAGCCGGCCCGACCCCGGCCTGCGCTTCGATCCCGCCAGGCTGCCCGTGCCGCCGGCCCAGGCCGCTGCGCGCAGCGCCGTGCAGCTGGAAAAACTCCAGCGGGAGCTGCAGGCCCGCGACGAGAATCTGGCCACGCTGCTGGCCGACAAGCAGGCGCTGGACACGGAAATCGCGCAGCTGCGTGTCGAGGTGGCCAGGGCCAAGGAAGCCGCAGCTCGCCTGCCCGACGCCCACGATTACAGCGAGGCCGAAACCCGCGACGCCTTCATCGACCTGCTGCTGCACGAGGCCGGCTGGCCGCTGGCGGAGGCCCGCGACCGCGAGTTCGAGGTCGCAGGCATGCCCAACGAGAAGGGCACAGGCTTTGTGGACTACGTGCTCTGGGGCGAGGACGGCAAGCCGCTCGGGCTGGTGGAGGCCAAGCGCACGCGACGCGATGCACGCGTGGGCCAGCAGCAAGCCAAGCTCTACGCCGACTGTCTTGAACGGATGTTCGGCCAGCGCCCGGTGATCTTCTACAGCAACGGCTACGAGCACTGGATCTGGGACGACGGCCACTACCCACCGCGCGCCATCCAGGGCTTCTACACAAAAGCAGAGCTGCAGCTGCTGGTGCAGCGCCGGGGCATGCGCCGGCCACTGGCGCAGGCGCCCATCAATGCGGGCATCGTCGAGCGCGTCTATCAGGAAAAGGCCATCCGCCGCGTGGCCGAAGCCTTCGAGCGGGGCGGGGAGCGCAAGGCACTGCTGGTGATGGCCACCGGATCGGGCAAGACGCGCACCGCCATCGCGCTCTGCGATCTGCTGCTGCGTTGCAACTGGGCCAAGCGCATCCTGTTCCTCGCCGATCGCGTGGCGCTGGTGAACCAGGCGCTCAATGCCTTCAAGCAGCATCTGCCCGATGCCTCCCCGGTGAACCTCGTCACCGAGCGCAACACGCAAGGGCGAGTGTACGTTTCCACCTACCCCACCATGCTCGGCCTGATCGACAGCATGGCCGACGGGCAGCGGCGCTTCGGGCCGGGCTATTTCGACCTCATCATCATCGACGAGGCGCACCGCTCGGTGTTCGACCGCTACGGCGCCATCCTGGAATGGTTCGATGCCTTGCTGCTGGGCCTCACCGCCACGCCCAAGGACGAGGTCTCGCACAGCACCTACCGCCTGTTCGAGCTGGAGCCCGGCGTGCCCACCGATGCCTACGGTCTGGAAGAGGCCGTGCACGATGGCTATCTGGTACCCCCCAGGGCCATCTCGGTCAGGCTCAAGTTCCCGCGCGAAGGCATCCGGTACGACGAGCTCTCCGACGAGGAGAAGGAACAGTGGGATGCGATGGAGTGGGACACCGGCGACGGCACCCCACCCCGGGAGATCGGCTCCGAGGCGCTGAACCGCTGGCTGTTCAACAAGGACACGGTGGACAAGGCGCTGGCGCACCTGATGGAGCGCGGCCTCAAGGTGGCCGGCGGCGACACGCTCGGCAAGACCATCATCTTCGCCAAGAACCAGCTCCACGCGCAGTTCATCGCCGAGCGCTTCGACGCCAACTACCCGCATTACGCCGGCCACTTCGCGCGCGTCATCACCTACAGGACCGAGTATGCACAAAGCCTGATCGACGACTTCGGCACCACGGGCAAGGATCCGCACATCGCCATCTCGGTGGACATGCTGGATACCGGCATCGATGTCCCGGACGTGGTGAACCTGGTCTTCTTCAAGCAGCTGCACTCGAAGATCAAGTTCTGGCAGATGCTCGGCCGCGGCACCCGCCTGCGCCCGGATCTCTTCGGCCCCGGGCAGGACAAGAAATATTTCCTGGTGTTCGACTACTGCGGGAACCTGGAGTACTTCAGCCAGGAACTGCCGGCCTCCGAGGGCGCCACCGGGGCCACGCTGGCCACGCGCCTGTTCAATGCCCGGCTGGAACTGATCGCCGCGCTGGATCGCCGCGACATGAACGCCGCGTATGACCTGGGCAAGGTGCCGTGGAACGACCCGACCACCGAGGCCGACCTGCGCGGGCAGCTGGCGCGGCTGCTGCACGAGGAAGTGGCGGCCATGAACCTGGACAACTTCATCGTCCGCCCGCATCGCAAGCTGGTGGAGCGCTATGCCAGGGCCGATGCCTGGGGCCGGCTCCCGGACGAGGAACGCCGCCAGCTGTCGCACCAGGTGGCCGGCCTGCCTTCCGGGCGCGAGACCGACGCCGAGGAGGCCCGCCGCTTCGACCTGCTCGCCCTGCGCCTGCAGCTTGCGCTATTGCAGCAGGGTCCCGACTTCGAGCCGCTGCGCAGGAAGGTGCAAGCCATCGCCGGCGCCCTCACCGGGAAGGGCAGCATTCCCATGGTGGCCAGGCAGATGGTGCTGATCGAGGCCGTGCAAGGGGATGAGTGGTGGCAGGATGTGACCGCCCCCCTGCTGGAAGTCATGCGCCTGCGCCTGCGCGGGCTGGTGCAATTCATCGACAGGGCCGAGCGCAGCATCGTCTACTCCGACTTCGAGGACGAGCTGCAGGGCGAGGGCGAGGTGGTGCTGCCCGCCGTTCCGGTAGGCACCGACGCGGAAAGGTTCACCGACAAGGCCCGCGCCTTCCTGCGCCAGCACCTGGACCACCCAGCGGTGACAAAGCTGCGTGGCAACCAGCCGCTGACCCGGCAGGACATGAGGGAGCTGGAAGCCCTGCTCGAGAGCGGCCGGATCGGCTCGCCGGAGGACATCCGCGGTGCCGCCGACCAGGCCCACGGCCTCGGCCTGCTGGTGCGGGCGCTGGTCGGCATGGAGCACAAGGCGGCCCGGGAGGCCCTGGGCCGCTTCACCGCCGGCAAGACCTTCAGCGCCAGCCAGCTGGAATTCGTCGAGATGATCATCGCCCACCTGACCGAGAACGGGGTGATCGAGGCGGGGCAGCTCTATGAATCCCCATTCACCGACGTGGCACCCAGCGGCCCGGAAATGCTGTTCAGCGAGCCGCAGATACACCAGTTGGTCGTGCAGCTGGACGCCATCCGGCGGTCCGCCCTGCCGGGCTGAGGCCACCCGCCCGGACCGTGAGCTAGGTTCCGGAACCGATCGGCCTGTTAGCACTCCAAGCCATCGAGTGCTAACATCACTTCATCAGGGAGGTACGTGAAACGCATGAACATGATGCCCATCAGCCAATCGCGCCAGCTTGCCCTGGCGGGGCCGGTAGGCAGCCTCGATGCCTACATCCAGGCGGTCAACGCCATCCCGGTGCTGTCGGCCGACGAGGAGCAGCGGCTGGCACGCCGGCTGCGCAGCGCGGACGACCTCGACGCGGCGCGCGAGCTGGTGCTTGCGCACCTGCGCTTCGTGGTGCACATCGCCCGCGGCTACCTCGGCTACGGGCTGCCGCTCGGCGACCTGGTGCAGGAGGGCAACGTGGGGTTGATGAAGGCGGTAAAGCGCTTCGACCCGGCGGTCGGCGTGCGGCTGGTGTCCTTCGCGGTCCACTGGATCCGTGCCGAAATCCACGAGTACGTGCTGCGCAACTGGCGGCTGGTGCGCGTGGCCACCACCAAGGCGCAGCGCAAGCTGTTCTTCAACCTGCGCCGTGCCAAGGAAGGCCTGGGCTGGCTCTCGCACGACGAGACCGAGGCCATCGCGCGCGACCTCGGCGTACCGGCGCGCGAGGTCAGCGAGATGGAGCAGCGCCTCGCCGGGCAGGACATGAGCTTCGACCCGCTGCCCGAGGACGCCGAGGAGCAGGCCACCTCCCCGGCTGCCTGGCTGCCGGCGGCCGGTGCCGATCCCGCCGAATCGCTGGAGGACGCCGACTGGCAGCAGCAGACCGCAGGCCGCCTGCAGGCGGCGCTCGGCCGGCTCGACCCGCGCAGCCGCGAGATCATCGAGGCACGCTGGATGGCCGACAGCAAGACCACCCTGCAGGATCTTGCCGATCGCCTCGGCATCTCGGCCGAGCGCGTGCGCCAGGTCGAGCAGCAGGCGATCCGCACGCTGCGCGCCGCGATCGCCGCCTGAGCCGGGCGGGCTTTCCCTCTTTCGGGAAACGGAAAAGGCCGCCCCGGGTCACCCCGGGGCGGCCTTTTTGCCGGCGCTCGCGATCAGCCCGCCGTCAGCGGCACGATGGTGATCTCCACGCGCCGGTTCAGCGCGCGGCCATCGGGCGTGTCGTTGCTGGCGATGGGCCGGTTCTTGCCCGCGCCGATGGTGATGAAGCGGTCGCCGCGCACCTGGCGCGAGACCAGGTAGGACATCACGCTGCTGGCGCGGCGCTCGGACAACTGCTGGTTGT
>JACFNV010000004.1:0-23298 GCA_019454675.1 Gammaproteobacteria bacterium | reverse complement strand
CATCGCTGCCGGTGCTGTCGGTGTGGCCCGCCACCTCGACGATGGTCTTGTCGAACTCCTGCAGCACCAGCCCCACCGAGTCGAGCACCGGGTAGAAGGCGGCGCTGATGTCGGCGCTGTCCACCGCGAAGGTGATGTTGCCCGGCATGTTGAGCGTGATGTTCTCGCCGTTCGGGCCGGTGCGCGTCACGCTGACGCCGGTGCCCCGCAGCCGCGCGCGCAGTGCGGCATCCTGGCGGTCCATGTAGTTGCCCACCGCACCGCCGGCCAGGCCACCCACGCCGGCGAGGATCAGCGCCCGCTTCTTGCGGTCGGCCGAGTCCCTGCCGCTGATCAGGCCGACCGCGGCCCCGGCCGCGGCGCCGATGGCGGCACCCTTGGTGGTCTTGTTGACCCTGGCTTCCCCGGTATAGGGGTCGGTGGTCTGCATGTATTCGCAGCCGCCGAGCAGCACCAGCAATCCCGCCATGCCCGCCATGGCCACCTGTTTCCTTAGCAACCGCATCGATTCGCTCCTCGTGTATCCCCGCATTCGGGGCGCGGCAAGCTTAGCGCACAATCCGCTCCCGCCAACAGGGCATGCGCACCGCTCCCGCGCTGTTGCCGCGCGGCACCGAAAGCCTTAGCGTCCGCGCCATGCCAGGCAGCCGCATCCCGTTCCCGGCCATCGCCAAAGACCATTGGCCGGCCGCCACGCAGGCCCCGGCGGTGCGCGGCGGGCGACGGTGAAAATGGCCGCGCGGCCCGTGGCCACGGGCTATGGCGACCGCGACATCTGGCGCATCGCGCTGCCGATGATCATCGCCTCGGTCACCACGCCGCTGCTCGGCCTGGTGGATACCGCGGTCGTCGGCCACCTCGACCAGCCGCAGTACCTGGGCGCGGTGGCGGCCGGCGCCACCCTCTTCAGCGTGCTGTTCATGGGCCTGAACTTCCTGCGCATGGGCACCACCGGCATCACCGCCCAGGCCTTTGGCGCCGGCGATGGCGATGGCGCACGCCACGCGCTCGGCCAGGCGCTGGTCGTGGCGCTGCTGCTGGCCACGCTGCTCATCGCCGCGCGCGGCTGGATCATCGAGCTGGCGCTGGCCGCGCTCGACCCCGGGGCAGCGGTGGCAGGGCTGGCACGGGAGTACTTCGCGGTGCGCATCTGGAGCGCACCGGCCACGCTGGCCGGCTTCGTGCTGATCGGCTGGCTGATCGGCATGCAGGATGCGCGCGGCCCGCTGGCCATGACGCTCGCCACCAACCTGGTGAACATCGTGCTCGACATCTGGTTCGTGCATGGGCTCGGGCTGCAGGTGCGCGGGGTGGCGCTGGCCAGCCTGCTGGCCGAGTTCACCGGGCTCGCGACGGGGCTGGCATGCGTGGCCGCCAGGCTGGCGCGGCATCCGGGGCGATGGCGGATCACGCAGCTCGTGCATCCCGACGGCTACCGCCGCTTCGCGGGCCTCAACGCCGACCTGCTGCTGCGCACGCTGGCCCTGATGTTCGTGCTTGCCTTCATCACCGCGCAGGGAGCCCGCCTCGGCGACCTCGTGCTCGCCGCCAATGCCGTGCTGCTCAACTTCCAGTACTTCAGCTCCTATGCGCTCGACGGCATCGCCCATGCCGCCGAGGCGCTGGCCGGCAAGGCCATCGGCGCCGGCGATCGCGCCGCGCTTGCCCGCATGGTGCGCCGCGCACTGCGCTGGACGCTGCTGCTGGCCGGCGGCTTCACGCTGGCCTGGATGCTCTTCGGCACCGGCATCATCGCCCTGCTGACCAGCATCGATGCCGTGCGCGCCACCGCCGGCGCCTACCTGCCCTGGCTGGTGCTGCTGCCGCTGGTCTCGGCGTGGAGCTTCCTCTATGACGGCGTCTTCATCGGCGCCACCTGGTCCAGGGCAATGCGCCAGGTGATGCTGGGTGCCGCACTGCTGGTGTTCCTGCCCGCCTGGCTGCTGGCACGCCCGCTCGGCAACCATGCGCTGTGGCTTGCCTTCACGCTGTTCATGGCGGCCCGCGGCATCGGCATGGGCTTGTGGTACCGGCGGCTGGCGGGCGGCAACGACACCGTCCGGCGGCACATGCCATGATGCGGTCATGAGCAAGGAAGACAATCCCTGGACCACGCTCTCGGTGCGCAAGGTCTACGACAACCCGTGGATCGAGGTATGGGAAGACCGCTGCCTCGATCCGAGCGGCAAGCCGGCGATCTACGGGCGCGTGGGCTTCCGCAACCGGGCGGTGGGCATCATCCCCATCGACCGCGAGGGCTGCACCTGGCTGGTCGGGCAGTATCGCTACTGCATCGAGGAGTACTCGTGGGAAATCCCCATGGGTGGCTGCCCGCGCCCGCTGGACCTGCTCGAGGCGGCACGCCGCGAGCTGCGCGAGGAAACCGGCCTGCGCGCCGGGCGCTGGGAACGGATCCTGCAGGTGCGAATGAGCAACTCGGTGACCGACGAGGAAGGTCATGTATTCATCGCCGAGGAACTGACGGCGGGCGAGCCCGAGTTCGAGTCCACCGAGAAGATCGACATCCGCCGCCTGCCCCTCGCCGAGGCCATCCACATGGCGCGCACCGGTGCCATCGCCGATGCGCTGAGCGTCGCCGGGCTGCTGCAGCTGGGCGCCCTGCGTGGCCTGCTGCGCTAGCAAGGGAAGCGAGCTGCCCTCCCCTGTGCCGGGAAGCCATGGTTCACGATCCGCGCCACGGCCCGCGCACCAGCGGCCGTTTTGCGCAACGGCTCCCTTGCCCGTCGGCCGGCCGGCCAATACATTCGGCGGGCCTCATGCAGCACGGCTGCCGGGCTGGATCCCGCCACGCCCGCAAGAAAGCAAGCTGGAAAGCCGATGAAACCGGAGTTACGCCACCCTTTCTCTTCGCTGGCACTGCTGTGCGCCGCCGCCTTCTGCTCGGGTGCCGGCAGCCTGATCTACCAGGTCGTCTGGATCCGCAAGGTCACCGGGGTCACTTCGGCCACCGCCACTGCCACCGCCATCGTGGTCGGCGCCTTCATGGCGGGCCTCGCCTGCGGGGCCTGGCTCGCCGGGCGCAACCGCCTGCTGTTCCGCCGCCCGCTGCTGGCCTATGCGCTGGCCGAGCTCGTCGCCGCCACCATCGCGGTCATCTCCATGCCGCTCATCGAGGGAGCCGCGGGCATCATGGACATCCCGCTGGCGCAGCAGCTGGGCAGCCAGACGATCTGGCTGCCCTACGGCGCCATCGTGCTGTTCCTCATGCTGCCGGCCACCCTGCTCGGCATGTCGCTGCCGCTCATGATCGCGCACGACGAGCTGCGTGAATCCGGCTCGCGCTTCTTCATCAACCTGGTCTACGGCACCAATACGCTGGGCGCGGTGTGCGGCTGCCTGCTCGCCGGTTTCCACACGATCGAACACCTCGGCCTGCGCAACTCGCTGTGGCTGGGCGCTGCCTTCGCCACGCTGGCCGCGCTGGCGGTGCTGCCCATGGCACGGCGGCCGGCACGAGAGCCGGCCGGCACGGAGGATGCCCCGCTCAGCATCCGCAGGACGCTGCTGCTGGTGGCGCTGCTGTGCGGCTGGGTCGCGCTCGCCGCCGAGATCGTGTGGACGCGGCTGGTGTCGCTGCTCGTCTTCAACACCGTCTACGCCTACACGCAGGTGCTGGCCGCGGTGCTCATCGGCATCGCCGCCGGTGGCTACCTCGGCCTGCTGTTCTGCCGCTGGGCGGGAGAGGCCGCCACGCGGGCGCGGCTGGTCGCCGTCGCGGTCATCGCCATCACCCTGGGGGCGGTGCTGATGATGGCGGTGCCCGTGCTGCTGGTCAGCATGCCGGCGATGTCTATCAGCCTGCTCGACCTGGCCCGCGGCGACTCGCCGGCAGCCATCCTCGCGCTGTTTCTTGTCCTGACGCCGCCGGCGGCGGCGATCGCCTTCGTCCTGCCCCTGCTCGCGCTGATTGCCACCGACCAGCGTCGCTTCCAGTCCTTCGGCGACCTGTATGCCGTCAACACCTGGGGCGGGGTGGCGGGCAGCCTGCTGGCGGGGCTGCTGCTCCTGCCGTGGCTGGGGCTCGATACCTCGCTGCTGCTGCTGGGCCTCGTGGCGCTGCTCGCCGCCGGCATTCTCTGCCTCGAGCACACGAAGCCGATCGCGCTGGCGATGGTGGTCATCGCGGGCCTGATCGGCAGCCTCGGCCTGTCGCTGGGCAGCCGCCTGCCGCAGGACATCTATGCCATGAGCCTGAGCACCGGCGATCGCCTGCTGGATTTTCGCGAAACCGAACTCAGCGATGTCATGGTCAGCCTCGACGCCGGTGGCGAACGCCGGCTGTGGATCAACTCCTCATGGGTCGCGGCGACCGGCGGCGGCCACCTGTCGCTGGGCCACCTGCCGACCATGTTCCTCGACCAGCGGCAGCGTGCGCTGGGCATCGGGGTCGGCACCGGCCAAACCTTCACCGCGGTGCTCGACATGGGCATGCAGCAGCTCGATTGCGTGGAGATCAACCGCGGCGTCATCGAGCTCTCGCAAAAATGGTTCAGCGAGGCGAACAAGAACCTGTTCAGCCGCCCCGGGGTGCAGGTGCTCCACAACGACGGGCGCGCCTTCCTGCGCACGACCACCAAGCGCTACGACCTGGTCATCCTCGAGCCGCTGCAGGCCTGGTCGGCCGGCACCACCCAGCTCTATACGCAGGAGTTCTACCGCGAGGCCAGCAGGCGCATGAATGACGGCGCCGTGCTGGCCCAGTGGATTCCCTTCTACGGGCAGGACAGCAAGGCCACCCGCGCGATGGTTGCCACCGCCCTGACGGTGTTCCCCAATGCCAGCCTGTGGCTCGACTACCAGGACGGCATCCTCATCCTGCGCAAGGGCGAGGGCACGCCGCCCGACTGGCAGCGCCTGGACAGCGAATTCAGCTCCTTCACCGCGCGCGAGGGCCTCATGGGCCGGCTCGAGAGCCCGGAGGACATGCTGGCGCTGTTCCAGATGGGCCCCGCGGGGCTTGCCCGCTGGACGCAGGATGCCGAGATCCTCCGCGACGACAGGCCCTTCCTCGAATTTGCGGCGGCGCGTGGCGTGGGCCAGCACTTCTTCCGCGAGACTCTGGCCTCGACGGCGGACTTCATCGAGGACCCGGCCGGCTACTTCCGTCACGACGAAAGCGATGCGGGCGAGTTCGAGGCTGCCCACCTGATCCGCGCCATCGCACGCGCCAGCGATTTCGACGAGGGCGCGCCGCGCTACGCGGGGCAGCTGCAACAGCTCGAGGCCGCCATGCTGCAGCTGCCGCACTCGGGGCTCATCCGCAAGCGCTATCGCCTGGCGGTGGCCTCGAACCTCGACGTGCTGCGCTCGAATGCAGACAAGGAGCGCCTCCTGCTGCGCGCCATGGAGGTCGATCCCGGCTTCAGCGAGCTGAGCTACGCGCTGGCCCTGCTGTACAAGGCGGAGAACCGCCATGCCGAGGCGCGCGAGATGGAGCGTCGCGCGCTGGCGGACCCGCGCATCCGGGAGGCGCTGCGCCGGCAGGCGGGACGGTAGGCCAGCGCAGACTGCGGGCAGCCTCGCCCGAGCACGCCGATCGACACCGGCTTGCACCACGACGCCCGTCTTGCGGTTGCCGCCGCCGGCCTCGCCTGCGATGATTCCCGGCCATGCAAGCCGACGCCATCCAGCAGGTCCTCGCATTCTGGTTTTCGGCCACCGAGCTGGATGCGCCACGCATCGACAGCCGCCTCGAGCGCTGGTTCGGCAGCGATCCGGCGCTGGATCGGGAAATCGGCGAACGCTTCGGTGCGCTGGTGGCACAGGCCCTGGCCGGCGAGCTCGACGACAGGGCCGCCAGCGCCGAGGGCCGCCTTGCCCTGATCCTGCTGCTCGACCAGTTCTGCCGCAACATCTTCCGCGGCAGCGCCGAGGCCTTCGGCGGCGACCGGCGTGCCCTCAAGCTGTGCATCGAGGGCTCGATGGACAGCGAGTACCGCACGCTCTCGCCGATCCAGCGGGTGTTCTTCTTCATGCCGCTGCAGCACGCGGAAAACCTCGGCATCCAGGAAAAATCGGTGCGCATCTACACGGCGCTGGCGGGCAGCGTCTCGGAGACGCTGCAGGAAACCTTCCTCACCTTTGCGCAGTTCGCCGAGCTGCACCGTGACATCATCGCCCGCTTCGGCCGCTTCCCGCACCGCAACCAGCTGCTGGGGCGCGCCAACACGCCGGAGGAAGACGCCTACCTCGCCGGGGATGCGCCCCGCTTCGGGCAATAAGCCGCCTCCACCGCGGGCCGGTTCCATTTCATCGCAGAGACGATCCCAGGATGCATTACCAGCCCACCCGCCCCGTCGCCATCGTCGGCAGCCTGCGCATTCCCTTTTGTCGGGCCTACACGCACTACGCCGAATCCTCCAACCAGGAGATGATGACCGCCGTCCTGCGCGGGCTGGTGGAGCGCTACCGGCTGCAGGGCGAGCGCCTCGGCGATGTCTCGCTGGGCGCGGTCACCAAGCACTCGCGCGACTTCAACCTGGCGCGCGAGAGCGTGCTGGGCAGCGGGCTTGCCCCGCAGACGCCGGCCTTCGACCTGCAGCGAGCCTGCGGCACCAGCCTCGAGGCCGCCATCCTCATCGGCAACAAGATCGCGCTGGGGCAGATCGACTCCGGCATCGCGGGGGGCACCGACACCATCAGCGACACGCCGATGGTCTACCCGGATGCCTACCGCCGCATCCTGCTGCGCAGCCACCGTGCCCGCACGCTGGGCGCGCGCATCAAGCCCTGGCTCGGCCTGCGCCCGCGGCACTTCAAGCCCGAGCTGCCCGCCATGGCGGAGCCGCGCACCGGCCTGTCGATGGGCGAGAGCACCGAGCTCACCGCCAAGGCCTGGGGCATCAGCCGCGAAGCGCAGGACCAGCTGGCCTTCGAGAGCCACCAGAAGGCGGCCCGCGCCTGGGACGAGGGCTTCTACACCGACCTGGTCATGCCATGGCAGGGCGCGAGCAGGGACAACAACATCCGCCCCGACACCACGCCCGAGAAGCTGGCCGCGCTCAGGCCGGTCTTCGACCGCGGGCCGCAGGGCACGATGACCGCGGGCAACAGCACGCCGCTGACCGACGGCGCTGCCGCCGTGCTGCTGGCCTCGGAGGCATGGGCGAGGGAGCGCCAGCTGCCGATCCTCGCCTGGCTGCGCTACGGCCAGGTCGCGGCGGTGGATTTCGTCGCCGACGAGGGCCTGCTCATGGCCCCGGCCTACGCGGTCTCCACCATGCTGGCCCACGCCGGGCTCGGCCTGCAGGACTTCGACCTCTACGAGATCCACGAGGCCTTCGCGGCACAGACGCTGGCCACGCTGAAGGCCTGGGAGAGCGCCGAGTACTGTCGCGAGAGGCTGGGGCGCGGAGAACCGCTCGGTGCCATCGACCGCAGCCGCCTCAACACCAGGGGCGGCAGCCTCGCGCTGGGACATCCCTTCGCGGCGACCGGGGCGCGTATCCTCGGCACCCTCGCCAAGGAGCTGGCCGGGCGCGACTCGGGGCGCGGGCTGATCTCGGTGTGCACCGCCGGCGGCATGGGCGTCACCGCCATCGTCGAGCGCTGAGCGGCCACGCCAACACGGCGGCAGGCGAAGCCCGCCGCCGTGGCACGAGACCGGCGCCGGGCATTAACATGCCCGTCACGGCCAGCAGCCGGCAGCAAGGACAAGGACACATGGGCAAGCACATCACCCTGCAGGCCGCCGACGGCCACCAGCTCTCCGCATGGGTTGCCGCACCGGCCGACAAGCCGCGCGGCGGCCTGGTCGTGCTGCAGGAGATCTTCGGGGTGAACCACCACATCCGCCAGCTCACCGAGCGCTTTGCCGCCGCCGGCTACCTGGCCATCGCCCCCGCCCTGTTCGACCGGGTGCGGCGCGGCATCGAGCTGCCGTACGAGGAAATCGACACCGGCCGTCGGGCGATGATGTCGCTGAAGCGCGAGGGCATCGTGCTCGACCTGCAGGCGGCCATCGATGCGGTGCGCGGCGCGGGGCGCGTGGGGGCCATCGGCTATTGCTGGGGCGGCGCGCTTGCGGACCTCGCCGCCTGCCAATGCGACATCGATGCGGCGATATCCTATTACGGGCGCCATACCGCCACCTGGCTGGCGCTGCAGCCGCGCTGCCCGGTGATGTACCACTTCGGCAAGCTCGACCCCTACATCCCCGAGGACACCGTGGCGGCGATCCGCGCCGGGCGCCCGCAGGGCAGCTTCTTCATCTACGAGGAAGCCGGCCACGGCTTCAACTGCGACGAGCGCCACGAGTACCACGCCGCCAGCGCGGAACTGGCCCTCGAACGCAGCATGGCCTTCCTCCACGAACACGTCGGCTGAAAGCCGCCGGGAGCACACCCATGGCCCTCGTCCACGCCGTCATCGCGCTTGCCCTGCTCGAGTTCTTCGTCTTCGGCGCCCTGGTGGGGCGTGCGCGGATCCGCTACCGGGTCGAAGCACCGGCCGTGACCGGGCACCCGCTGTTCGAGCGCTACTACCGGGTGCACTACAACACCATGGAGCAGCTGGTCTGCTTCGTGCCAGGCATGCTGCTCTTCGGCTACTACCTGAGCAGCAGGGGCGCCGCCATCCTCGGCGTGGTGTTCATCATCGGCCGCATCATCTATCTGCGCGGCTACGTCAGCGAACCGAGGAAGCGTGCAGCGGGCTTCGGCCTCTCGGCACTGCCGGTGGTGATCCTGCTGGCGGGTGGCCTGTGGGGAGCCATCGCGCAGCTGCTGCGCTGAGCCGGCTCAGGCCTCGTCGACCACCCGGTTGCGCAGCACGCCGATGCGGTCGATCTTCACCTCGAGGACATCACCGGGCTGCAGCCATACCGGTGGCTGCCGCGCAAAGCCCACGCCGCTCGGCGTGCCGGTGGTGATGACGTCCCCCGGCTCGAGCTGCGTGATGGTCGAGGCATAGGCCAGCAGCTCGGCGACGCCGAAGCGCATGTCGCCGACCGGCGCCTGCTGCATCACCGTGCCGTTCAGGCGCGTCTCCAGCTGCAGTGCCGCGGGATCGGGAATCTCCTCGCTGGTGACCAGCCAGGGACCGAAGGCGCCGCTGGCCGGGAAGTTCTTGCCCGCGGTGAACTGCGAGGTCTGGCGCTGGAAGTCGCGCAGCGAGCCATCCATCAGGCAGGCATAGCCCGCCACATGCTCCAGCGCCCGCTCCACCGACACATACCGTGCCCGGCGGCCGATGACGAAGGCCAGCTCGCCCTCGAAGTCGTAGTGGGTGGAGGCCGCAGGGCGCACCAGCGGCTGCTCGTGGCCGACCAGCGTGTCGGGGAAGCGGACGAAGAGCACCGGATGGGCCGGCGGCTCGCGCCCCATCTCGCGGATATGGGCCAGGTAGTTGACGCCGACGCAGAGGATCTTGCCGGGGTTGGGGATCACCGGCTCGTGCGCCACCTCGTCGAGGCCCAGGCACTGCGGGCCGTGCCGGGCTGCCTCGGCCACCAGCGGCAGCGCGCCTGCGGCAAGCGCGGCACGCAGGTCCGGATAGCAGGCGGCCACCGGTGCCGGCACCGGGCGCAGGCCATCATCGGTGACCAGGCCATAAGCAGGTACGCCGTGGATGCGGAAGCTGGCGAACTTCACGTGCGGGACTCCCCGGGGCTGCCGGTGTGGTTTCCGATATTATAGGCGCCGGCAGCCACGGTCAGCCGACCACGGCTGCCACCCGCAGCACACCCCGCCACGACGACCCGCCATGCAGCTCAAAGACCCCCTGCTCCTGCGCCGGCAGTGCCTCATCGATGGTCGCTGGAGCGATGCGGACTCGGGCGCCACCATCGAGGTCGCCAATCCCGCCAGCGGCAGGCCGCTCGGCACGGTGCCCGGCATGGCTGGCAGCGAGGCACGCCGCGCCATCGCGGCGGCCCATGCCGCGCTGCCGGCCTGGCGTTCGCGGCCCGCCGGCGAGCGCGCCGCCATCCTCAAGCGCCTGCATGCGCTGATGCTGGAGCACCTGGAGGACCTCGCCCGCATCATGACCGCCGAGCAGGGCAAGCCGCTCGCGGAGGCACGCAGCGAGATCCGCTACGCGGCATCTTTCGTGGAATGGTTTGCCGAGGAGGCCAGGCGCACCTATGGCGACGTGGTGCCCGGCCAGCGCGCGGACCGGCGCATCCTCGTCATCAAGCAGCCGGTGGGCGTGGTGGCGGTGATCACGCCCTGGAACTTCCCTGCCGCCATGATCGCCCGCAAGCTCGCACCGGCGCTGGCGGCCGGCTGCACGCTCGTCGCCAAGCCGGCGCTGCAGACGCCCTTCTCGGCGCTGGCGCTGGCCGAGCTCGCCTGCCGCGCCGGGGTACCCGCCGGGGTGTTCAACATCATCACCGGGCCCGCGGCGGCAATCGGCGCGGAACTCACCGCCAGCCCGCTGGTGCGCAAGCTCAGCTTCACCGGCTCCACCGCGGTGGGCAAGCTGCTGCTTGCCCAGTGCGCCGCCACCGTGAAGCGCACCTCCATGGAGCTGGGCGGCAATGCCCCGTTCATCGTCTTCGACGATGCCGACATCGAAGCCGCGGTGGCCGGCGCGATGGCCAGCAAGTTCCGCAACACCGGGCAGACTTGCGTCTGCGCCAACCGCATCCTGGTGCAGGCCGGCATCCACGATGCATTCGTGCAGCGGTTGCGGGAGGCCGTGGCGCGCCTGCGCGTGGGCGACGGCCTGCAGGGCGACACCGACCAGGGGCCGCTGATCGACGCGCGGGCGCTGGCCAAGGTCGAGGCGCATATCGCCGATGCGCTGGCCGGCGGTGCGCGCCTCGTCGCCGGCGGCAGGCGCCATGCGCTCGGCGGCAGCTTCTTCGAGCCGACCATCCTCACCGGGGCCACGCCGGCCATGCGCCTGGCACGGGAAGAGACCTTCGGCCCGGTGGCCGCCATCTTCCGCTTCGAGACCGAGGCCGAGGCGCTGCGCATGGCCAACGACACCGAGTCGGGGCTGGCTGCCTATCTCTACACCCGCGACCTCGGCCGCAGCTTCCGCGTCGCCGAGGCGCTCGAGTACGGCATGGTCGGGCTCAACACCGGGATGGTATCGACCACCGTCGCCCCCTTCGGCGGCATCAAGGAGTCGGGGATCGGCCGCGAGGGCTCGAAGTACGGCATCGAGGAATACCTCGACATCAAGTACCTGGCGATCGCCGGCGTGGACGCCGCGGACGGTACGTGAAGCCGCCCGCCAGCAAGCGCAGCCTGCTCACGGAAGGGCGGGTCAGCAGCAACATCTTTTCGCTGATGATCCCCATGGCGCTGGGCATGATCGCCGTGGTGATGAACAACGTCGTCGGCGCCTTCTTCATCGCCCGCGTCAGCACCGAGCAGCTGGCGGCGATCAGCTTCACCTTCCCGGTGAGCTTCATGATGGGCGTCATCGCCATGGCGCTCGGCACCGGCACCTCCTCCATCGTCTCCCGCCTCTTCGGCGCCGGCAAGCGCGACGACATCCGCCGCATCACCGGGCACGCCATGCTGCTGGCGGTGGCCAGCGCCCTGGTGGTGCTGGTTGCCGGCCTGCTCAGCATCGACCCGCTGTTCCGCCTGCTGGGTGCCGATGAAACCACCCTGCCCATGATCCACCGCTACATGCGGATCTACTACTGGGGCGGTGTCTTCATGGTGGCGCCGATGATCGCCAACTCGGTGCTCCGCGCGCTCGGCGACGCCATCCGGCCGGCGCTGATCATGACGACATCGGCAGTGCTGAACATCATCATCGATCCGGTGCTGATCTTCGGGCTGTTCGGCTTCCCGCGCATGGAGATCGAGGGCGCGGCGCTCGGCGCCGTGGTCTCCAATGCCATCACCATGTGCGCTTCGGTCTATTTCGTCATGTACGGCGAGCGGCTGGTGAGCCTGCACCACTTCATGCCGCGGCTGATCGGCGACTCCTGGCGGCGCATCCTGCATGTCGGCCTGCCATCGCTGGCAAGCGGCCTGGTGGCGCCGCTGACGACCGCCTTCATCACCAGCCAGGTGGCCGGCTTCGGGCAGGGCGCGGTGGCCGGCTTCGGCATGGCGGCCCGCATCGAGGGCCTGATGCTGATGATCCTGATGGCGCTGTCGGCCGCCATGACGCCCTTCACCGGGCAGAACTTCGGCGCCGGGCGGCTGGACCGCGTGCGCGAAGGCGCGAGCTTCGCCTTCCGCTTCTCGCTGGCCTACGGGCTCGGCGTGGCCGCGGTGATGTTCCTGGCGGCCGACCTGCTGACCCGGCTCTTCGACCTCGAGCCCGATGCCAGGGAGGCCGCGCTGCTGCAGCTGCGCATCGTGCCCATCAGCTACACGGCCTTCGGCATCTCCATGACCGTCAACGGCGCGCTCAATGCGCTCGGCAAGCCCATAGCCGCGATGTTCGTCTCGCTGTCGCGCACCATCGCCGTGTACGCACCGCTGGCCTGGCTGCTCTCGCACCTCTTCGGTCTGGTCGGCATCTTCATCGCCGCAGCCACCGCCAACTTCGTGGCGGGTGGCCTGGGCGCGGCCTGGTTCCGCCTCACCTACAAGGCGCTGCGTACCGACTTCCAGGCCCGCCGGGAATCCGCCGGGGCCTAAGGCTCCGTGTAACGGCGCGCCGGAATCGCGAAGACAGCCACAGAAAGGCGCCCGCCCGCCGGGCTAGGCTTGCCGGATGCGAAACCGGCGCAATCACTACCGCATCCTGCAGGTGCAGCCAGGCGCGCCCGCGGAGATCATCCGCGCCAGCTACCGGACGCTGATGCAGCGCATGCGCCTGCACCCGGACCTGGGTGGCAGCCATCGGCATGCCGCCCTGATCAACGAGGCCTATGCCGTGCTGAGCGATCCGGATCGGCGGGCACGCTACGACCGCGAACTCGGCGCCAGGCTCGCCGACAGCCGCAGGCAGGCAGGAACCCGACCCGCCACGGACACGGATAGCCACGAGGGCAAGCCTGCACCGGCGGACGGGGGCTGCCTGTTCTGCGGGGCGCCCTGTCCGAGGCATCCGGAAACACGCCCGGATGCACGCTGCCAGCGCTGCGACAGCCCGCTGGCCATGCCGCCATCCCGCGCAGCTGCCGGCGACGACCAGCGTCTCATGCAGCGCCTGCCAAGGGACCAGCAGCTGCAGGTCTTCTGCCATTGGCCCGGCACGCCCATCGCGGCCCGTTCCCGCGACATCTCGCCGGCCGGCATCCGCTTCGTGGCGCAGCAGCCGTTCCCGCCGCGAAGCATCCTCAAGCTGAAGGGGGCGGGCTGGGATGCCGTCGCCCAGGTCATCAACATCCGCAGGGAGCCGGCCGGGGGCACGTGGCTCGTCGGCGCGCGCTTCCTCGGCATCATCTTCAGCCACTCGCGCGGCGCCTTCTTCTCCGCCGAAGCCTGAGCGGAGCTCGAGGAGCAGCGGGCTGCTGCAGGAGGCCCGGCGTGCGGCACGGCAAGGTGCCATGATCGCCAGCCTGCGGAAAATACCTGGGAAATCAGAGATGTTACAACTTGGTACAAAGTGTTACCGCGATGAAAGGAAGTCGTGCCCCGCAGTCGCTAGATTGGCATCGTGGATTGAAAAGACGAGCGGATGACAGGAAGGAGACGGGACATGAACAACCACTGCAGCCTCGGCATGTTCGAGCGGCTTGAAGGCATGACGATCGCCTTGATCGCGGTGACGCTTCCCGTCCTGATCCTGGGCGCCATGCTCTGACCGATCATCGGGAAAGAACCGGCCGGACGTCACCCTCACCGGGTCATATCCCCTCCCCCAAGCGACCCGGGGACGTCCGCGCCGGGCGATGAACGAGCCCTGCTCCCCCGCAGGGCTCTTTTTTTTGCGCTGTGGAACAGGCGGGAAACCCGCCTCTGCTTCAGTGACAGCGCGTACAGGCCTCGAATTGCAGCAGCTGCTGTTCGCGCGTCCGCGCCGGACCGGGTGGCCACGCTGCCCGGTGGCAATCGCCGCAGGCCAGCTCGCGCTGGACGACCATGCGGTGGACCTGCCTGAAATGCCAGAAACCCGGCTCATCGGCGGCCAGCCGTCCATCGAGCAGCGCGGGATCATCCGGCGGGACCGTAGCGGGTGTGCGCAGTGCGGTGGCAAGTGGTGTCACGACACCACGACCGGGCGCCAGCATGGCGGCAGCAGCCTGTCCGGCCATGCGCCCCTGCAGCAACGAGGGCCCGAGAAAGGTGCCGCTGCCGCCGTGGCTGCCATTGATTCCGGCGATGCCCGTCACCTCGCCGGCCGCATACAGCCCGCGGATGGGCTGGCCCGCCGCATCGAGCACTCGTGTCTGGTGGTCGATGGCGACGCCGCCCATGCTCTTGCGCGTCATCGGGAACAGCTGGATGGCGTAGAACGGCGGCGTATCGAGCAACGGCGGCAGGCGGCCGGCCGTGGCGCCGCCGAAGCGCCGGAAGTCCGCATCCTCGCCCTCGCGGACGAAACGGTTGTAGCGCGCCACCGTTGCCGCCAGCCCATCGGCGGGGAGGCCCGCCGCCAGGGCCAGCGCGCGGATGTCCCCGCCACGGCTGACCAATGCGGGATCGGCCATGATCTCCCGCTCGATGGTTCCGGCATCGAGCCACGGCCCGCCACGGATCATCAGCTGTGCGCGGGCGGGTTCGTCGAACACCAGCCAGTAGGTGGCGGGACTGCGCGACAGCACCAGTGCCTCGATATCCTTCGAGGCACCCGCCTCGTCGATGAAGCGCCGGCCGCTGCCATCCACCATGATCGCCGCCGGGTTGAGGACCAGCAGGCCGCGCCGGCCCGCCGCATCCCGCGGATCGGGCATGCCGGTCACGTAGACCAGCTGGCGATCCATGCGCACCAGCGCCGCCCCGGCATCGCTCGCCAGTTGCAGGCCGCCCCCGGTGGCAAAGTGCCCCGCACCCACGTACAGCGGATCGGGCACCGCTCGTGCCGCCGGCCAGTGTTCGCGCACCAGCCTGTCGTTGCTCTCGAAGCCGCCGCTGGCGAGGATCACCGCGGCGGCGTGCAGCTCGAGCTCCCCGCCACCGCGCAGGTCGCGCGCACGGATGCCGCTCACGCCCGACGCATCGTGCAGCAGGCCGCTCACCTCGTGGTTCCAGATGAAGCTGATCCGCTCGTTGGCCAGGGCCTCGCGCAGGACGGGGAGAACCGCCCCCGCGGCGGCACCGCGCGGCAGGTGGAAGCGGGGCACCGAATCTTCGGGGTTGGGCAGGATCATCGCGAACTGCACGCCCCTGGCAACCAGCCAGTCGTGGACCTCGGGGCGCGAAGCCTCGACGTAGCGACGCACCCACCACGGATCGGCATCCTCGCCCCAGGCGAGGATGTCGGCGACGGCCGTCTCCACATCGTCCCGGTAGCCCATCCGCTCCTGCAGCGGGGTACCGACCAGCGAGAAGCCGCTGGCCAGGATGGCATGCCCGCCACCCACCGAGTTGCTGTCCAGCACCGTCACCCGCGCCCCGCCGGCCGCCGCCTCGATCGCGGCGGCGAGACCGGCCATGCCGGCGCCGACGACGATTACATCCGTCCGCGGCGGACCGGATGCTTCGGGCTTGCAGCCGGCAAGCACCAGCATGGCTGCGGCAAGCAGCACGCCGGCCGACCGGGATATGAATGCATGGATGGTCATGAACCGCCCCTCGTGCCCGTGCCCATGATATCCGGTGGCGGGACACCGGCAGTTGTGATTGACTGTGCCTGTCCACGATGTCGCGGGAGCCCCCGGGTGACGCACCGGATCAACCTGCCCCCGACCGCCGGAGCCATCACGGCTGCCTTCGCCGCAGGCGATCTCGGTGCCGTGGACGTGGCACGCGAAATCCTGCGTCGCTGCGAAGCCGGCCGCCCGCTCAATGCCGTCATCAGCCAGGATGGCGAGTGGCTGCTGGCTGCTGCCCGGGCGGCAGACGAGCGGCGCGATCGCGGCGAGCCGGCACGCCTGCTGGAAGCCGTGCCGGTGCTGGTGAAGGACAACATCGACACCTGCGACTACCCGACCAGCGCCGGCACCCCCGCACTGGCCCGCGACGTGCCCAGGCAGGATGCCGGGGTCGTCAGCCGACTGCGCGAGGCAGGAGCATTGATCGCCGGCAAGGCCAACCTCTACGAGCTGGCACTGGGTGGTGACGGCACCAACCGCCATTTCGGCAATGTCGGCAACCCCTGGGGCGAAGGGCTCTCGCCCGGCGGCAGCAGCAGCGGCTCGGCGGCGGCAGTCGCCGCAGGGCTGGTGCCGGCAGCGCTCGGCACCGACACCAACGGCTCGGTGCGCATGCCGGGCTCGCGCTGCGGGATCGCGGGGTACCGGCCATCCTTCCAGCGCTATCCGGGCGACGGCATCATCCCGCCCACGGTCACCCGCGACTCGGTGGGCATCCTGGCGACCTGCATCGCCGATCTGCACCTGCTCGACCAGGCACTGGCGGGCGAGTGCTACCCGCTGCCCGTCGTGGCGCTCGAGGGCCTGCGGCTGTCACGTCCCCGCGGCTACCTGGAGGAGGGGCTCGACGCGGGCACCCGCGAGGTGCTGGATGCGAGCATCGAGCTGCTGAGGGCAGGCGGTGCAACGGTCATCGACACCGAGCTACCCGGCCTGGAACAGCTGGTTGTCCGCGCAGCGTGGATCATCTCCGGCTACGAGGTGATCCGCGATCTGCCGGGCTACCTGCTGCGGCGGGGCACCACGCTTGGCATCGAGGACATCGAGGCCGGCATCGCGCTGCCGCTGGCTGCATCGCGCTTCCGCCCGCGCGCTGCGGACAGCGCCGCCCTGGTGGGCATGCAGCGGGCCTATGACGAGGCGATGGCCGTGCACCGGCCGCGCCTGCAGGAGATGCTGGCCGGGCACTTCCGCCAGCACGGCGTGGCGGCCCTGGTCTATGCCACCACGCCGGTGGCAGCACGCCCGGCTGGCGCGGATGCCGGCCTCACCGAGGCCACCAGCCGACCAGCCAGCCTCGCCGGCACCATCATCCAGAACACCCTGCACCAGAGCGTTGCCGGGATCCCGAGCCTGACGGTGCCCGCAGGCCTCACGGCAGCCGGCCTGCCCGTGGGCCTGGGCCTCGATGGCCCGATGGGTGGCGATGCGCAGCTGCTCGGCATCGCGCGGGCATTCGAGCTGCTGCGCGGCCCCTTCCCGGCTGCGCCGGGAGCGCTCAGCGCCAGCCGGACGGCTGGAAGTAGAGGCGCAGGCCGAGGTTGAAGCGGGTGACATCGCTCGATAGGCCGGCCCCGGCCAGCAAGGAGACATTCCTGGCGATCTCGTAGACGGCACCCAGCTCCAGCGCCGTGTTGCTGTCGAAGACATCCTCGTAGACGAGGCCGCCGTTGAGCTCCAGCTGCGGATTGACCAGCACGCGGGCCATGCCCTCGATGCTGAAGCCGGTCTCGTCATCATCACCGGGCTGGTCCACGTCGGCGCTGATGAAGCGCGCCCGCGCAACCAGGTCCAGGCCGTAGCGCAGCGGTACGTTGACACCCAGGCCGATGTTGAAGGCGCTGTAATCCGCGCCGTGGTCGAGATCGGCCCGCTCATAGCCACCGACGGCATGGAAGCTCCGGTTGAGCGCATAGGACCCGCCCAGCACGAAGCCGTTGCCATCGCCGTAATCGTCGAAGTCGATGCGGGCATAGCCCGCCTCCGCATAGGTGTAGCCGAGCTCGGCAGCCGCGGGGGCCGTCATCGGCAACAGGAACGCCATGCATGAAGCCAGCATCCATGCCACCTGCCTGGTGCGTACCGGCATAGTCATCTCTCCAAGGAATCCAGTCCACGATCTTCCCCGCCGGGCAGGCGTGCCTGCCGTGTTGCGGGATCCTGCCGACATTATGCCCGATGCACCCGGGGCCACGCAGCGCAGGGCTTTCCCTGCCGATCGCCCGCTTATCGCTGCCAGGGCCATATCCGCGACAAGCCCGCGCTTTGCCGTCTCGCCGCTCCCGCCACCGGCTGCTTTGATGCAGGCCACGACTTGCACCGGGAATGGGGGAGGAGGGCGAGATGGGATCACCGGAATGGCGGAACATCGTGCTGGCCATGGCCTTCTGCGCTGCGGCCGGCAGCGCGGCAGCCGCAACGGCGGTCGGCAGGCTGGCCGGGGACTTCGACGTCAGCCCCACCGGCGCCCTTGTCTACAGCATCCCCATCGAGGTTGCCAGCGGCATGAACGGGCTGCGCCCGGCGATCGCGCTCGAGTACAACAGCCAGTCTCCCCGCGGTGAAGCGGGGGCCGGCTGGTCGCTGACGGGCTTCTCCGCGATCATCCGCTGCCCACTGACGCAAGCGCTCGATGGCCGCGTGCAGGGCGTGCGCTTCTCCGCCGAAGACCGCTTCTGCCTCGACGGACAGCCCTTGCTGCTGACCGCCGGCAGCTACGGCGCCAATGGCACCAGGTACCGCACCGAGGTCCATGAGTACGAGGTCATCATCTCGTCGGGCAGCCAGGGCCAGGGCCCGCGCTCGTTCGAGCTGCACCGTCCGGACGGGCTCGTCTACGCCTACGGCGGCGATGCCGGCTCCCGTCTGGAGGTGGCCCCCGGCGGTACCGTGCGGGTCTGGGCGCTCAGCGAGGTGCGGGACCGCTTCGGACAACGCATGAGCTTCCGCTACACCAGCAACAGCAGCACGGGCGAATACCGTCCCGTCGAGATCCTCTGGACCATCGGTCCCGGCGAGTCTCCCGCACAGGCGCGCTACCGCCTGGCTTTTGCCTGGGAGCCGCGCCCGGCCGGGGACGAGCGCAACGGCTTCATCTGGGGCCTGCCCTGGAGCGACTCGCAGCGCCTCTCGGGCATCGAATATGCCCACGACAAGGGCGCGGGCTTCACCCGCGTCCACCACTACGCGCTGTCCTACCTGCCACCCGCCACGACCGGGGCCATGAGGAGCCTGCTTGCCAGCATCACGCAATGCGGTCCCCACGACTGCCTGCCGCCCACCACCTTCCACTGGACGGAGGAACCACCTGAGCGTGTCACCGAACAGACGCCGGTCGCCGTGTTCCCGCTGGACCTGGTGGGCGATTTCAATGGCGATGGCGCAACCGACTTCTTCACGCAGACCGGCACCGGTCGCTGGGGCGTGCGGCCGTCCGATCCGCAAAGCGGCGGCTTCCTGCCCGCGGTCCCCATCAGCAACAACTACAACGCCACCAGCGTGGCACTCGTCATCGACTATGACGGCGATGGTCTCGACGACCTCATGCTCGGCACCACCCAGGGGCCCAACTGGCTGGTGTACCAATCTCCCGCCGTACCGGGTGGCAGCTTCAGCGTGCGCAATACCGGCGTGCCATGGTCCACCGGCACGGTGGTCCTCGACATCGATGGCGACGGCCTCGATGACCTCGTCTATCTGCGCGACGGGCAGGCCTATTTCCGGCGCAACACCGGCGGCGCATTCGCCGCCGAACAGACCGCCGGGCTGCCGGCCGTCGCCGCCCCGCTCAAGCTGCTGTCGCGCAATGCCACCCGCCTCCTGAGTGCCGATTTCGATGGTGACGGCCGTGGCGACCTGCTCCTGGCGCGCTCCTCCAGGCCGGACGGAAGCTACGCCTGGGAGGCCTTCCTGTCGCATGGCCGGGGCTTCGACCCCACCGCGATGGTCAGGTTCAGTGCCGCGCCAATCGATGGCAACGTGCTGGTGCTGGATGTCAACGGCGACGGACTGGCGGATGTGCTGCGCCATGCAGACGGCGGCTGGCAGACCTTCCTGAGCCGTGGTCGCGCAACCGGCGGAAACCTCGTGCTCGAGGTGCAGGGATGCTCCACCCCGGTCGACATGCCAAGGCCCGGCCTGACCATCGCACTGGACTATGACGGTGACGGCCGGGCCGACATCCTGCAGCCCGACAAGGGCAACTCGTGGAAGGTCTATCTGTCGCGGGGCAACTGCATCGACATGGACGGGCCGGTCATCGAGCTGCCCATCGGCAACCTGGGCTACGTGCGGGCAGCGGCCACCGACTTCGACGGCGATGGCCTGGTCGATGTCCTGCTGGTGGGGCAGATACTCCATCCCTCCAGCATCCTGCGCCATCCGCGCACGGCGGAACCCGGCGGACAGGCCGGCATGCAGCAGCCGGGTCTGCTGCGCGAGGTCAGCGACGGGCTTGGCAACCGGACGAGCCTGTCCTACCTGCCCCTCGGCCAGCTCCCCGGCTACGAGGTATCGGGAAGCAGCCCGGCGCAGACCAGGCCGGTGCGCGGTGGTTCGCTGCCGATCCTCACCCGCCTGCAGAGCAACGCGGGCTACGAATTGCACTACAGCTACGGCGGCGGCCGACGCGACGCGCTCGGGCGCGGCTTCCTCGGCTTCGCCACGGTGCGCGTGCTGGACTCGCGCAGCGGCCTCGAGACCACCAGCGAGTTCCGCCAGGACTTCCCTTTCGTGGGTCGCATCGGGCGAGTCACGGTCCGCGACCAGCAAAGCACGGTATCGGTCCATGAATCGAGCTGGGAGAGCGCCCCGACGTCGGTGCCGGATGCGGCGGGACAGGTGCACTTCGTGCACCTGTCGGGCGAGCTCAGGCAGCACCACGAGGTGGACCGGGATGGCGGGCAGCATGGCCAGCTGGTGCGCTCCATCCAGCGCACGCTCGACTGGGACTTCACGCACGGCGCCATCGCCAGGGAAGTGGAGGAAACCAGCTCGCCCATGAGCCCCGGACGGGTCTTCCGCACCACGCGCAACACCAGCTTCGATGCCGTCTCCGCCGCCAGCGGCTGCCTGGCGCTGCCCACGCGCATCGACACCAGCCACGATGTCTCCGGCGCGGGAACCCTCACCCGCAGCACGCTGATGAGCTACCACCCGGGAACCTGCCGCCTGGACAGCGAGATCGATGTGTCTTCCAGCGACCCCACCCAGCAGCTGCGCACCCGTTATCTCTATGACCACCTGGGGAGGACCAGCACGGTCACCCGCGGCGACGTGGCCGGGAGCGTGCCGGCGCGGGTGGTGCGCTTCGGCTATCCGGCCGGCGGCAGCCGCCCCACCAGCGAGGCCAGGCTCATCGATGGCGAAGCGGACTTCATCGTCGGGCACGCATGGAACGAGGCGCTTGGCCTGGAAACCGGCCGCTCCGATCCGCAGGGCACGGCGAACGGGTGGCAGTTCGATGACTTTGGCCGCCTGCTGGTGGAGTCCCGCCCCACCGGCGCCTCGCAGTACAGCTATGGTGCCTGTGGCTCCTGCCTGGCAGCGACGGCCCGCTATGTCATCCGGGAGACGCGCAGCGATGGCTACTGGAGCGAGACCCAGCACGACCAGCTCGGGCAGGTCGTCGGCCATGCCGCGGTGCTTGCCGATGGCACGGCCAGCCACGAGCTCTTCGAATACGATGCGCTCGGCCGGCTGCTGCGCCAGTCGGTACCCTTCAGGGAAGGCTCCGGCAGCATCTACTGGACCAGCACCAGCTTCGACCAGATCGGCAGGCCGAAGTCGATCACCAGCCCGGCCAGCGAATCGGCACCGGCGGGAGCCATCACCCGATATACCTACGCGGGGCTCGCCACCAGCGAGACCAACCCGGGCGGGCAGCTGACAACCTACCACCACGATGCCGCGGGCCGCGTCATCCAGGTCAACGCGCCCCTGGGCACCTCGGCCTCCTATGGCTACGACGCCCTCGGCCAGCTGCTCTCGATCACCGATGCCGGAGGCCACACCCGGTACTCCAGCTACGATCAGCGCGGCCAGTTGGTAGCCACCGACGATCCCGACGCCGGGCAACGCAGCCTCGCCTACGATGTCTTCGGGCAAGTGCTGCGCCTGGCGGATGGCAGGAGCCCGTCCAGCATCACCACCATGCGCTATGACCAGCTCGGGCGGCTCGTCTCGCGCACCGCAGCGGAAGGGACCACCACCTGGAGCTATCGCTCCGCCGCCGGATCGGGCCGCGGCTTGCTGTACAAGGTCAGCGCGCCCATGGGGGCGGGTGCCGAGCGCTTCGAGGAATACCGCCTCTACGGCAGCAACGGCCTGCCCCTGCGCACCGTCACCGTCATCGGCAGCGACACCTACCAGACCGACCTCGCCTATGGCCCCGAGGGCAAGCTGGTGGCGATGACCTATCCGGAAACCATCGGCTGGCGCCCCAGGTTCCGCTTCGAGCACGCCAACGGATACCTGCAATCGATCAGCCTTGAGGCAGGCAGCCTGGTCCCGATCTACACGCTGGGAGAGATGGACGCACGCGGCCACGACGTCCAGGCCATCTTCGGCAATGGCGCCCTCGTCGAGCACAACACCTACGACCAGGCCAGCGGCCGCCTCCAGGCCATCCGCAGCGAGGCAGATGGCTATCCCATCAGCATCCAGGACTACAGCTACGAGTGGGATGCCACCGGCAACCTGCTCTCGCGGCGCAGCCGCCTCGCAGGCACAAGCCATCTGGAGGAATTCGGCTACGACGCGCTGAACCGCCTGGTGCAAGCCAGGCGCAACGGCATGCAGTCGCTGGCACTGAGCTACAGCCGCGACGGCAATATCCTCTCCAGGTCCGATGTCGGCCACTTCAGCTACGGGGGAGGCAGCGCGGGTCCGCATGCCGTCACGAAGGTCGCCGGCGGCGTGCGCGGCACCATCGAGTACGCCTACGATGGCAACGGCAACATGGTCCGCCGCGGGGGCTCGCCCCTGGCGTGGACCAGCTTCAACCAGCCCCGGCAGATCAACGAGGGCGCCGACTACGTCCGCTTCGGCTATGGCCCCGACCACGCGCGGGTCATGCAGGAACAGCGGGCGGGGAGCCGCACCCGGAGCACCCACTACGTCGGGCCGCACTTCGAGGTGGAAACCGAGGGCAGCACCCGTCGCTATCGCGCCACCGTGTTCGCCTACGGACGCGCGGTGTACAGCCAGGTGGAAACCACCCCCAACGGGCTGGAGGCCTACTACCTGCTGCACGACCACCAGGGCAGCCTCGACCGGCTGGTGGCGGCGGCAGGCACCGGCGATCCGCTGCTGCTGCTGAGCTTCGACAGCTGGGGCAAGCGCCGCCAGCCCAACTGGGCCGCGGATCCCTCCGACCTGCGCTACGGCGATGATCATTGGGTGGAGCGCGGCTTCACCGGACACGAGCACCTGGACAGCGTGCGCCTGGTCCACATGGGCGGGCGCGTCGAGGATCCGCTGCTCGGCCGGATGCTGAGCCCGGATCCGCTCATCGGCAACATCCTCAACCCCCAGGCGCTCAACCCCTACAGCTACGTCAACAACAACCCGGCCTCCTACTTCGACCCGAGCGGCTTCCTGCTGAGCAAGCTGCGCAAGACCATCAGGCGTGCCCTCAGCCATGTCGCAAGCTTCGGCCGGCG